>JAIESI010000326.1 GCA_019746135.1 Xanthobacteraceae bacterium
ACCACCGCGAACCAGAAGAAGCTGTTCTTCAACCTGCGCAAGGCGAAGAGCAAGATCTCCGCGCTGCAGGAGGGCGATCTGCGCCCCGATCAGGTGCAGACCATCGCCAAGCGGCTGGGCGTCACCGAGCAGGACGTCATCGACATGAACCGCCGTCTCGGCGGCGATGCGTCGCTCAATGCGCCGATCCGCGACGACGGCGAATCCGGTGAGTGGCAGGACTGGCTCGCTGACGACAGCGACAGCCAGGAAAGCGTGATGGCCGAGCACGAGGAGCTCGACAACCGCCGCAAGGCGCTGTCGTCGGCGCTCGAGGTGCTCAACGACCGCGAGCGGCGCATCTTCGAGGCGCGCAGGCTTTCGGACGAGCCGGTCACGCTCGAGGACCTCGCCGCCGAGTTCGGCGTATCGCGCGAGCGGGTGCGCCAGATCGAGGTGCGCGCGTTCGAGAAGGTGCAGAAGGCGGTGAAGAACCGCGTGTCGGCGATGGAAACGCCGCCGGCCGCACCGCAGGCGATCGCCGCGCACTGAGCGGACGGTATTTGAAAAATGGAGCCGGCGGCGCGAAAGCGCCGCCGGCTTTTTTTGATTGAAGAGCACACACCCGCGCAACAGGCACACTGTCACCCGCGCGCTTGACGCGCGGGTCCATGAGGTGCCGCACAAACGTCCAGTCTTACGAATTGAACTCGCTGGATCGGCTCATGGATTGCCGGGTCACGGCGCTAAGCGCCGCCCGGCAATGACACCGGCGTTGGTTAGAACACCGCGTGACGGTCCGCCGTCATCGGGGCGACGGCGTAGGAGTTGCCGCGCGCGCTGAGAACACCCCGCCTGGGCGTCTGCATGGCAAACGTGGCATAGCCCGGGGCCTGATAGGACGACACGCCCCGGCGCGTGGCCCGCTGGTAGCTGACCTGCTGGTCGTAGCCGCCCGTGGGCGTCTGCAGGGCGAACGTTGCAGAGCCCGGCGCCGCGTAAGGCGAAAGGCCGCGGCGCTTGGCCTGAGCGTAATAGCCGCCCGCATAGTTCGAGACCGCGCCGCCCTCGCTGCCGCCCGCGGCCTTGTAGGCCCCGGCGAGGTACTTCACCGCATAGGTCATGTTGACCTCGGGATCGAGCAGGCCCGCGGCGCTGCCGGTGTAGCCCATCGCCCGCGCGGTGCCGAGGCGGATCTGCATGATGCCGTAGTTGCCCTTGCTCACCGCGCGCGGGTTGTAGCGGCTCTCGCGCATGATCACGCGATGCACCAGCGACACCGGAATGCCGTTCGCCGCAGCATGGCGCGCGGCCATCGCCGCATAGGCCCCCTGCCCCGGTGCCGCATCGCGCGCGACGTGGTGATGGCTTGTGTGCTTGTGATGGCGCGCCTTGCCGGCGAAAGCAGGCGTCGAAACGAAAGCGAGGGCCAAGGCAGAGCCGGTCATGGCAGCGCAGTTCATGGCGACGATGATTGCCTTCATCAGAAATGCTCCTGATTGACCACCCCAGCGACCGCTTTCTGTTGGTTGAATCCGGCGACGGTGCGACTGAATGACGCCGGACGTTGGAGGACTTTGCGGCGACGGACGGTGGGGCGGTGATGCAGGCGCACCGGCCGCGCGTCACAATCATGGCCGGAACGACCATTGGGGCGGCCCGGAGACGTCCGATGGGGCAGGTCGCGACGCCTGTTGTTGTATGGCGCACACACCATCCAAGAAACCAGTAGGTCCAAGGATTTACGGCTTTCCGCCAGGGACATCCTCCGATAAGGGGAGGCACCTGAATCGGAGGAGAGCTTCCAAGATGCGCAGACTACTCGGCATTGCATTCGCCGCCGCGACCCTGACCGCGGTCACCTCACAAGCCCAGGCCCAGAACGCGGTCGCTGTCGGCTACCTGCAGTGCCGCGGCCTTGCCACGACCTTCGTGGTCGGCTCGGTGACGCGGATGGAATGCATGTTCCGGCCCGCCTGGGGCGGCCGTCCGCAGCCCTATTACGGCACCATCAACCGCTTCGGCCTCGACATCGGCTGGAACCAGTCGACCTGGGTGCACTGGCAGGTGTACGCGCCGACCCGCCGGCTCGGCCCGGGCGATCTCGCCGGCCAGTATGTCGGCGGCTCGGCGAGCGCGTCGTTCGTCGTCGGTGCCGGCGCGAACGCGCTGTTCGGCGGCTCGAACCAGACGATCTCGCTGCAGCCGGTCAGCGTCCAGACCCAGACGGGGTTCACCGCCGCGGCCGGCATCTCGTCGATGACGCTGGCACCCGCGAACGTGGGCCATCGCGGTCCGCGCAAGAAGCGGCACCGTCACCACCACTAAGCGATCGTTTTCTCTCGCTGCTGACGCCGCTGCGCTCACGCGCAGCGGCGTTTGGCTTTTTCAGCGCCCGCTCCCGCCGTCTGCATCGCCACGCGCCATCGACGCGACGATCTGCTCGCGCCTGAGCCAGGTCGCGGCGCACGCCGCAACGACCAGCAGCGCACCCAGGAACACCGGCCAGCGCAGCCCGAACTGCGCCGAGACGAGGCCGGCCGCCAGCGCACCGATGGCGGGCGCGCCGCGGAAGATCAGGCCAAAGAGGCCAAGCACGCGCCCCTGCATGCTGCGGTCGGCGGCGAGCTGAATGAGCGTCTGGATCGAAATACCGGCCACCGAGTTGCAGAACCCGAACACAGCCACCGCCGGGACCGCAAGCCACATGCTGTCGGTGGCAATCGCCGCTGCCGTGGCGGCCGCGCCGCCGAACACGCAGCCGAGCGCGAGGTTTATCAATCCCCCCGCCCGCGCACGGTGGCCGATCCAGACACCGCCGAGGATTGCGCCGCCGCCGATCGCCGCGGCGAGGATCGAAAGCCCCACCGCGCCGGAGCGGTAGACGTCTGCGGCGAAGCCCGGCAGCAGCTCGGCCAGCGGCCGTCCGCCGATGCCGGTGGCGATCAGCAGCACCAGCAGCGCGGCGATGCCAGGATGGGTCGCGGTGTAGCGGATGCCTTCGCGGAGATCCTTGCCGAAGCTTGGGCGCTTTGCCGGCTCGACGCGATTCGAGGCCACGCGGATGCGCTGGAGGGCAACCAGGAACGCGACATAGCTCAGCGCATTGCCGAGGAAGGCCGCTTCAACACCCCACCAGACGATGCAGGGACCTGCGAGCATCGGACCGACGAAGCGGGCGATGTTGAAGACAATCGAGTTGATGGCGACGGCTTTTGCGAGGTCCTCCTGCGGCACCATTGAAGGAACCAGCGCAAGCCGGGCCGGCTGGTTGAAGGCAACGAGGACGCCCTGGAACGCGGTCAGCGCCACAAGCAGTCCGACCGTCATGTGGCCGGTCGCGGTCAGCGCCGTCAGGGCTGCGGCCTGCAGCAGCGAGATGGCTTGGCTCACCTTCACCACCCGCAGCCGGTCCCAGCGGTCGGCGGCAGCGCCGGCGATCGGACCGATCAGCAGCACCGGGAAGAAATCGGCGAAGGCGACGATGCCGAGCCACAGTCCGGACTGCGTGAGCTGCCAGGTGAGCCAGCCGACAGCGATGCGCTGCATCCACATGCCGACGAGCGACACGCCGCTGCCCAGCGCATAGATGCCGAAGTTCGGGCTGCGCAGCGGGAGCGCCACCAGCGGGCTGTTGCGGAGCGACGCGAACGACATGGAGATGGGAGAGACCTTGCTTTCGGGCAGTGATGCCCGGACCTGCCCGCAAGCTCAGGTTAAACCGCGCTGCCGCGCGCCGCCATCAGGCTTGGCGGCCCTCCTCGGGCGGCTTGATGTGGCGGAACGAGAACAGCAGCGCCACGTCATAGACGATCTTGAGCACGCCGCAGACGACCAGCGGCAAGCCGGGAAACGCCGAGGTCAGCAGCACGCCGGCAAAGGCCGGACTGACCGAGGACGCAAGGCTGCGCGGCACGGCGGTGAAGCTTGCGGCGGCGGCGCGCTCCGGCGGCGTCACCACCGCCATGACGTAGGAGGTGCGCGTCGGCACGTCCATCTGCGACAGGCCCGCGCGCAACAGCAGCAGGCCGAGCACGACATAGAGATTGTTCGAGAACGCCGCGAGGATCAGGAACACGCTCGACGGAATGTGGGTGAACACCATGGTGTTGATCAGGCCGAAGCGCGCGGCGAGCCAGGCGGCAACCGGATAAGAGAACGCGCTCGCCACGCTCGCCCAGAAAAAGAACACGCTCGCGGCCGCAAGCGACAGGTCGAAGCGCTCGAACAGCCACAGCGCCAGCAGCGACTGCACGACAAAGCCGCCGGCGAACGCGTCGAGGCTGAACAGCGCCGCGAGCTTGGTGACCACGCCGCGCGACGGCCCGAGCGCGCCGGGACGCTTTTCGTCCGCACGCGCATAGGTAGGCGAAGCGACGCCGTCCTTCGGACGGCTATGGGCGAGCGAGGCGACGCCGTCCTTCGAACGGTTATGGCCGCGCATATGCGGCAGCCGCCGGTAGAGCACGGCGCTGAGCACGCCCAGCGCCGCGTAGAGATAGAACATCAGCTTGAAGGCCGTGAGCTTGGCGAGACCGGCCGCTTCCAGAAAATCCGGCGCGGCGGCGGCGAGCGCGCCCGCCGCCATCGACAGCGCGCCGATCAGGCTGTAGCGAGCAAAGGTTTTGGTCCTGTCCTCGTCGCTGACACCATGCGCCAGCATCGCGTGCTCGAGCGGCACCAGCACGCCGAGATCGCCGGTCGAGGGATTGACCGTGCCGACGAAGGCGACCAGTGCGACGAAGACGAAATGCTCGGCCTGGGGGAACGCAAGGCCGGTCGCCGCCATCAGGGCGGCCCCGGCGAGCAGCAGTGTGCGCAGATCGTGGCGCGAGGCGACGGCACCGATCGCAAGCGTCAGCAGCGCCGTGCCGAGCAGCGAGGCGGTGGCGACGATGCCGATCCGCACCGGGTCGTAGCCAATCGCGGACAGATACGCGGGCAGCACGATGACTGCGAAGCCGTCGCCGAAGCCGCGCACGCCGCGCGCGGTGTAGAGCAAGGTCACGCCAGACCGCATGGATGTCGCGGTCCGGCTTGCCGGACCGTCAGCTACGGTTTCAGTCATCGTCGCTCACGCGCTCCCCTCAGCCGGTCAGCCCTCATGGCTGTATCGCTCATAGAGCCTCATGGCGTTTTCCCAGCGGATCGCCTCCATGAACACGTCCACATACTTCGCCGCGGCCGCGCCATAGTCCATGTGATAGGCGTGCTCGTACATGTCGAGCACCATGACCGGCCGTCCGCCGGCGAGCGTCGTGGTGTGGTCGGCGGCCCATTGGTTGACCAGCCGCTTGTCGCGCGGCGAATAGGCCAGGATCACCCAGCCCGAGCCGCCGCCCTCGGCCTTGCCCATGGCGGCGAATTCGGTCCGCCAGCGCTCGAAGCCGCCGAAGTCGCGCGCGATCGCATTGGCCAGCGCGCCGGCCGGCCGCGACGCGCCGCCGAGACCGTCGAAATAGATCTCGTGCAGGATCATCGAGTTGGTCGCCATCAGCTCCTCGCGCTTGAGGCCGTTGATGACGAAGTTCGGCGCTGTGGCGAAATCGAGCTCGGCGAGCTGAGCGCCGATGGCGTTCAGCCGCTTCACCGCGCCGACGTAGTTGTTCTCGTAGTGGCTGACCAGAACCTTCTCGGAAATTCCGGTGATGGACTTGGGATCGAGGGACAGCGGCTTGGGTTGATGGGTCATGGCTTTTGCTCCTGCCTGCTGCGCGCCCTGCGCCAATGCGGACGGCTCGATCAGGCTCGCGACGGCGGTTGTGCCGGCCACGAGGCCTGCGCTGCGGATCAAGTCCCGGCGTTCGAGTTCTGCGATCATCGTCAGTCTCCTTCGGCGGTGTGTCGCCCCGAATTCACAAATGAGCGTGCGGTCGCGGCAGCGGCTTGATCCCGACGCCCACCGGCGGCACGCCGGCGTTCATCTTGCCGATGTCGATCATGATGGAGCCTGTCCGGGACGAGCCCACGGATACTGCGCACGCAAGCGCGCCCGCGGCGATGACGATGCGAAGCAATAAAAAAATTGCGGGCCTCGATCCATCCATGCGCAATCTCCTCGAAACGTTCGAGTGCTGCGCAGAGCTTGAACGGAGCGGCCCGTCTGGCGGGGAGCCTGCGTGTCCCCGTACGCCTGAACTTACGTCATCGCGCCGCGCGGAGCAACCGGATCGCGCGGCGGCGCATTGCCTTTCATGCGGCGGCACCGACATGGTCATGCCGCAAAGCCGATGGCGGTCCGCCGGCAATTTCCTAGACTGCGCACGGTTGGCCAGCAGCGAGGTTCCGCATGCCCGCGCAAAAGCGCCAGATGAAGCTCGGCGTGTCGATGATCGGGCTCGGCTATCACGTCGCGGCGTGGCGGCATCCGGACGTCCCGGCCGACGGCAGCCCGAACATCCGCCACTCGGTCGATGTCGCGCAGACCGCCGAGCGCGGCAAGCTCGACATGGTGTTCCTCGCCGATGCGGTCGGCATCCGCGAATACGACGAGCCGCCGGGCGCGCTCTGCCGGTTCTCCAACTCGTCGCGGTTCGAGCCGATCACGCTGCTTGCGGCGCTGTCGATGGCGACGCAGCGCATCGGCCTCGTCGCCACGCTCTCCACCACCTACAGCGAGCCGTTCCATGTGGCGCGGCAGTTCGCCTCGCTCGACCATCTGAGCGGCGGGCGCGCCGGCTGGAACGTGGTCACGTCGGTCACGCCGATGGAGGCGCAGAACTTCAACTACGAGACCACGCCGGACTACGACAAGCGCTACGGCCGCGCCGCCGAGTTCGTCGAGGTGGTGCGCGGGCTGTGGGACTGCTGGGAAGACGACGCGTTCGTGCGCGACAAGACGTCGGGCGTCTTCTTCGATCCGGCCAGGCTGCATGTGCTGAACCACAAGGGCGAGCACTTCTCGGTGCGCGGGCCGATCAACATTCCGCGCACGCCGCAGGGCCATCCGGTGATCGTGCAGGCCGGCGCCTCCGAGCAGGGCCAGGAGATGGCAGCGGCCACCGCCGACGTGGTGTTCGCGGCGTCAGCCTCGATCGAGAACGCGCAGAAATACTATGCGTCGGTGAAGGGGCGCCTTGCGAAATACGGCAGGCTGCCGGGCCAACTGCACATCATGCCGGGCATCATGGCCGTGGTGGGCCGCTCCGCACAGGAGGCGCAGGACAAGTATGGCGAGCTGCAGGCGCTGATCGATCCGAAGGTCGGGCTGTCGCAGCTTGCGGCCTCGCTCGGCGATCTCTCAGCGTATGATCTCGACGGTCCGGTGCCGGACGATAAGATCAATCCGCGGATGCGCAGCAGAGCGGCGCTGATGCTCGACATGGCGCGGCGGAACAACCTCACGATCCGGCAGCTCTATCTCGCGGTCGCGGCCGGCAACGGCCACCACGTGGCGGTGGGCTCGGCCAAACAGGTTGCCGACGTGATGGAGCACTGGTTCACGCACGAGGCCGCGGACGGCTTCAACTATGTGCCGGCGGCGCTGCCCGGCGGCATCAAGGATTTCGTCGATCTGGTGGTGCCGGAGCTGCAGCGGCGCGGCCTGTTCCGCACCGAATACGAAGGCGCTACGCTTCGGGACAACCTCGGCCTGCCGAAGCCGGTGAACCGGCACACGGCGCGGCCGATGCACAAGGCGGTCTGACAATCGCACGGGGGCGGACATGAACGGGGCGATCAGGGTGCTGGTTTTGCTGCTGGCGGGATTTGCGGCGCTGGCAACGCCTGCCGCGGCGCAGGACGCCTACCCCTCGCGCAACATCCGCCTGCTGGTGAGCTTCCCGCCGGGCGGCGGCGTCGATGCGGTGGCGCGGCTGTTCGCCGACAAGATGGCAGCGATCCTCGGCCAGACCGTGGTGGTGGAGAACCGCGGCGGCGCGGCGGGACTGATCGCCGGCCGCGCGGTCGCGGCGGCCGATCCCGACGGCTACACGGTGCTGGTCGCGACCAACTCGATGGTGGTGGCGCAGCTTCTGAACGCTGCGCCCGGGCTGAGCATCGAGCGCGATCTCGTGGCGGTGGCGAGCGTCGCGCCGCAGGCCAACATCGTCGTGGCGGCACCGGAGCTGCCGGTGACGACGCTGAAGGACGTGGTCGAGCTCGCCGGCAAACGGCCGCTCAACTATTCTTCGCCGGGCACCGGCTCGGTGCCGCAGCTGCTCCTGGCGCACCTGATCACGACGCTACCGAACGCCAAGATCACGCACGTGCCCTTCCCCGGCGCGGCGCAGGCGCTGACCTCCACGATGTCGAGCCAGACGGAATTGTCGGTGGTGACGCTGCCGCCCGCGGTGCCGCTGGTGACCTCGGGCAAGCTCAAGGGGCTCGCGGTGACGACGCCGCAGCGTTCGGCCGCGGTGAAGGACGTGCCGACGGTGATCGAGGCGGGTTATCCGAGCCTGGTCTCGACGGTGTGGACCGGGTTCTTCCTGCTGGCGAAGACGCCGAAGGCGGTCGCCGACAAGGCCGGCGGCGCGGTGCTCAAGGTCGCCGAGATGCCGGAGATCCGCGAGAAGCTGATGCAGCTCGGCTTCGAGCCGGTGAGCATCGGCGGCGATCAGTTCCAGCGCGACGTGGCGGTCGAGGTGAAGCGCTGGGCCGAGGTGATCGAGAAGGCGGGGATCAAGGCGCAGTAGCGACGGCGCGTGTCCCGGATGCGGTGCAGCGCAAGCGAAGCGCAGCGGTGCACCGCTGATCCGGGACCGTTCCAAAGGCGGTGTTCGCAACGGTCCCGGGTGTGCAGCGCACCACTCCGCTGCGCTTCGTGCTGCGCTGCGCCCGGGACACGAGTTGCAACAGCTCGGAAAAACTTACTGCCGCCAGGAGGCGAACGCCTCGTTGAACGCCTTCTCGCCGGGCGTGCCCTTTTCCATCGCCAGAATGGCGCGGCGGTTGTTGTTGTAGACGATCGGGATGTCGAACCACGACCGCTCTTTCAGGAGCTGGATGTTGCGCTGGGTGTCGACCTCGACCGCCGACAGGCCGATCAGAAAGAAGCCCGGCGTCACCTTCACCGCAAGCCCCGCGAGCGGCACGCCGCGGGTCTGCTCGGCCTGCTTCATCAGCACACCGGGCACGTTCTGCACGCCGCCGGACGTTGAGTCGTTCGGCAGGTTGAACACGATCTCGATGGTGTGGCTCGCCGGCAGCGACTGGTCGGTGTTGCGGCGGAGCGACCAGGTCACGCTCATCTTGCGGTCGGGGATATCGATGTCGGCGCGCACCGCAAGCTCGGGCGGGCGGCCCGCCGCGCCGGGCTTGGTCTCGGTGCGCCAGACCGCGGTGCCGACGAAGCGCTTGCCCTGCGCATCGGCCGGGTCCTCCTCGTAGAGCACCACGCGCTGGGCCACCGCGACGCCGGACTGCTGCTGCGTCGAAGGCTGGCCGAGCCGGTCGGAAATCTTCGGCCGCGACGGGGCCTGCGTTTCGCGCGGCGCTTGCGGTGCCGAGCGGAACAGCGAGGCGATGCTGCTGCCGACGCTGGCGATGTTCGACCTTTGCCAGTAGAGCGCGCCGATCGCGGCAAAAACGAGAATGGCGATCAGCGCGGTGCGGATGTATTTGCCGTAGGAGCGCGGCTCGCGCACCCGCCGCCGCGGCTCGGGCTCCTCGTATTGCGGCTCATAGCGCGGCGGCGGTGCCTGTCCGCCGTCGTAGTCGACCGGCGGCTGCGGCTGCTGGCCGTCGAGCGGCAGGGCCCAGAGATTTTCCGGCTGCACCTGCGGCTCGAGCGAGCCGTAGTCGGCGAGCGGATGGCGCTCCGGCGGCGGCAGCGAGGGCGCCGGCGGCAGCCCGCGATCCCGCTCGTATTCGTAGCGCGCAGCGTTGCGTGCTTCCGCAGCCGCGGCCTGACGCGCCTCGGCGGCGGCCTGCGGATCGTTGGTGACGTCGCGGAACGTGCGCGCCGCTTCGTCCTGCAAGGTCTGCGATCGCCGCGCCGACGGCGCGGGCGGCGAAGGCCGCAGCGGGGGCGGTGGCGG
>JAIESI010000057.1 GCA_019746135.1 Xanthobacteraceae bacterium
CGAGAACCCGGTGAAGACGACGACGCAAAAAGGGATTGACCAATCGAGGCCCGTTACAGAAGGGTGGGCAAAGGCGCCGCCAGCGCGGTCACGCGCGTCTTCGACGCGCTATGGCGCCGTGCCCACCTCGCGGGCACCACTCGTGACAGGTGGGCACGCTTCGCTTTGCCCACCCTACGAATTCGCGGTCACCTACGCCGCCTCGATCTCTTCCATCAGCTTGTCGGAAATCGTCAGGCCCTCGACCTTGGCCTTGGCGCGCAGCGCCAGCCGCCGCTCGCCCGGCAATCGCGCGCCCTGCTGGCTCTCGATCGCGACCGCCAGCACGCCGAACCGCCCGAGCGCGTGGTTGCCGAACCCGGACGGATCGAACGCGATGAGCAGCTGCCCGGTGCCGGACGGCGCGCCCTCGGCGTCGAGATAGGACGACGCCTCCGCCGCGTAGTTCGCGCCGGCCAGGCCCGCGGCCAGAAGCTCCACCATCAGCGCCAGCGCAATGCCCTTGGCGTCGCCCATCGGCAGCATGGTGCCGCGCAGCGCGGCGTCGGGATCGGAGGTCGGCTGGCCCTTCTCGTCGAGCGCCCAGCCGGGCGGCAGCCGCTCGCCGCGCTGCTTCGCCGCCATGACGTTGCCGCGTGCGACCTTCGACAGCGACAGGTCGATCACCAGCGGCGGGCGGCCGGGCAGGGGGCAGGCGAAGGCGATCGGATTGGTGCCGAACACCGCCTTCGAGCCGCCCCACGGCGCCATCGCCGCCGGTGTGTTGACGAACATCAGCGCGACGAGGCCTTGCTGCGCCAGCCGCTCGACCGGCTGGCTTGCCGCGCCGGCGTGGCTCGACCGCTTGATGGCTGCGGCGGCGACACCCTGGGTTTTGACCGCGTTGCGCAGCGCGTCCTCCGCGGCCTCGAGCGCCGGAAACGCGAAGCCGTAGCCGGCGTCGACCGCAATCAGCCCCGGCCGCGGCCGCGTCACCAGCGGCAGCGCGAGCCCGTCGACCTTCCGCACCTTCGCCTGCGCCGCATACATCGGCACGCGCGACAGGCCGTGGCCCTTCAGCCCGTCGGCCTCGGCGCCGACCAGCGCGCGGGCGACGCTGCGCGCATTGTCGACATTGGTGCGGTTGCGCGTGAGCGTGCGCACCACCAGCCCTTCGGCCTGGAGCAGAGTGAGCGTCGGCATGGCGTACAGTGTCCCTTGACCGTCATTCCGGAACCGCGCCATCGGCGCGGTTACGCGCGTCTTATACGCGCTATGGCGCGGGGCCCGGAATCCAGAAAAGCAATCGGTGGAGCCTGTGTCTGGATTCCGGGTTCGCTCGCTTCCGCGAGCGCCCCGGAATGACCGAGAGCAATCAGGCGCTCCGATAAAGCTTCGTCATCACGTATTCGCGATGGCCGAGTGCCTCCGCCGCGGTGAGCCGGCCGTTGGCGGTGCGCACGATCATGTCGATCAGCGCGTCGCCGGCCTGCGGAATGGTCATGTCGCGGCGCAGGATGCCGGACACGTCCACGTCGATGTGCTCGCCCATGGTGCGGATGGTCTTCGGGTTGCCGCTGATCTTGATCACCGGCACGATCGGATTGCCGATCACGTTGCCCTGGCCGGTGGGGAAGGTGTGCACCACATAGCCGCCGGCCGCCATCAAGGTCACGCATTCGGCCGCGGCCGACGACGTGTCCATGTAATAGAGACCCTTGCCCTTGCGCGGCGCCTCGGCCGGCTCCAGCACGTCGATGTAGCGGCACTCGCGGCCGATCTTCTCGAGATTGCCGAGCGCCTTTTCCTCGATGGTGGTCAGGCCGCCGGCGATGTTGCCCTTGGTCGGCTGCGAGTCGGAGAGGTCGTCGGTCTTGTGCGCCTCGATCACGTCGTCCTGGTACGCCTTCCAGACCTTGTACCACTTCTCGCCGACCTTCTTGCTGATCGCGCGATCCTTGGCGAGATGCTCGGCGCCGGTGATCTCCGAGGTCTCGCCGAACACCCCGTAGATGCCGTGCGGGATCAGCTTGTCGTACATGTTGCCGACCGTCGGGCAGGAGGCGAGGCCGGTGGTGGTGTCACTCTCGCCGCACTTGGTCGAGACCCAGAGCTCGGAGACGTTGCACTCCTCGCGCTGCAGCTCCGAGGCCCACTGCACGTATTGCTTGGCGACGTAGGAGGCCTTGGCGACGGTGGCGATATCGCCGTGGCCCTCGATGCCGAAGCCGGTCACCGGCTTGCCGGTCTTGGCGATGCCGTCGACCACGCGCTTGGTCCACTGGTCCTCGATGCCGATGACCACCACCGCGGCGACGTTCGGATTGGCGCCGGTGCCGATCAGCGTGCGGAAGTGCAGGTCGAGGTCCTCGCCGAACTGCAGGCGGCCGTAGGCGTGCGGCAGCGCCATGGTGCCCTTGATGTTGTTGGCGACCGCCTCGCAGGCCGCGTTCGACAGGTCGTCGAGCGGCAGGATGATGACGTGGTTGCGGACGCCGACCCGGCCGTTCTCGCGCCGCCAGCCCTGGAACGTCAGGTCGCCGTAGTTGCTCTTCTTCGCGACCGCCTTGCCGTTCTGCTTCGACTTCTTGTCTTTCTTTGCCATGGCGCTCACCACCGCTTGGTTTTGACGTTGTGCACGTGCACGTGCTCGCCCTTGCCGATCTTGGCCTTGGCGACGCCGATGTCCTGGCCGTATTTCCAGATCGTGTCGCCCTTCTTGATGTCGACCAGCGCCACCTTGTGGCCGATCGGCACGTCCATCTTCGACTTCAGCTTGAACGACGAATTGTCGTGGGTGACGACGCACAGCATGTCGGTGCCCTTCTTCAGGTCCTCGACCACCACCACGCCGACCGTGTCTTTCTTCTCGTGAACGAGCAGTTGCGGAATAGCCATCGTCCTCCCCGCACTCCCTTGAATAGGTTGTCTTATCTATAGGACCGGCGACGGTGGAGTCGAGCGGTCCGGCAAGGGGGGCGGCAAGGCAGGAGGCGGTGGCGGCGGGCCGGAAATCCCGTATGCTTCGGCTGGTGTCGCGGTTCGGAAGTTCGCCCGGCTTCTCAGCTTGCTCCGAAGCGAACTTCCGAACCAAAGCGACACCAGAAAGCTTACGATTCCAGTGTCCCTTTGGACCCGAAGTTCGCAATAGTGCCTGCTGAGCAACCGTGCGAACTTCGGGTCCGGGACACTGGCAAGACCTGTTCCGGGACGGGGGCTCGCATGCGAACGATGGTTCTGCTGCCGGCAAGCTTGTTTGTTCAACTCCGAGCAGGGCGCAAATGGCACCTCCACCGCTCGACTACATTGCGGTACCTGAATCCTTCAAGCTGCCGCCCGGCATGAACTTTGGCGGCACCTCGGGCGTCGCGTTCAACTCCAAAGGTCATATCTTCGTCATCCATCGCGGGCCGATGCCGGTGATGGAATTCGATGCCGACGGCAACTTCATCCGCGGCTTCGGCGACGGCATGTTCGACCGCCCGCACGGGCTGCGCATCGACGCGCAGGACAACATCTGGGCGACCGACGTCGCCGGCCACGTGGTCTACAAGTTCAACCCGTCCGGGCGGCTCGAGATGCTGCTCGGTGTCCGGGCCCGGCCCGGCGAGTGGCATGAGTTTGGGCACCTGCGTCTGTTCAACGAGCCGAACGAGGCGGTGGTCGGGCCGACCGGCGACCTGTTCGTGCTGCAGGGGCACGGCAAGGGCGAGTCGCGGGTCTTGAAGTTCGACAAGGACGGCAACTTCATCAAGACCTGGGGCCGCAAGGGCAAGGGGCCGGGCGAGCTCGACCTGCCGCATTCGCTGGTGTTCGACGCGGAGGGCCTGCTCTACATCGCCGACCGCAACAACGCCCGCATCCAGGTGTTCGACGCCGACGGCAACTATGTCCGCGAGTCGCAGCATCCCGGCACGCCCTGCGGGCTGTTCATGGGGCCGGACCAGCATATCTGGCTGGCGCACGGTCACACCGGCCGGATCATGAAGCTCGATCTTGCCGGTAACGTGGTGGGGGTGATGGCCGATGCCGGGCAGGGCAAGACGCTCGGCAAATACGGCGAGGCGCACTACATCGCGGTCAGCCCGCGCGGCGAGATTTTCGTCGCCGACACGCTGAACTGGCGCGTGCAGAAGTACGTGCGCAAGTAGGCGCTCCAATCACCCCTCTCGTGTCCCGGGCGCGGCGCATCACGAAGTGGTGCGCCGCAGACCCGGGACCCCGGTTCTCTCGATGCAAACCGGGGTCCCGGGTCTCGCTTCGCTCGCCCGGGACACGAGAGCGCCGCCGCGTCTCATCACTTAGGCAATTGGCTAAATGTTCTTGACAGGCGCGCGGTCTCGCTATTAGTTAGCCATATGACTAACCAACCGGAACACCTCGACCGCCTGTTCCATGCGCTGTCCGATCAGACGCGCCGCGCCATCGTCATGCGGCTCAGTCAGGGTCCCGCGTCGGTCAGCGAATTGTCCCGGCCGTTCGAGATGGCGATGCCGACGCTGCTCCAGCACATCCGCGTGCTGGAGGATTCAGGACTGGTCGGCACGCACAAGGTCGGCCGTGTCCGCACCTGCGAGATCAACCAGAAGGCGTTCGACGCCACGCAATCGTGGCTCGAGCGGCAGCGCGCCGTCTGGGAAAACCGCCTCGACCGTTTCGAGGCCTATGCTGCGAGTCTGTACGAAAAGGAGAACAACCATGCTCGACAAAAGCACAAGCGCCACAAATGACCCGCGTCTCGATCTCGTCATGACGCGGTTCACCAAGCTGCCGCGCGCGATCCTGTGGCGCTGCTGGACCGAGCCCGAGCACCTGATGCCGTGGTTCTGTCCGTTGCCGTGGAAGACCATCGACTGCGAGATCGACCTCAAGCCGGGCGGCATCTTCCGCGCGACCATGCTGTCGCCGGAGGGGAAGGAGTTTCCCAATACGGGCTGCTATCTCGAAGTCGTGCGCCATGAGCGGCTGGTGTGGACCGATGCGCTGCTGCCGGGCTTCCGCCCCTCGGAGAACCCGTTCATGACCGCCATCCTGACGTTCGAGGATCACCCGGACGGCACCAAATACGTCGCCCGCGCCCTGCACAAGAACGATGCCGACCGCAAGAAGCACGAGGATATGGGCTTCGAGCAGGGCTGGGGAACGGTGTTCGAGCAGCTCGTCGCCTATGCGCAGAAGCTGAAGTGATCAGTCGAGGTTGAAGCCCTTCCTCCGCACGAACGCGCCGAAATCCGCGCGCTGCGGCACGCCGTATTGCCGCGCCTTGTCCTCTGACCAGCCGTAGAACGCGACCTCGCCCCAGCGGGCGGGGTCGCGCGGCTTGGTGGGATGGATGGCGGCGCGGCGCTTGTCATAGGCGTCGATCCGCGCCGCGAGATCGCCTTCATCGTAGCGGCCCTCGTGCACCGTGCTGTCGAGCGACAGCCGCGGGCTGATGTGGCCTTTCTCGGACGGCCAGCCGACGCACATCCCCGCCACCGGGATCACCCGTTGCGGCAGCTTCAGCATCTCGCTCACCTTCGCCGAGTGATCGCGGATCACGCTGATCGGGCAGGTGCCGAGGCCCACCGCATCGGCCGCGGCGATGAAGGTCGCGAGCACGATGCCGGCATCGACTGCGGCATTGAAGAACTGGTCGAGATGGTCGTTGGGAAACGGCTTGCCGCGCAGCTTCGAGATTTCGGCAAGCCTGCGGCCGTTGGCGAGGAACACCAGGAACGCCGGCGCGGTGCGGATGAACGGCTGGTCGGGAATGAGATCGGCAATCGCGTTCTGCTCAGGCTTTTCGAGGATCGCGATATCCGCCTGCTGCAGGTCGCTCTTGCTCGGCGCCGACAGCGCGCAGGCGCACAGCAGCCGCAGGAGCTTCGGATCGACCGCGTCGGGCTTGTACCGGCGATGCACGCGCCGTGCGGCGAGCCGCGCCAGCGCGTCGAGACCGGGAAGCGTTTCGTCGACCGCGAAGCCCTCGCCGAAGCGGTGCTGCAGGGCGTCGGCAATGGCCTTGCCGGATTGCGAAGCGGACATGCGGGCATTCCTGTTGTCTTGAGGCGCCAAGTCTTGTCTTGAAGTGCCAAGTCTGCGAAGGGCAGCTCTGCGAGCAGTTGATGTTATTCTGCCGCCGCCGACAAGCCACGAAGCCGGATCCCGTTCGCGATGACCAAGGCCGCGCGCCATGCTGCCTGAGCTTTCGGCGCAGACCATAGCCCTGGTCGTGCTCGGCGGCTTTCTCGGCGGCATCGCCACCGGCGCGGCGGGTTTCGCCTATGGCGTGGTGGCGAGCTCGATCTGGCTGCACGTGATCTCGCCGGTGCACGTCGCGCTGCTGGTGGTCGCCGGCGGGCTGGTCAACCAGGCGAGCCTGGTCTGGGCCATCCGCCGCACCATCGACCTGAAGCGGCTGTGGCCGTTCCTGATCGGCGGCGCGATCGGCATTCCGCTCGGCGTGCTGCTGGTGGTCGGAACCGACCAGCGCGGCATCAAGATCGGGCTCGCGGTGTTCATGATCGCCTACGGCGTCTACGCCCTGAGCGGGCTGCGCCTGCCGCATGTGCCTTCTCGAGGGTTTTGGCGCGGGCGCTTCGCCGACGCGGTGGCGGGATTTCTCGGCGGTCTGTTCGGCGGCGTCGCCGGCCTCTCCGGCATCTTCCCGGCGGTCTGGACGCAGATCCGCGGCTGGCCAAAAGAAACCGCGCGCGGCGTCTACCAGCCGTTCATCGTCGCGGCCCACGTGCTGACGCTGCTGCTGATCGGTGCGGTGTCGTTCGACCGCACCGGGGGCGTGCTGCTGCTGTTCGCCGTGCCCGCGGTCTTGCTCGGGTCGTGGACCGGGTGGAAAATCTACGGCCGGCTCAGCGAGAAGCGGTTCGTGCAGATGCTGTCGGCGCTGCTGATCGGCTCCGGCCTGCTGCTGATCTTCTAGAGCATGATCCCGAAAAAGCCTGCCCCGGACTTGATCCGGGGTGTGGAGCGGTTTTCGGATAAGATCATGCTCAACGAAATAAGCAAGGAATGAGGTGAGGAATGTCCGTCGAGCTTTACGTCGCCTATGTGCTGGCCTGCCTCGTCATCACCATTATTCCCGGGCCGACCGTGACGCTGATCATCGCCAACAGCCTGACGCATGGTGCGCGCGCCGGCCTGCTCAATGTGCTCGGCACGCAGTTCGGCCTCGGCCTGATGATGCTCGTTCTCGCGGTCGGGCTCTCCTCGGTCATCGCCACCATGGGCGTCTGGTTCGACTGGCTGCGGCTCATCGGCGCGGCCTATCTCGTCTGGCTCGGCTGGAAGCTTCTTCGCGCCTCCGGCGGCATCGAGGCGCAAGCCGGGGCGCCTGCGCCGCGCGGCGGCTTCGTGCTGCAGGGCTTTCTGGTGCTGCTCGGCAACCCGAAGGCGCTGCTCTGGTTCGGCGCGTTCATTCCGCAATTCATCGATCCGTCGACCGACTATGTGCGGCAGGTCATCCTGCTGGGCCTCACCGCGATGGCGGCCGCGGCGATTTCCGACGGCGGCTATGCGCTGCTCGCGGGCGGCGCGCGCAATCTGATGTCGAAGAGCCGCGTGCGGCTCGTCTCGCGCATCGGCGGGGTCTGCCTGATCGGCGGCGGCGCGTGGCTGGCGCTGGCCAGGACGCGCTAACCCTTGACCAGTTGACCCGTAGACTTGCGTGACGGCGCCTGCGATGGATACTGCGCATCGCCGCCCCGCCAACCGTGGAGTGCTTCCGTGGCCGATCCGCTCATTCCCAGCCAGCGCGCCGAATATTCCGCCATCGTCGACCGGCCGCCGCTGAAGCTGCCGGACAACGCGCGGGTGATCTTCTGGACCATCGTCAACTACGAGGTCTGGGACATCTCGCGGCCGATGGCGCGGCAGGTGATTCCGGCGCCGACCGGGCAGGTGCTGCTGCCCGACGTGCCGAACTGGAGCTGGCACGAATACGGCATGCGGGTCGGCGCCTGGCGCTTCTACGAGCTGTTCGCCCGCCTCGGCATCAAGCCGACGCTCGCCGCCAACGCCCGCATCTGCGAGGATTATCCGCGCGTCGCCGAGCAGGCCAAGAAGGACGGCTGGGAGTTCATGGGCCACGCCTACGACCAGCTGCCGATCCACAAGAGCGAAGACCAGGCCGGGATGATCAAGCGCTCGATGGAGGTGATCGAGAAGTTCACCGGCACGCGGCCGGTCGGCTGGCTCGGCCCGGGCCTGACCCAGACGCTGGAGACGCCGGAGCTCCTGAAGAAGGCCGGCGTGCAGTACATCGGCGACTGGGTCTATGACGACGAGCCGACCGTCATCAAGACCATCGAAGGCCCGCTGGTGACGCTGCCTTACACGGTGGAGCTCAACGACATTCCGATGATGATCGTGCAGCACCACGAGAGCGATTATCTCGTCAAGCGCGCGATCGATCAGTTCGACCGGCTTTATGCCGAGGGCAAGGACCGCGCCAAGGTGATGGCGCTGGCGATCCATCCCTACATCAGCGGCCAGCCGCACCGGATCAAATATCTCGAGGCGATCTACGAGTACACGCGCCGCTTCGACGGTGTGCTGTACTGGAACGGCGTGCAGATCCTCGACTGGTACAAGTCGGCCGCCAGCGTCAAGCTTTAGTGAATAGGGTTCAAGTGGTGCAACGTCTTGGCCGGGCTTGTCCCGGCCATCTCGATCAGGTGAGCACAGTGCGTCCCTAAGCGGGATGCCCGGCACGATAGGCGAGCGAAGCGACGCCGTCCTTCGGACGACTATGGCCGGGCACGACGGCGGCGAGGGCGGCGCAAGGCCGAAAGCAAGGACAGGTCACTGGAGTATGGCTCAGGAATCACTGCGCATCGGCAAAACCGAGCTGACGGACTTCGTCACGTCGATCTTTACCGCGGTCGGCCTCACCCGCGAGCATGCCGGCGAATGGGCGAAGATGCTGGTGTGGGCCAATCTCCGCGGCACCGATTCGCACGGCATCATCCGCATTCCGCGCTACATCGATCTCGTGAACGCGAAATCGATCAATCCCGCACCGAACATCCGCATCGAGAAGAAGGATGGCGCCGCGGTGGTGATCGAGGCCGACCGCGCGCCGTCCGCCGTCGCCATGACCATGGCGATGAACGAGGCGATGGACTGCGCCCGCAAGGTCCATGTCGGCATGTGCGCCGCGCGCCACATCACCCACACCGGCGCGATCGGCTATTTCGCGCTGCAGGCGGCGGAAGCAGGCTTCATCGGCATCGCCACCAGCGCGTCCGGCCCGATGATGGCCTATCCCGGCACGCGGGTCGCCGCGGTGTCGTCCAACCCGATCGCCTTCGCGGTGCCGCGGCGAAACGGCCGGCCGTATCTGCTCGACTTCTCGACCGGCGTGGTCGCCAACGGCAAGATCATGGGCGCGGCCGACCGCGGCGAGAAAATTCCGCTCGGCTGGGGCCTCGACAAGGACGGTAAGGACACCACCGACCCCAAGGCGGTCGAGACGCTGCTGCCGCTCGGCGGCGCGAAGGGCGCAGGCCTCTCGTTCATGATCGAATGCCTGACCAGTCTCCTGCTCAACGAATCACGCGTTGCGCCGGATCTGGAGAGCTGGGCGATCGGCGACGATCCGTTCCTCAACGGCACCGTGATCGCCATCGACATCGGCGGCTTCGGCAATCCGGATCGCTTCGCCGCCGAAGCGGAAAGGCTCGGAACCGCCATCGCCGGCCTCGCCCGCGCCGAGGGCGTCGCCAGGATCATGCTTCCCGGCGAGCGCGGCGATGCGATCCGGGCTGAGCGCGAGGCGAACGGCATTCCCATCCCCAAGGGCACATGGCAACGTATCGCCAAGGCCGCGCAGACGGTCGGGGTCACGCCACCGATGTGAGCGGCGCGGGAGGTTGCGCATGAAACGGCGGGCGTTGAGCGCGATCTTGCTGCTGGTCGTCGCTTTTTCCACGCCCGCATCGGCGCAGGACTGGCCGGCGAAACCCATCCGCCTCGTCGTGTCGCTTGCGCCGGGCGGCGCGGCTGACGTCGGGGCGCGGCTCATCGCCGAGCCGCTGTCGGCGGCGCTGTAAGCTTGACCCGCGGCGCGGGCGCGCCGCGGACTGGAGCAGCTCCCGCACGGCAAGGAATCCAGGTTAACGGGTGATTTGCAGGACCTGGAGGAGGAAATCTGTGTTCCATCCGGCGCGCTTT
>JAIESI010000300.1 GCA_019746135.1 Xanthobacteraceae bacterium
GGCACCCTTATAAACAGAGCGCAAGCCCGGCCTCGCGCGAATGACCAAGAGTCGCACAAATCCTTTGTCCATCGGATATTTCGGGCATTGACGGCGCGCAATGCGCGGCGGAAACGAAGCCCATGCGGATCGCCCTCTACGAGCCCGATATCCCCCAGAACACCGGCGCGATTCTGCGCCTTGCCGCATGCCTCGGCGTCGAGGCGCACATCATCGAGCCGGCCGGGTTCCCGACCTCCGACCGCGCCTTCCGCCGTGCCGGCATGGACTATCTCGATCAGGTCGCCATCATTCGCCACACGTCATGGCAGGCCTTCGAGGACTGGCGGCGGACCGCGGGAACCCGGCTGCTGCTGTTCAGCACGGGCGCGACGGTCTCCTATCTCGACCACGCATACCGGCCGGACGACATCCTGGCCCTCGGGCGGGAGTCCGCGGGCGTGCCCGAGGCGGTCCATCGGGCGGCCGACGCGAGGCTCCGGATCCCGATGCGGCCGGGTTTGCGCTCGATCAATGTGGCGATGGCCGCAGCCATGGCATTGGGCGAGGCGATGCGGCAGACGAACGGCTTTCCAAAATAATGGCGCCAAGCGAATAAGATCGCCCCGATGTCCACCCCCCTCCCCGACACCGCCACGCTCGAACACCGCAAGGCCACCGCCCGCGCTTGGTTCGAGCGCCTGCGTGACGACATCTGCGCGGCGTTCGAGGCGCTCGAAGACGCGCTGCCCGCGGGCGCTCCGCTTGCGGGCCAGGCCGCGGGCCGTTTCAAGCGCACGCCCTGGGAGCGAACCGACCATTCGAGCGACCCGGTCTCGGGTTTACCCGAGATCGGCACTTCAAGCGCCGGGCCGGCCAAAGCCGGCCCGGATGGTGGCGGCGGCGTCATGGCGATGATGCACGGCCGGGTGTTCGAGAAGGTCGGCGTGCACTGCTCGACCGTGCACGGCGAGTTCGCGCCGGAATTCCGCAAGGACATCCCCGGCGCGGACAGCGATCCGCGGTTCTGGGCCTCGGGCATCTCGCTGATCGCCCACATGCACAATCCGCACGTTCCCGCCGTGCACATGAACACGCGCTTTGTCGTCACCACCAAGGCATGGTTCGGCGGCGGCGCGGATCTCACGCCGGTGCTCGATGCCCGCCGCACCCAGGACGACGCCGACACGCGCGCCTTCCATGCCGCCATGAAAGCGGCCTGCGACGCGCACGCCGCGGTCGCGCCCTACGAGAAATACAAGAAATGGTGCGACGAATATTTTTATCTCAAGCACCGCAAGGAGATGCGCGGCATCGGCGGCATCTTCTACGACTATCTCGAGGACGACTGGGACAAGGCCTTCGCCTTCACGCAAACGGTCGGCCGCGCGTTTCTGCAAATCTATCCGGCGCTGGTTCGCGCCAACTTCGCGAAGGCCTGGACCGAGGCCGAGCGCGAGGAGCAGCTCGTGCGCCGCGGCCGCTATGTCGAGTTCAACCTGCTCTACGACCGCGGCACGATCTTCGGCCTGCGCACCGGCGGCAATGTCGACTCGATCCTGTCCTCGATGCCGCCGGTGGTGAAGTGGCCGTAGTCAAACACTTGCGGCATCGGCGGTCTTATCCCTCCCCGCGAGGGGAGGGTGGCGGCGAAGCCGCCGGGTGGGGAGAAGCCGGAGACAAACGCACCCTCTCCCCACCCGGCCGCTCGCTTACGCTCGCGTCCACCCTCCCCTCGCGGGGAGGGATGGGACCGCCCGCGTCGCTGACGGTTCATTTCATCAGCGCGCTGAACACCATCACTGCCCCACCGAACAGCACCACCGCGTCGAGGATCGCGGTGTGCACATGCACGGGCATGCGCGCAACGAAAGCACGGGCGAGGAACGCGCCGGGAAACGCGATCACGCCGATCAGCAGCGCGAAGGCGAGCGTCTGACCGGTGACCGCACCCGCCACGCCGAACACCAGGATGCGCGAGATGCCGACCGTGAGCGAGATCACCGCATCGGTGGCGATGACGGCCGCGCCGGAGACCCCCGCCGCCATCAGCACCGAGAGCAGGATCACGCCAGCGCCGACCGTGCCGCCGACCACCGTGCCGTAGCCGGCCGAGCCGACAAACAGTTGCTTGTCGTTGAGCACGACCGCGCGTTTGCGCATGATGTAGCGCAGCGGAACGGTGAGAACGAGCATGGTGCCGATCAGGATCTGCGCGCCCTTCCCAGTCAGCAATGTGTAGCCGTAGGCCGTCACCATACAGGGCGGGATCGCGCCGAGGCTGACGATCCAGACCTTCCGCCAGTCCACCTGCCTGAGATAGGCGAACACGCGCCCGGTGTTGGTGAGCATGCCGGCAATCGCGATGATCGGCACGACGTTCTCCGCACCGACCATCGGCACGAGGATGAGCGGCATCAGTGCGCCGGTGCCGTAGCCCGCAACGCCGCCCAGCACCGAGGCGAACAGCGCCACGCCTGCGACCAGCAGGAGCTGATAGATCGAGACGTCGGCGAAGGCGGAAAGCACGGCGGGGGAAACTAGACGCGAACACTGATTCTGCGCCAGCGGGAATCTCTCCACAGTCATTCCGGGGGCACGCGCGGCACCAGCGCGTTCACGCGCCTGCGGGCGCGCCCCGGAATGACACTCGGGCTAATTCACCGCTTTCAGATCGGCCGGCGAGATCAGCACGCCGAACGCCTCGCACCAGATCACCACGCTCGGATATTTCTTCAGGTCCACGCCGGCCGGGACTGGATAACGCTGGCTGCCCTTGAATGATCGCAGGCGGCCGAGATCGACAAGCATCGAGCCGGTCACCTGGTCCTCTTTGCGGACGCCGGCATTCGGCACGAGATACACGTGATACTTCGGCCCCGGCCCCACCTCGAAGTCCGGCTCGAGATACACCGTGCGCTCATAGACGCTGACCTTGCCCCTGCCCCAATGAACCGGATCGGACGGGTTGGCGTGGATGAACGTGCCGGTCGCCGCAAGCTCCGAGCGGTCGGCCTCGGTGAGCTGCTCGGCCGCGGGCGGCGGCGGAAACACGAACGGGAAGATGAAGAGGCCCACGGCAATGCCCAAGGCGGTGCCGAACAGCCCGCCCAGCATGAAGATGAAAAGTCCGCGCCAGAATCGCCGCATCAGACGCCCCCGCAGCGCACTGCATAGCCGCAAAGCGCCGCACGCGTCAGCTATATCCATGATCGCCGGAGGCTATGGATCACAAGTCCGGCTGCCGCCATCACAACCCGGTCAGTCGGCGGTCGGCAGCCGCCGCATGGTGAACTCGATCGAGCCTCCGGGCAGCTCGCGCCAGCTTTCGATCTCGGTCATGTAGGCCGCCTTGGGATAGCGGCGGAACATCTCGCGTGCCTTCGCGCGAGCGGCCTCACGCGGCAGCGAGAAGGTCACGCGGCGGAAGCTGTCGCCGCGGCTCCGGCGCGGCCGGTCCTGCGAAAGCCGTTGGACGATGTCCCGCGGGCGCTGATAACGCGGCATCACGGTTACTCCACCAACACCCCCAATATAGTGCGGGAACGGCCGCCGCTCAGCCTCCCCCTGCGTCAGCCGGAGGCGCTGCGGTTGCGGCCTTTATCCCGTGCCTGCGAAGCCGCGCCGACGCGTTGGGGGGAGAGCGACATGAGCGTCCGGCGCGGCGCGGCGGCGCTAAAAACATTCGGGTAAACAATCGCTTAACGGGTGCACATTGGTTGTGGCTGGAAAGAGACAGTGCGGGATGAATCGCCCGCAAACGACGGGTTTTCCGGTGGTTTCGTCGCGCCGTCGGTTGCCGCCCGGGACCGGGCTCCCGTAAATTTGGCGATATTGTTGAAATTGGAGCTGGGGCACGAAAATGCGTTCCACGATTAAGACTCTGTTGCTTGTTTCCGCGGCCGCTCTTGCGGCGCAAGGCGCGAGCGCGGCGGACCTTCCGGCGCGGCCCGCCTACAAGGCGCCTGTGCAAGTCGTGTCCTGGAACTGGACCGGCCCTTATCTCGGTATCTATGCCGGCATCGCCGCCTCGCGCAGCCGCAGCGTCGATCCGACCGGTGCGCGGCCCGGCGTCATCGAGCACACCGGCTACGGATTCACCGGCGGCGGCACGATTGGTTACAACTGGCAGACCAACTGGAACATCATGGGTGGCGCCGTTGTCGTCGGCCTCGAAGGCGACATCGGCTACTTCGATGCCGGGCGGCGGGCGCAGGATTGGGCCACCGCAGGCCTCGGTTACGAGCACGACACGAAGTGGCTCGGCACGGCCCGCGGCCGCGTCGGTCTCGCGGTCGGCCCGAACCTCACCTACTTCACCGGCGGCTACGCGGCGCTCGACCTTGATGACAAGAACATCAACACCGCGACCGGCACGACGGTCACCAGCAGCAAGGTCCGCAGCGGCTACGCGATCGGCAGCGGCCTCGAGACCATGCTCGGCGGCGGCTGGACGGCGAAGTCCGAATACATGGTCGTCGACTTCGGCGACAACGGCGACACGCTGGTCAACGCCGGCTCGCTGCAGACCGACCGGCTCCGCTACCACAGCCAGCGCTTCGGCCTGAACTATCTGTTCGGTGCGGGCAACCGCGGGCCGCTGCCGCAGGCCAATTGGAACGGCTGGTACGTCGGCGGCGTCTACGGCGTCGGCGTTTCGAGCACCCGGGGCACCGGTGCGGACGGCGGCGTGGGCGGCGAGCTCGGCAACAACGGCAACGCCTTCTTCGGCGGCGGCCAGCTCGGCTACAACTGGACGATCGCCCCGCGCATCGTCGTCGGCCTCGAGGGCGACATCAGCTATCTCGGCGTCGATCACACCAGCAACAACCTCGGCAACACCGCGACGTCGAACTTCCGGATCGAGACCTCGTGGATGGCGACCGCCCGCGCGCGCCTTGCCTACAACACCGGCCCGGCGCTGCTCTATGTTACCGGCGGCGGCGCCTGGATGAGCATCGATCAGAGCCTGACCTCGAATGGCGGCACGGTGTCGAGCGACAAGACGCTCAGCGGCTGGACCGGCGGCGGCGGCATCGAGATCGCGCTCGGCAACAACTGGTCGAGCAAGAACGAGTATCTGTTCGTCGATCTCGGCAACGGCGACGCGCTCACCAGCGCTGGTGCCGGCGCGGTCACGATCACGCCGGACTACCAGTTCCACATGTTCCGCTCGGCGCTGGTCTATCGCTTCAACTGACCTGCGGCGAAACGAAGTAAAGAAAGCCCCGGGCATGCCCCGGGGCTTTTTTGTTCGGCCCATGGCCTGCGCAACCGCCCGCGCTCGTGTTGCCGCAACACGACACCCGCGAGCAAGTTGACCGAAGTTTTCGGAATAGCCGTGAATTTCCGAGCTCGCCGCCTTGCCCGGACGGAGCTGCGGGCCGTAAAGCTTCCTGAAATTGGAAGTCGGAATTTACATGCGCCTCAAGTTCGCGTCGCTGCTTGCGGTTTCGAGCAGCATCCTTGCCGTGCAGAACGCAGCCGCGGCAGACCTTTCCACGAAGCCGGTTTACAAGGCTCCTGCCGCGATCGTGGCCTATCACTGGACCGGGCCGTATGTCGGCGCTTTCGTCGGCGTCACCGCAACGCGCAGTCGCGGCATTGATCCGGACGGCGTTCCGCTGGGCTCGCTGGAAAGCACCGGGATCGGTTTCACCGGCGGCGGCACCGTCGGCTACAACTGGGAGCTCGGCGCGACGCCGTTCGGCGGCCGGTGGCTCGTCGGCCTGGAAGGCGATTTCGGATATTTCGGCAACTCGCACAGCGTCCACGATTTTGACGACACCCTCATCTACAACACCAGAACGAAATGGCTCGGCACCGCGCGCGGCCGTGTCGGTATCGCGAGCGGCCCGAACCTGAGCTACTTCACCGGCGGCTACGCCGCGATGCGCCTGACCGACAGCAGCGAGCTCGTCGCGACCGGTCCTGCGCTGGCCAGCACCCAAACCAAGAGTGGCTGGACGATCGGCTCCGGCGTCGAGACGATGCTCGGCGGCGGCTGGACCGCGAAATCGGAAACCCTCTACATCCACATGGGCGGCGGCGACGCGTTGCTTCAGCCGTCCGACGTGCGCGATACCGTCGTCAACGAGCGCCGCTACTACACGCAGCGCTTCGGCGTGAACTACCTGTTCGGCGGCGGCGCGAACCGGGCGCTGCCCCAGACCAACTGGAGCGGCTTCTATGCCGGCGTGGTCGGCGGCGGGGTGGTTTCGAGCGTTCGGGCGACCGGCCGGGGACTTCCTGTGTCCGGCTTCGGCAATGAAATCGGCAACAACGGCACCGGATGGACGGCCGGCGGCCAGCTCGGCTGGAACTGGATGATCGCCCCGAAGGTCGTCATCGGTTTCGAAGGCGACATCAGCTGGATGGGCGTCGACCACACGAGCTTCGACTACTTCAACGTGCCTCCGTTCGGCCTTCCGGCGATCCTGGGCGTGGACACCTCCTGGTTTGCCACGGCACGCGGCCGTCTTGCCTACAACACCGGGCCGGCGCTGCTCTACGTGACCGGCGGCGCCGCCTGGGTGCACGTCGAGGACTTCTTCCAGGGGGCGGGCGCGGCCGCGACCAGCTCGAAGACGCTGAGCGGCTATGCCGTCGGCGGCGGCATCGAGACGGCGCTGTGGGGCAACTGGTCGAGCAAGAACGAGTATCTCTACGTGGACGTCGGCGAAGGCGACCGGCTCACCAGCGGCGTCTTCGCGATCACCGCGGACCACCGCTTCCACATGTTCCGCTCGGCGCTGGTCTATCGCTTCAACTGACCGCGACGCGGGCCAACCGGCGTGAAGAGAGAAAGCCCCCGGTCGTGTGCCGGGGCTTTTACGTTGCGCGTGGATCCCCGCGGGCCCTACTCAATGACCTCGTCGGCACGCGCAAGCAGCAGCGGCGACACGTCGATCCCCATCGCTTTGGCCACTTTGACGTTGATGATCAGCTCGAACTTGGTCGGGGCCTGGATCGGCAGATCGCGCAACGACCGGCTTCGCGGCTGATCGGCGTGGCGGCGGGCTTCAGCGAGCCGGAGATGCGGCCGCTGCTGCAGGCCGCTCTCATCCGCATCTTTCCGCATCGCCGCCCGGCGCTGCGGGCGGCCTGCCCGGAATTGACGCGCGTCGCGACGCGGGCGATGGAATGCCGGCCGAGGACAAGAGGAAACGGCCGGGAGGCGACATGACATTTCGCGCAGCAGTCTTTGCGGCAGCCGCAGCGCTTGCCGCGGCGGTTCCCGCCTCGGCACAGACCTGGCCGACCCGTCCCGTCACCGTCGTCGTGCCGTTCGTCGCCGGCTCCGGCACCGACACCATCGCCCGCATCATCAGCGAGAAGCTTGCCGCCCGCATCGGCCAGCCGGTGGTGGTCGAGAACAAGGCCGGTGCGGCGAGCGCGATCGGCACGACCTACGTCGCCAAGGCGCAGGCCGACGGCTACACGCTCCTGATGACCACCAGCAGCGCCCAGGTGATCCTGCCGCTGATCCAGCCCGCCGGCTCGCTCACCTACGAGAGCTCCGACTTCAGCCCGATCGGGCTCACCGCGGTCCTGCCCAACCTCCTGATCGTCAGCCCCAAGGTGCCGGCGCAGAACGCCGCCGAGTTCATCGCTTACGCCAAGGAGCGTCCCGGCCAGCTGTCGTTTGCCTCGAGCGGCACCGGCGCGATCACCCACCTGATCGGCGAGCTGTTCAACGCCCGCGCCGGCATCGGCGCGCTGCACGTGCCCTACCGCACCGGCGTGCAGGCTGCGCCCGACGTGATGGAAGGCCGCATCCACTATCAGTTCGACAACATCATCTGGTCGCTGCCGATGATCCGCGACGGCAAGCTCAAAGGCCTCGGCATCACCACGAAGCAACGCTCGCCGCTTGCCCCCGGCATCCCGACCGTGGCCGAGCAGGGCCTGCCCGGCTTCGAGGGCATCACCTGGCTTGGCCTCGTGGCACCCGCGAAGACGCCGGAGCCGGTGGTGACGCGGCTCAACACCGAGCTTGCCGCGATCCTCGCCGAGCCCGACGTGATCGCAAAGCTTGCCGCCACCGGCGGCGAGCCGCCCACGACGAAAGGCCCGGACGGCTACCGCGCGATGCTCGCCGAAGACATCGCGCGCTGGAAAGCTGTGTTCGCCGAAGGAAAGATCAAGCTGCAATGAGCTTGCCCGTGAGTTTTCTTGCACTCTGCAAATCCGAGCGCCCGCTGATCCTGCCGGGCGCGTTCGACGCGCTCAGCGCGCGGCTGATCAAGCAGGCGGGCTTCAAGGCCTATTTCACCGGCGGCTTTCCGACCATCGGCGCGCGCTGGGGCCTTCCCGACATCGGCCTGCTCGCGCTCGGCGAGATCGCCGCAGCCGTCACCGACATCGTCAAGGCGAGCGACCTGCCGGTGATGGTCGACGGCGACAACGGCTATGGCGATGTGAAGAACGTCGTGCACGTGCTGCATACCTACGAGCGGCTCGGCGTCGCGGCGATCATGTTCGAGGACCAGGTCGCGCCCAAGCGCTGTGGCCATATCGCCGGCAAGGACGTGATCCCGGCCGCCGACATGGCGGCGAAGATCCGCGCCGCAGCGCAAAGCAAGATCAACCGCGACACCTTCATCCTCGCCCGCACCGACGCGCGCGACGTCCATGGCCTCGACGAGGCGTTCCGCCGCGCCGAGCTCTATCTGCGGAACGGTGCGGACGGCATCTTCATCGAGTCGCCGCATGACGTGAAAGAGCTCGAGCTGATCGGCAAGAAATTCGACGCGCCACAGATGGCGAACATGCTGGAAGGCGGTCGCACGCCGATCCTGAAACCTGCCGAGCTCGCCGACATGGGCTTCGAGATCGCGATCTACGGCATCTCGCTCTTGATGCACACGGTCCGCACCATGCAGGACCTGCTGGCAAAGCTTCAGCGCGGCGATATCAGCTTCATCGGCAAGGGCGTGGGCTTCGAGGAGTACAAGACCATCGTCGGCTTCCAGGACTGGGCCGCGATCGAGGACAATTATCTGAAGCCCAAAGTCTAGCTCCGGGAATCCGGAACGCGCCCACACGTTCCGCGTGCACAGGAGGGACACCGAGTACCAGTTCAGCGCCAACTCAACCGGGAAATCCCTGACAAACTGAGGCTGGCTCAGGCCAGCGCGGCTACACTGTCATGCGACCGTGTTGATTCGGAATGTTCGCTGCCATGGAGCCCAAGGACGACATCCCGCCTGAGCAATCCATCGGCGTGACCGAGATCGTCGAGCTCGACGACACTGCCGCTGCGTCCGCGGCCGAAACGGGCATCGCCTTGCCGCTCGGCATCATTCAGGCGGCCGGCAAGCAGATCTTCGACAGCCTGCCGTTTGCAATCTGCATGACCGACGCGGAGGGCTACCTCACCTATTTCAATTCGGCGGCGATCGAATTCTCCGGACGGCTGCCGACCATCGGCCGCGACCGGTGGTGCGTGTGCTGGAGGCTGTTTTCGTGGAACGGGGACGATGTTTCCCACGACGAGAGCCCGATGGCGCAGGCCATCCGCAGCGGCAACCCGATCCGCGGCGTCAGGGCCGTGGCCGAACGCCCGAACGGCATCCGCGTTGCGTTCACGCCCTACCCGACACCGCTGCGGAACCCGAACGGCAAGCTGATCGGCGCGTTCAACATGATGATGCCGGTGAGCACGTTGCCGAGGTGGTGCACGGAGCGGCGTTAGGGGCAAGCGGCTGCGTCCGGAGCGGGTCAGATTTTGGCTATCCCCTCCACGTGCCCGAATTGGCGAGGGAAAGCGGGCCGCGCCGAGTGGGCAGCGGCGGTCGCGTTGCGCCTTCGCCGCTGTCTCGCGAGCGATGCCGACGGGCGCGCATCACGTTCTATTGTCCGCCTTTCGAACAATCGGATTGGGGACGCGGCAAAAGCCGGCCTGGGTTCCCGTTGCACACACCATCAGCAACCGCATTGAGCTGCCTTCGCGGCCGAAATAACACGTTGCTGCGCCGTACCACCGATTGAACGCTTCACTCTCGAGTATGGGGCCCATGATTACCATGCTGTCTTCGTACTTGAAGCGAAGGCTCGCATTGTCCCGCTTCCAGCCGCGGACTTTTCTATAGGCACTGACGTTGAGCGACGGCGACCAAGACGCGATCTTCGCCGGAAACGCCGGAAATCGAGCGGCAAGCGCCTTCTCGCACATGGCTCTGTGTGCCGGACCTAGTACCCGGAATCAGAGCTGAGTGATACGGCGGCCTTTGAAGGGCTTTTGGCGGACTCGTTTCTTGGTCCAC
>JAIESI010000120.1 GCA_019746135.1 Xanthobacteraceae bacterium
CCAACGCTCCTTCGGGGTCGCATCCCCGCCATGCGGGGCCCCTGCTCCGCCCTCCGGAGCGTTACTCCCACTCAATAATGACCGGCTTCGATAAGCCGTTGATCGGCTTGGAAGCAGTACTCCAAAACGATATTTCTGCCGACATATTCACCGTCATTTTGACAAGCATCCCCTCTCGCGGCTTTCACTATCTATCTACATGTATCGAGAACAATCGGCACTTCCACAATCGCCCGCTGTCGAGATGTATCGACATCTATCGGTTCTCGCTTCGCGCTTTGACATAGTAGACAGGCCATATCCTCGGATGAATCATCGGCAAAAAAATACCGGCACCAAATCATCTAACACCTTGGCGCACGGAACATTTTCGCCAGTAAATTTATCGTCACGTGAGCGATCCAAAGTTACTAACGCCCCGCCTTTGCCAAAATACTAGCAAGGCTACCTGCTTCTCGTGTCGCGAAACCACTCTATGCGACAACCTCAAGGCCGCGTTTTTGCACGAGGTGAAGCAATTTCAGCGCAGTTCCCGTGGGGCGCTTCTGTCCAATCTCCCATTTCTGGACCGTCGAAACACTGGTATTCAGCAATGCCGCGAATACCGCCTGGCTGACACGAGACTGTTCCCGGATCTTCCTGATCTTGCTAGGCGAGAGTGGCTCAACCGGGGGAAGACACATGCGATCGAACTCTCGCAACGTGACTTGATCCATCACGCCCGCAGCGTGAAGACCTTTCGCGGTCTCATGGACTGCCTCAAGAATTGGCGATTTCGTCTTACGCATCGCAATCAACCTCCATCAATTCGCCCGCATGTTTCGCGGTCATCAACGCCGGCGCCGATAACGACAACAGATGCGAGGCCAACCTTTTCAGAGACTCTTCCTCATCCTTGTCGATATTGCTCCGGACATTCTTCGGAAATCCGAAGACAAAAAACCACTTGTTGCCCTTGTTCGTTGCCACGAGAGTGCGATAGCCACCGCTCTTACCTTGTCCCGGCCGCGCAATTCGTTTTTTCAACAAACCTCCGCCAAGGTCCGCTTCATAGAGACCGGACTGCATTTCACTTACCGCCTTGCAGAGGACACGTCCGCCCAAGTCCTGCTTTCGAGCCCAGCGCTCGAACCAACGAGTCATGTAGATCGTCACTCATACTCCTTCGCCTGCTATTTATAGCACTGAGTGCTATAAATAGCAAGTCGACATCAATTGCTGGACGTCATCTGCGAGTTCAATACCTAGGCGACTGGAAGGCCGAATTCCTGCTCCACTTGACTAGCCACGGAATAGCCATGGTCCGCAAGGCGATCGAACTCGGAGAAATTGAGTCGCCGCAGTGTTGTCGGAAACGATGAGGCGAATAACGCCAAGTCGGAGGACGCGGCAGAGCCGAACGGTATGCCAATATAAAAAAACGCGCCACGTCCGGAGCCCTTCTGCAGATAGCTGGAGAACGTCCGGACACGCAAAGCGTGTGCTTGATCGGACATGATGTCCGCGACCCTCTTGAGACGGAACGGACTTAAGGCAAAGTAAGAGAATCCCGTCCGGAGCGGTGCACCGGCATCTGAAACCAGAATCGCGATAGCAGGATGCTTTGATACGCCTCTGCCCGAATCAAAGAAGGGTTCAAGCCCCAAATTGTCGTACACACCGCCATCGTAAAGGTGCAACGACTTGTGGCCGATATCCACCCGTTCCTCGCTGCCTGCGGGAGCATCCCAAGCTCTACGCCGCCACTCAAAATGCGTAGCATCGAGTTTCAGCGGACCAAAGCCTCCCGGGAAAGCTGCCGAAACCGCCATCGCGCTTGCCAGCGGGAAGTTGCCTGGAGAGGCATACCCGAGCGTGTAGTCCCCCATGTCAGTCCGCTTAAACCGAAATCTCTTCCCACTCTCGGCAGTCGTTCCATTGATTGACCACTCGGGAATATCAGGGAGTTCGGCGAGTCGAGCAGAAACGCCCCACTCTCGCTGCAATGCCATGGATAGCAGATTTGCCCTCGACAACAAAAATCGAAGGTTGCTTGGCCATAGTAACTGCCTGACTGCTCCCCACTGAAGGCTGCGGCTAGTCAGTTTGGTTCGCAGTTGGGGGTAGATCGTAGAAGCGAAGCTATCGGAGGACGGCCAACGAAGCCCACCTTCCTGAAGCAGCAGACCAACCAGAAGACTACCGCCAGAAACTGTCGAGATTCTCTCCACCCGCTCTAGTAGACGACGCTCTGCGAGCAGCCGTAATACACCGAGGTGAAACGCCATTGCGCGTATCCCGCCGCCCGAAAGCGCCAATGCAATTGCTGCACCTCGGGCCGCATCTGTCATTTCAAAGTACCCTGAATGACCTGAATATCCCCCTCGCCAACAATCAGCTGAATCGCAGGCAGACCATCAAGCGACATGCCCATTGCGAGGTGCAAGATTTGCATAAGATCATCACGGCTTGGCGCCGCCGAATGACCGCGCGGGTGACTATGCCACTCGCCGATATAACCCACTACGCCAGCCGTGCGTCTTGACGCCTCCAACACTGCATCTGCAAGCCCTTGGACACCCCTTTCGAAGAAGCCAGGGCCGGCGCTGCTATCAGGTGGAGCGGGCAGTCCGCAAACGATTACGGCGGCCTTGATATTAAAGTCGTAGTATCCAAGCAAAACGCCTCCCGTTTCCTTGGGGAGGCAATCGCGTCGCAACTGTCGAAGTTGCAACTGCGCACCTTCATCTATGAATAGATCAAGGTCATCAAAAGCAAAGCGCTGCTCCGGGTATATCTGCACGTCATGGGCATCGACGCGTCCATTAACGTGGTCGCGTTGCCAAACCCGAATTGATGCGGTAGATCGTCCGAAAGCACTGCGAACTTGCTCTTCCAAGGTGCATGCATGCGCCAAGATCTTTGAATATGGCATTACAAGCGAGATATCACGACAGCTCGCGCCACTCCAGAACGAACTCAGATTGCCAGCCAAATGCATTCGCCCCCATTCCTCCTGGATGACCGCGCGGTAGTATTGCGCTTCGAGAGTTCTCAAACGCAGCGCCCGCGATTCGTCTTCAGCAAGAAGTACTGACGCGTTTCCATTCGGTAGGACAAAGACGGACATGTGACGCGCCGCTGTGTCACTCCGGCTTGCCATCCTGGGATATTCGAGCGTGGTAGAAGCATCAACGACCAGCTTCGCCTCGGCAATTGCGGAGGCAATCTGGGCATTGCCGGGATCGCTTGCGTCGCCCCATATCGGTGTTATGCGGGTCGCACCTTGCATCACGGCATCGTGCAATTGAGCAATTGCGGCGACCTTTGTCACGCCAACATGCTGTGAATAGGCGTGATGACGAGAGAGGTTATGGGGTTTCACGTGGTCGTTATCGATCACCGTCCAATTTCCCCACCCACTTCGCCCCCAAAGATTAAGCATCGCACTACCAAGTGAACCGCCCCCGACCACCACACCAACTGGTCCGATGTCGGCGATTCCGGATTGGTGTCTTGCAGATGCCGCATCATTCCGACGCCGAACATCCATCGGAAAAATTTGCTCCGAACGCCAGGCGGTCGCTGTTGTGTCACCGTTAAGCAAGGGCACCTTGAAATATCGTTGCTCATGCTTATGCAGCAATCCCATCTCGACACCAAGCTTCACAGTACCCACGGGAATCAGAAATGCTCTGTTCGACACGCCCTCGGGAGTTCCGCCCGCCACTCGCGCAATCGGAATGCGCAGGAGAATCACCGTAAAGGCGTCATCCGCCGATTCCGCCACTCCCTGCGCACCGACACGACTACCCAGCGCCGTATGTAACAACGGTACGATATCAATACCGCGCCCGGCCATCAGCTCAGCGAGTTGCCCCAGTGTTTGTGGATCGCGCTCCACGAAACCATGCACGATCGGAGGAAGCTCCAGGGTTATATGGGATAGCAAGTGGCCATTGGGATGTTCATTCTGGTGCACGGATTCGACGAAGCATGTAAACCCGTGATCCGGCCGCGATTCGCCCCGGTGTATTACGAAACGCCTTGTTGTGTCCCTTTGCAGATCCTCGAAATTCCAAGGCAGCACAAGCTCGTATTTCGTTGCGAAAAACAAATTCTCCACAGGCTGGTCAGCCGGATGCAGTTCGCCCCTGGCGCTCTTTTCAAGCCACCACTGAATACGGCGAAGAAAGCCCTGCGGGGTCCACGTGCGCAGAACCGCGGCCGGCTGCTCAAAATATAAGCAGAGACTTGCGGCTTCGCCCGGAACACCCTGATTTTGATGCATCAGGACAGGGAAGGACTTTCGAAGTGCGCGAACCTCGACCAATTGCGCCGGGTTCGACGGCACGCAAAGCGCCAAGCGCTCGCGATACGCTATGCCATACGGGTTTTTCGGAGGAACACCATCAACCTCGACGTCGACCACGACACACTCGTATTTCGGTGCTTCTGGTGGGCCGTGCCTAAGCAAACGTACGATTGAGTAGTCGCGTTGATGCGTAACGGCTTCGCAAAGCGTGCGCGCCCTAGCAATAGTCAGAGCATTGACGTCACCGACCTCAACAACATCGATGAACTCATGGAAATCTTCCGCCATCATCCTGCGCGAGGCGGCCTTGAAAGCACGATCGCCGGCGCCCCGAGAGACCCCGATCGTTGCCAAGTCATTCCGCCTGCCCCCACTTCAAACACAAGCGGCTCGGGACGATTCGCGTTAGGCTCTTCCATCGTCACGATGAATTTCCGTCCTCCCACATCTCTGAGGGCGCGCTCATATGCTTTGCGCGCCTGAATGTGAGGTGGCTGCACCTCTGAATACGAGTCCTTCGCGTCGGGGATAGGCTTGCTGCTGCTCACGATATAGGCATCCCGCTTGCCTTGCAGCAAGAGCTCTTTAACAAGAGATTTCGGAACAGTTTCCCTATCACCCTTCTCGTCGCTCAAAGCCAGGTAGCTGCAGTGATGCGGGATGTTGTACAGATCCCAGGAAAGCCGGTCGTCGTTCTTGTGATATCGAGTCGTGCTGACGATATCTTCCAGGTCTTCCCATTTGGCGTCCCCGACGGCGAGGTAGTCATAGTGCGCACTGCCGATGCGAAAGCGTACGTTGAATACCAGGGCAGCGCTGTTGCGAATAATGTCGCCTTCGTCACAATGCTTGATGAAGGGCGAGTGACAGAAAAATTCCACCCCGTCCCGATCGAGGGAAAACCCGGGAACCAAACTGCCCGCGTCAATAAACAAGTGGTCGCGAGCACTGACAGCCTCACCCCGTTCCTTCAGCTTGGGCTCCAGCCAATCCATCAACGCCTGCGGTTTGGAAAAAACGAGAATATCCTTCCCTTCGAGTAGACGGTGGCGGGCTTCCTGGCGGAGAAGAACAAATTCCTCCTGCTGCTCATCATTACCTGCCTCTTCAAGAAGCATGGCAGCCGGGACCCACAACTCTCGGATCTTTATACGCCCGTTGCCCTGGTATTTGGCGGCGTGTTTGAGCTCGAAGAACGACGTGCTGCCTTGAATGTGGTCAAGATCCGCGTGGGTAAATCCGACGACATCGAAGTAGTCGCGTTTGGCTTTGGCCAACTCCTCCTTCAATCGCGCCTTGAGATCAATCTCCGGCGAGTCGGAACCTTCGCCCTTCTCGCGATGACAGAAGTCAAGCAGAACACGGCGGCCACCAGACAAGGCGATTTGCGTGGTGTCGCCGTTGCCGACCGGATAGAAAGTAATCATGTGGGATTCGGGCACGTCAAACTCCCTCGCAAGTGGGTTGTCGCAAGATGTCTATGTCGTCGGCGCTGGCCTAATCAGCCTTTGGGCGGATTCGGGTCATGACCGTGGCTGTCGCTGCTACTGATTTTTCCGTCCAGGTTGTGGATCCTCAGCTCTGTCTGTTGTGACCTGCTGACAGCCCTTCCCTGTTCGATTGCCTCACGCTTCGTGCTGTGGTGGCTGGTGGCGCGCTCGGCCCCTCCCCGCTTCACGTTCCACCCACCGCTGGGATCAGGTACTACATGATGAGTTTCGGGTCCCTTCTTCGCTGCCATTTTGGGCCTCGCTTTCCTGATAATGGTAGAAAAAGTATGTCTTTCCCAAACATCCTAGCACCCGCCACTTCCGCTAGTCAAGTATTTGTTGTATTGTCTTCCCGAACCCGCCGAACACTCAAAAGGAAGCTCTGCATGGCTACACCGCTAGGCGAGAAGATTCGCCAGCTACGGAAGGAAAAGGGACTGACCCTAGAAAAGCTCGCCGAACTCACAGAATCGAGCAAGAGCTATATCTGGGAGTTGGAGAACAAGAACATGCCGCGGCCGTCCGCGGAAAAGATCGGGCGAATCGCCGCAACCTTAGGGGTGACCCCCGAATTCTTACTGGACACCGCCGAAGAAAACCCGACGCAAAGCGTCGTCGACGAAGCGTTCTACCGCAAGTATCGAAAGCTTGATCCCGAGGTCAAGGCAAAAATCAGATCCATCGTCGATGTCTGGGAAAAGGACTAAATGACCGAGACGCTGTCCCCGCAGCGATGGGCGATCGAAATATCCCAAGTCCTCAACACCGTACTGGGCTCGGAACACTTTCCGATCAATGTCACGGAAGTCGCCCGTGAATATTCGCGCCAGCGCTTTCCGGAAGATCCGATAACGTTGGTTGCCGGCGACGTCTTACCCAAATTCGATGGTGCACTCGTGCGCTCCCCGTCGGGGAAAAACGGCTGGGGCATTATCTACAACAACGCGATCCGTTCACGAGGCCGAATCAATTTCACGCTCGCTCATGAATTCGGGCACTACCTGCTTCACCGGAGAGCCTACCCGACCGGACTGCAGTGTGGTGAGCAAGACGTGGTTCGTTGGGATTCCCAGTACGGTCAAATTGAATATCAGGCGAATGTCTTCGCGTCATACCTGTTGATGCCGCTTGACGACTTCAGACGACAGATTGCCCCCAAGGACGAAGTCGATCTGGAAATGCTTGGCCATTGCGCGTCGCGATATGACGTATCCCTGATCGCCGCGACACTCAAATGGATTGAGTACACGGAGCGTCGTGCTGTGCTCGTCGTCTCGCGCGATGGTTACATACTCTGGGCGCGTTCTAGCGGACCGGCATTGCGATCGGGCGCATTTTTTCGAACATCTGGACCTCCGATATCCGTACCGGCTGCATCGCAACCTGGAACCGGGCGAACGACCGCAGGATGGATCGAACACGCGGCCGGTACATGGTTTAGTGAAGAAGCATGCAAGGAAACCGCAGTGCAATCGGAGCAGTACGACTTCACCATCTCGCTTCTTCTGTTGCCGAACGAGGGGCCAGCATCACGATTTCAGCAGCACGACGACCACGACGATGAGCCGCGTGATGAGTTGCTGGATCGCATTCGCGTCAATCACGGACTGAGCTAGGACGTACTCGTCTTGGTTGAAAACTCCGAGTAGGTAGAAAACGAGTTCTGCCCTTTGCCCGTATTCCACCTGCCAATAATGGTCTTGAGAATCCGCTGTTGCAGGTAGTCGCAAAGCTCCTCGAATTTTTCTGATGGAAGCAATTTCCAGGACGCCCCATATCGCCTTTCGATGTTCACCGAAATGGCGCCGTAGCTGAATTTCGTCGATCGCGACTTGTTCTCCCTCGCAAACTGGTTATATCGATTTATGAGGTACTGCACATAACGGCTCTGTCCCTGATCCGATCCAATGGTTCCCGGGGGTGCATTAACGGCAACGTGATTCCGCGCAGACTTAATATTGACCGTCCGTGCCTGGATAGCACCTGGGCTGTTTATTGCAATATTGCCGGTGTTATCGCTAATATCGATTTGTTGCAGACCGTTGAGCAGAATTTTCGCGAAGACGCTGTCGGCTGGCTGCTCCGGCCGGCCCGCTACGTTTTGGTGGATCTCCTTAATATCCCGCAGAACGTCTGCGGAGTAGCTATCAATTTGTGAATCGACCACCTTGTGGTGCGCGCGACACAGCAGGATGAGGTTGTCGAAATCATTTCGCTCTGCGTCGGACTGGGATTCGTCGAAGCGCGGACCGCCCGAGTTTCGAGCGTGGATGTGGCAAATCTCGCCAGTTACCGTACCGCCACTCTCGATAATTGGGAGTTGGCATCCCGGGAATGCACAAATGTTTCCCGAAAGGGCAAACAGTCGCTTGATTGTCGTTGTCGTTGGCTGCCCCAACTTTTTCTCCGTCGCCCCGTAAGGAACCTGTCCTAGTTTTCCGTCCAGGCGGCCTGCAATGATTCCTGCTCAACGGCGACCCTGTTTTCAGTAACCCATTGACTAGCTGCATCCCATCCTCGGCGCGCACATATTTTCTCGATCACCGATATCTCCACATCCGTGAGGGCACGGCGAACCGTAACAGTATCGGAGCCAATTGCCCCCGGAGTCATGCCATGCAGTTCGAGGTGCCGCTCCGCGTCATCAACACAGCCTGCTAGATGGTCTGCAATTCGAAATCCGCCCGCGTCAATATCGCCCCAATGAAAGACACGGGCATCAATCGGAAGCGACAACAGCAGGAGTCTGTAAACTCGTTTCCACGAGGGACTCGGCATGCCGCCGGTGTAGAGCAGAATCGTGCCCGGCGCTTCGTGGCGCCTCGCGACCATTTCATGAAATGTCGTGAGATTCTCGACGGTCAGAAGTGCGACGACCGCAGACGCACAAGAAAATCCAGCTATTGCCGAAGGCGGAAAGCCCAGGTATGCAGAATCCACCGCAATATTGCGGCCATCAATGGCCACCTGAATCGCACCAGCGATGAGCAAGGTTGGCGGAAACTTTACGAGCCCGATCTCGTTAAAGACGTCTTCCGGATCGCGTGCCGGAGCAGCGACATCGCCTTGCACCAAAACATCGATGATCGCGGCCAATTGCTCAATTCGTTTACTGTCGCCGGTTAACCGAGCGCTCAACCGTCGGACCGGCACATCAGCAGCGACCTGCAGCCGGCAGTGTGCGACAACCTTTACCGCATCATCCCAAGCCCCGACATCTTCAGGGCCGGTGCCGCGCACTTTTGCGCCGCTGCCCCAATGCTCGATTACCTTTGCCAGCACCGGGTACTCTGCGTTCCAGCGTGCGAACCGATCTGCCGCACGAGAAACAGCCTCCCACCTCGGGACAACGCCCAAGAAACGGGCAAGCGCCCCCCTGTCCGCCAACCCGATTCTCTGGACCTGATTCTTCTCTCCCGCGCGACGATCCCACTCGATGGTAATCGCCCCTTCACGTTCGGCGAGCAATAGCTCCCCGTGACATGACTCCTTCTCCGCGTGCGTCTCAATCCTCGCATAGGCGGGCATTGATTCGCGCGAGAACCGCAAAGCAACCTTGCGCTCTCCTCCCTCCCGACCATAGGCGTTCTCGGCCCTACGCAAGAGCTTTTGCAGCGCCTCGTTCGCAACGGAACTCATGCAGCACTGCCAAACTTCTCGGCCATTGTCGCGACCAGTTGCGGATTGCGACTGGGCATGTCGGTTTCCAGGAGGCGTCTGGCGTCTTCTTTGACGATCACCTCGGTGGCAAACACATCCGAACCAAACCGATCGAGGTCGTAGTAGGAATCGAGAACCGGTATTAGCTTTCCGACGTCTGCATCGGGCGCAGCCATCACCAGTTGAAGTCCCAGTGAACGCAGGAACTGCGCCGTAACGTACGCATTCTGTGCATCAAATCCGTGAAAAGCCTCATCAATGATCATGACGGCGGCACCTTCATGCGCATCCCCTGCCTTCAGGCGATATGCATTCGCGAGGGATGCACCGGCGATGACGTAAAACGGCACAAGATGTTCACCGTTCGATCCGACCCCAAGCCGCTTGCTTAGTGAATCCACCTTCTTGTCGCCGACCCGGATCTCCAAGTCAAAATTGAATAAGAGCCGATAGTCCTCAAGCGGATTGTTCGCCTTATCCAATCCGGTCTCGCAGGCTTCGAGGAACGCAACCAGTTTTTTCTGTACATCATCTGCCGCTTCAAACAGCGGCGAAGACCCCGTTTCAAGAAACGCACTGCTCTGGATCAGGTCATAGAGCGGTTTGTGAGCCAGTGCCGGAGTAGCGACAAACCTGTATTTTTCGCCGCCCGTAAACTCCGGACAAGAACGGAGAATCCGGTTCAGATCATCAATGTCGTGCTCTACTCGCTTGATCGCTTCGCGCATGCGGTAGGCCACGTCAGCCCGGAAGGATTGATTGGCGGCTTCACGCGCCTGCGACGCCTCCTGTTCGTACTGGACCAGTGTGGAAGCCGTAAGCTTTCCAATGTGCGACTTGACCCAGGCAGCAGCCTTCCGCCAGTCGCTGCGCTCCTCCAC
>JAIESI010000213.1 GCA_019746135.1 Xanthobacteraceae bacterium
CGCGCGAATCTCGCTCACAGGGAGTCAGCATCCGAGCCTCGCCGCAAGCCCCTCGAGATGTGTGAATGTCGTAGCCCCGCAAGCGGGGAGAGGTGGGCTTCGTGCCTCATCCCAGCCCGTGCCTGGCGAGGAACTCTCTCGTTAGCCGGACGCACTCTTCCGGCTGCTCCACTTGCAGCAGGTGGCCGCCGTCTTTGACGAAACAGTAGTCGTAGCCGCCCTCGGCGCCGAGCGTCTGGTTGGTCGGCGCGGTCGCCGGCGCACCCTTCGCGGTCGGATCTGCGCCGATCAACTTGACGGGACCGCCGAACTCGCCGGCCTTCGGCCATAGATTGAGCGTGAGCGCCTGCGCGTAGATGGCCGCCTCGTTCTCCGGCGCACAGACCAGCGCATAGCCGTCGCCGTCGGGGCTCCTGCGCAGCACTGCGCGCGCCATCAATTCGTGCACGCCCGCCGCCCAGTTCCGCGTGGCGCGCGACTGCCGATACTCCTCCGTCAGCTCGTCGACCGAGGCGAACCTGCGGCGCCGGTTGCGCGCGAAGTCGACCAGCTTGTTCTCGAAGGTCTCCATCGCCGCGTAGGCGGGATGGCTCGGGGGCGGAACGTTCGGCGGATCGAAAAGGACCAGCGCATCCCAGCGCCAGCCGATCTCGATGGCGTGCTTCATCGCTGTGCGCGCCGACATGGAATGAAAGATGCCCGCCGTTTTCTTCGGGCCGAGCTGCGCGCGCACGTGCTGCACGACGCGCTCGAGATCTCTGCTGAGCTGGCTGTAGTTGTGGTTGGACGGCTCGGCCGGAACGTTCTGCCCGTGATTGCGGAAGTCGAAGACGACGAGGTCGTAGCGATCGAGGAAATGCCGCCAGTAGGGAAAATAGGCGTCGGCGGCGAAGCCGTTGCCGTGGGTCATCAGAATACGGACGCCGTCCGGGTTGCCGTGGCGGCGTGCGCGGATGCGGGCGCCGTCGTCGAGGTCGATCTCCATGACCAAGCTGGGCGCAGGAAGCTGGAACGTCACACAATGTCTCCGTTGTTTGGGATCAAGGCTTGTTGGGATCAAGGCTTGTTGGGATCAAGGCTTGGGCAAGGCGTTGGGAAAGACCGCGGCAGGCTGCAAGCGGTGCGCCGAACGAAAGGATCACGACGCCTTCGGCAGGCGGTCCGCGGCGGCACGCGAACGCGAGGTCCGCTCGGCATTGTTGATGATGGTCTGCACCGTGACCGAACGCAGCGTGGCCGACGTGATGCGGTCGACCTCGTTCAGGACGCGGCTCAACTCGGCCCCGAGCGCGCTGCCGGGCGGCCGGTTGGCGCTTTCCTCGCCCGGCCACCCGGTCTCGAACAGCAAGATGATGTCGAAGAGCGTCAATCGCTTGGCGTTGCCGCAGAACGTGAAGCCACCGCCCGGGCCGCGTACCGACGAGACGATATTCGCCTTGGTCAAGACTTGGAGCACGCGCACCAGATGGTTTTGCGAAATGCGATAGGTCTGCGCCAGTTCCTGCGCGCGAATCTGCTCATCGGGCCGCGAGGCCAGTTCGATCACGGCCCAGATCGCATAGCGCGTCGCCTGCTGGAGCTTCATTCTCGAGGGAATCCCTGCGTGAGAGCTTTAGCGCAACTACGCGATCGGCATTTCCAGTTCGACGAACGGGCCTGCGGTCATCCCCATGCTGCGCAGGAACGACATCAGCAGATGATCGTCCACGTCGATCATCGTGCGGATCGTGCCGATGCCGCTCGCGCGGAACCGGCTGATCATTTCGGCCATCAGCGCGGAGCCGGCCCGCTTCAGGCGATGCTCCTTGGCCACGCCGATGGCGTAGACCCAGCCGCAAGCGGAGCCGCGGACGGGCCAGGTCCGCACTTCACCCGTGGCGTAGCCGACGATCTCTCCCGCGTGACGTGCAACGAGAACGATCAAGGCATTGCTCGTGGCCTTCTGCAGGCGAAACTCGTGCCAGAATTCCGGCCGAGAGAGTCCGGTGACGCGTTCGTCCAACGCGACGATCTCGGCAAAATCGTCCTCCGATCCATCACCGATGACGATCTGGCCGACGCCGGGCTGACCGGCATCATCTGTCGCAGCCTGCCAGGATGCCATTGAAACTCCGGCGCTTCTTCCGTTGTCCACGAGCGCGAGTACCTATCATATCGAACGGTGCCCGCCAATAGATGCTTTCTAATACAAAAATACCTTTACTGGCCAGGCCCCGGATGCTAGCGATCGCCAACGTTGGCAATTCGTCCGCCTGCGGCGCCGGGTTGGCGCTCCCGTTCATTCCCTGCCGAGGCGGCGGAAGCACACGCCACCAGGTCTGCGGTGTGGCCGGACCTTCTCGTAACGGTGTTCTCCATGTCGCAGCTGTCAGGTGCGTCGATCTTGCGGAAAGAGGACGCTGCGCTTCTGTCGGGGCGCGGGCGCTACGCCGACGACCTGCCGACCCCGGCGGGAACCCTGCACGCGCACGTCATCCGGTCACCGCACGCCCATGCCGACATCATCTGCATCGATGCAAGCGCGGCGCTCGCGCAGGCCGGCGTATGGGCGGTGATCACGGGCGACGACGTCAAGGCGCTCTCCGACCCGTTCCTGATCGCGCTCAAGGCGCCGGTGCACCAGTGGTCGCTCGCCGTGGAGCGCGTGCGGTATGTCGGTGAGCCGGTGGCGCTCATCGTAGCGGAGAGCCGCTACCGGGCGGAGGATGCGGCGGAGCTCGTCCGGATCGAATACGCCGAGCGGCCTGCGGCGGTCGACCCGCTCAAGGCGCGGGAGAGCAGCGCGCCGGTTCTGCATCCCGAAGCCAAGAGCAACGAAATCTCGGTGCGCCAGTTCGGCTATGGCGACACCAAGGCGGCCTTCGCCCAGGCCGACGCCCGCGTCCGCCTGGTGACCGACTATCCGCGTCTCTCCTTCACGCCGATGGAATGTTACGTGGTGGTCGCGCAATACAAGCCGACCGACGGCAGCTACGACGTGCTGGCCAACTTCCAGGGGCCGTTCAGCACCCATCCGGTCATGGCGAGGGCGCTGCGGGTCCCCGGCACCAAGTTCCGCGTCCGCATTCCGCCCGACAGCGGCGGCAGCTTCGGCATCAAGCTCTCCGTGTTCCCCTACATGGTGCTGGCGGCGATCGCGGCGCGCATCACCGGGCGCCCGGTGAAGTGGGTCGAGGATCGCGTCGAGCATCTCGTCGCTGCCAGCACCGGACCGAACCGGATCACCGAGATCGAGGCAGCCGTGACCAGAGACGGCCGAATCCTCGGGCTGAAGCTCGATCAGCTCGAGGACTACGGCGCCTATCTGCGCGCGCCCATGCCGGGCCCGCTCTACCGCATGCATGGATCAGTGACGGGCGCCTACGACATTCCAAACGTCGATGTCACCAATCGGGTCGTGCTCACCAACAAGATGCCGGCGGGCCTCATCCGCGGCTTCGGCGGCCCGCAGCTCTATCTCGCCATCGAGCGACTGGTGCAGCGCATCGCCTGCGAGCTGAGCCTCGACCCGCTCGAGGTGATCCGGCGCAACCTGATTCCGACCGAGAAGTTTCCGTATCGGACGGCGGCCGGCGCGCTGTACGATTCCGGGGACTATGTTCGCGCGGTCGACACGACCGTCGGCGACGGACGGCTCGACGATCTGAAGGCGCGCCGCGAGGCGGCGCGCGCGGCCGGCCGCCACTACGGCATCGGTTTCGCCGCCGTGGTCGAGCCCGGTATGTCGAACATGGGCTATCTCTCCACCTTGCTGACGGCCTCGGCCCGCGAACGGGCCGGGCCGAAGAACGGCGCGGTGTCGATGGCTACGGTCAATGTCGACCCGCTTGGCGCCGTATCGGTCACTGCCGACGTGACGGTGCAGGGGCAGGGCCACGAGACCGTGCTGTCGCAGATCGTTGCCGAGCAGCTGGGGCTGAAACCCGACGACATCACCGTCACGCTGGAGATCGACACCGCCAAGGATCCCTGGTCGATTGCCGCCGGCACATATTCCTGCCGCTTCACTCCGGGCACCGCGGTCGCAGCGCAGATGGCCGCCAAGCAGGTGCGCGACAAGCTCGCCGGCATCGCAGCCAAGCAGCTCAATACCCTGCCGGACGACATCGAGTTCGCCGATGGGGCCGTGCGCAGCCGCAGGAATCCGGACAACGCCATGCCGTTCAGCCGCGCCGCCGGCACGGCGCACTGGTCGCCGGTCATGCTGCCCGAGGGCATGGCCCCCAGCCTGAGCGAGACCGGGGTATGGTCGCCGCAGGAGCTGGAGCCGCCGAGCAGCGACGACCGCATCAACACGTCGCTGACCTACGGTTTCGTCTTCGACATGTGCGGCGTCGAGATCGATCCCTCCACCTACCAGGTCCGGGTCGACCGCTATGTGTCCATGCACGATGCCGGCAGCATCCTCAATCCGCTGATCGCCAACGGGCAAATCCACGGCGCTTTCGCGCAAGGCATCGCGTCTGCCTTGTACGAGGAGTTCGTCAGCGACGAGAACGGAAACTTCATGGTGGGCACGTTCGCGGACTATCTGGTCCCGACCGTGAGCGAGATCCCCAAGCTCGAGCTGCTCCACCAGGAGACGCCATCGCCGCTCACGCCGCTCGGCGCCAAGGGCTTGGCGGAAGGCAACTGCATGAGCGTGCCCGCCTGCGTCGCCAACGCGGTGGCGGATGCGCTCGGCGTCAAGGACATTTCGCTGCCGATCACGCCGCGGCGCATCCACGCGCTGCTGGAGGGTGCCGAGACGCCCCCGCCGCCGACCGTGGCGCGCGCGCCCGAGCCGGCGCCGGCCAAGGACGGACGCAACCTGACCGGGCAAGGCTCGTTCGAGATTGCCGCGCCGCCGGCAGCGGTCTGGCGCGCGCTGCTCGATCCGGAGCGGCTGAAGGCGACGATTCCCGGCTGTCATGAGCTGCAGCAGACCGGCGCCCACGACTATCGCGCCCTGGTTTCGCTCGGCGTGGGCCCGGTGCGCGGCAAGTTCGAAGCCACCGTCGGCCTGAGCCAGCTGGTCGAGGAGAAATCCGGCCGCATCGGCGGCGGCCTGACCGGTCCGCTCGGCGAAGCGTCCGGCTCCGGCACGCTGCGGCTCGCTCCGACCGCGGCCGGCACCCGGCTCGACTACGACTATGCGGTCACGGTCGGCGGCAAGGTGGCCGCGGTCGGCGGGCGCATGCTCGACGGTGCAGCGGCGATCATCATCCGCCAGTTCTTCGAGCGGCTGTCGCGCGGCCTCAACCCGCAGGCGATGCCGTCCGCCGAAACGGGCCTGCGCGCGTGGCTCGCCGCCTTGCGTACGAAGCTTGGGGGCCGCCGATGAAGCCTCGGCCGTTCGATTATCTGCGCCCTGACACGGTCGAGGAGGCGGTGGCTGCACTCGCCGAGCACGGCGACGGGGCGCGCGTGCTGGCCGGCGGGCAGTCGCTGATGGCGATGCTGAACCTGCGGCTGATCGAGCCCGCGGCGCTGATCGACATCGCACGCATCGCGGCGCTGGCGGAGATCCGGGAGACCGGCGGCATGATCGAGGTCGGCGCGGCGGTGACGCAGAACCGGCTGATGAACTGGCCCGGGCTGGCCGACAAGCTTCCATTGCTGAGCGAGGCGTTGCCGTTCGTGGGCCATTTCCAGACGCGCAACAAGGGCACGGCCTGCGGCTCGGTCGCCCATGCCGATCCCAGCTCGGAGATTCCATTGGTCCTGGCCGTGCTCGGTGGCGAGGTCGTGTTGCGGTCGCGCCGCGGCACGCGAACGCTGCCGGCCAGCGCGTTCCAGCGCGGCATGCTGACCACCGCCCGCGAGCCCGACGAGCTCCTGACCGCCATCCGCTTCCCGGTGCAGCGCCACCGTCGCGTGGCATTCCGGGAGGTGGCCCGCCGGCACGGCGATTTCGCCATCGTGGCGGTCGCCGCGGTCGCCGAGGGCAACCGGGTGCGGATCGGCGTCGGCGGGGTCGCGGATCGGCCGGCGACGCGGGAGATCGCCGTGGACACGGACCTTGGCGACGCCGTCAACGCGCTCGCCTGGGAGCTGCAGGGCTACGAAGACATTCATGCGACCGCCCGCATGCGCCGCGACATCGTGCGCCGCATCGCCCCGCAGGTCGTCGAGGAGGCTGTCAGATGCGCCGCCTAGACCGCAACCAGCACGCTACGATCAGCATCGCGCTGAACGGCCGCAAGGTCTCGGCCGAGGCCGAGCCGCGCATGCTGCTGAGCGATTTCCTGCGCCATTCGCTGGGGGCGACCGGCACCCATGTCGGCTGTGAGCACGGCGTGTGCGGCTGCTGCACGGTGCTGATCGACGGCGTCGCGGTACGCTCCTGCCTGACGCTCGCCGTGCAGGCGGAAGGCAAAACGGTGACCACGGTGGAGTCGCTCGCCGGGGCGAGCGGACAGCTCAACGCGCTCCAGCAGGCCTTCAAGAACAATCATGCTCTGCAGTGCGGGTTCTGCACGCCGGGCATCCTCATGTCATTCACGGACTTCCTGGCGCGCAATCCGACACCGAGCGAGGCCGAGATCGTCGAAGTGCTCAGCGGCCATCTGTGCCGCTGCACGGGCTATGCCGGCATCGTTGCGGCGGTGCTGGAAGTCGCAGGAACCAGGGACAACGCCAAGAACGGGAGCGTGTGATGGCGGAAGCAACGCAGAAGTATCGCGAGTTGGTCACGATCAACGGCAAGAACGTCGTGCTGATGCACAACGAGCCGCCGGTGGTCAATGCGGGCGTGGCGGAGAACGCCGACATCTTCCGCCTGATCAACATCTTCGCCGACAAGTTCACCCCGACCAATCTCGACAAGGCCGACGGCACGCCGCTGCGGCTCTACACATCGGACCGCGTCAAGGTCGACGTCTCCAAGCGGCGCAAGCACGACATGGGCTTCTGGCACCGCAATATCGACGCCCACGAGATCATCTTCTGCGTCAAGGGCGCCCTGAAGTGGGAGACCGAGATGGGCGTCAAGGTGATGCACCCCGGCGACATGCTTTTCATCCCCAAGGGCATCAGCCACCGCTCGATGCTGTGCGAGGATTCCACGGACGAGAACGTGTTGATCGAGCTGAAGATCGCAGACGATCTCACCTATGTCGGCGAGAACAAGTGAGCGAAACTGACGTGCAGTCCGTTGACCTGATCATCACCGGCATCGACTGGCTCATCACCGTCGATCCGGGCCGGCGCATCCTCCGCGATGCGGCAGTCGCCATCGCCGGCGGCAAGTTCATCGCCGTCGACAAGGCGGCGGAGGTGACCAAGCGCTACACCGCCAAGACGACGATCGACGGCCGCGGCGCGGTGGCCACGCCCGGCTTCGTCGACTGCCATCTTCACTCGTCCTTCCATCTCTCGCGGGGGCTGGCCGACGAGGCGAATGCGCAATCGTTCCTGTTCGACCGCATGTATCCGTACGAGGCGGCGCTCGACGGCGAGGACGTCCGGCTGGCTGCCACGCTCGCGGCCGCCGAGCTGCTCAAGCACGGCGTCACCTGCTTCATCGATCCCGGCAACTACCATCCGGAAGCCTCGGTCGCCGCCGTCAAGGCGACCGGCATCCGCTCGATCGTCTCACGCTCGTCGTTCGACCTGACCAAGTCGGTGCTGGGCATCCTGCCCGAGCGTATGATCGAATCCACGTCGGTCGCGCTCGAGCGCGCCGAGGAGGTGCTGGAGAAGTATGCCGAGAGCGGCGACCCGCGGCTCGGCGCCAGCGCCTCGTTCCGCGGCCTCAACAACGCCTCGGACGAGCTGATCGTCGGCCTGCACGCCATGGCCCGGAAGTACGGCACCCTGTTGCAGACCCATGCGTGCTTCAGCTATTCGACGCACGATTCCAGCGTCGCCCGCACCGGCAAGGCGGAGATCGAGCGGCTGGAAGCGCTCAACGTCATCGACGAGCGCATGCTGATCGTGCATTCGGGCTGGCTGGAGCCAGAGGAGGTCGCGATCCTGGCGCGGCGCAAGCCGTCGCTGGTCTGTGCCCCGAGCTCGAGCCTGCACAACGGCTACGGCAACTTCGTGCAGGGCAAGCTGCCGGAGCTGCTGGCGCTCGGCGTCAACGTAGCGCTCGGCTCCGACCACGCCAGCTCCGGCATCGTCGACATGTCCCAGGAAATGCGCGCGGCCTGCTGCTGCTACAAGGAAACGCGCATCAATCCGCGCGTGATGCCGCCGGAGACCGGCCTCGAGATGGCCACCATCAACGGGTCCAAGGCGGCCCTGCTCGCCGACCGCATCGGCAGCATCGAAGTCGGCAAGGAGGCCGATATCGTGCTGTTCGACACGCAGCGGCCGGAATGGCAGCCGCTGATCAACCCGCTCTCCAACCTCGTCTACAGTGCGACCGGGGACTCCGTCCGGGACGTGTTCGTGGCCGGCGAGCAGGTGGTCGCCGACGGTCGGCTGACCAAAACGGACGAAGCCAAGCTCTATCGCGAGATCCCGGCCGCGGTCTCGCGCTTCGGCAAGCGCCTGAAGCTCGATCAGATGGTGCAACTGCGCTGGCCGGTGTCCTGACGCCAGGCCGAACGCGAGGACGAGCATGACCGCCCATCTCATCCACCCAACCACCCTCGGTCACCTGCAGACGATCGAGGATCGCTCGCGCGTCCCATGTCGCCGCATCAGCGGCATGGACGCAACGGTCACGCCGTCGTTCGCCTGATCGACGGCCCGCCCCGCACGAAACAGGAAAGGAAAAAGAACCATGCACGGTACTGGCAAATCAGCTTCGGCGTCGGTCCGCGATTGCAAACATCTCCAGGACCTGCGCAGCACGCTCGCGTGGCTCAAGGCGCGCGGCGATCTGATCGAGAGCGACAAACCGGTCGATCCCGACCTGGAGGTCACCGGCCTGCAGAAGCTCATGGACGGCGGCTGTCCCGTCGTATTCAACAACGTCAAAGGCAAGCCGAACCACAGGGTTCTCACCAACCTGTTCGGCGACATCAATGTCGTCAACGCCATGTTCGGCTGGGCGAACGACAAGGAGCGCACGCAGATGCTGGCGCGCGCACTGTCGAAGCCGCTGCCGCCGCGGGAGATCCCGCAATCCGAGGCGCCGTGCCAGGAGATCGTGATCGAGAAGCCGAATGACGTGAACGAGCATCTCGTGCCGATCCGCCATACCGCGCTGGAGAAGGAGCTCACCGTCGGCTCCGGCATCCGCTGCGTGTCCGGCGCCCAGTTCGGCGACGGCACCGACGTCGGCTACAACCGCATGAACTTCCGCTGGGGCAATGTGGGCACGTTCCAGATCTCGCCCGGCTCCCATATGTGGCAGGTGGTCAGCGAGGCCTATCGCCGCGGCGAGAAGGTGCCGCTGACGTTCTGTTTCGGCGTGCCGCCGTCCTGCACGCTGCTGGCAGGTGCCGCCTTCGACTACGTGATCCTGCCTTACGGCTGCGACGAGCTGGGCGTGGCCGGCGCTGCGCAGGGCTTCCCGGTGCGGGTCGTGAAGGCGCGCACCGTCGATGCCTGGGCGATCGCCGATTCCGAGATCGTCATCGAGGGCTATGTCGACCCGAAGGACCGCCGTTTCGAGACCGCGGAAGCCGAGGCGGACCAGACCCAGGGCCGGCACCATTTCCATCCCGAATGGGCCGGCTACATGGGCAAGGCCTACAAAGCCCCGACGTTCCACGTGACGGCGATCACGATGCGCAAGGACGCCAAGCGCATCATCTACTGCCTCGGCGCGCATACCCTGGACGAGCACAACATCGACACGTCGATCCGCGAGGCGGCGATGTTCGAGCTGTGCAACCGGCTGCAGCCCGGCGTCATCCAGGACGTGAACATCCCCTACTGCATGACCGATTGGGGCGGCGTCATCATCCAGGTGAAGAAGCGCAACCGCCTGGAGGAAGGATGGCAGCGCAACTTCCTCTCCGCACTGCTGTCGACGTCACAAGGCATGCGGCTCGCCATCGCGGTCAGCGAGGACACCAACATCTACAGCATGGACGAGATCATGTGGTCCCTGACCACGCGCGTGAACCCGCACATAGACATCCTCAATCCGACCCCGGGCGGGCGCGGCCAGACGTTCATGCCGGCCGAGCGCATGACCGCCGGCGACAAGGAGTGGACCGCGAGCAATACGCGCTACGAAGGCGGCATGGGTATCGATGCCACCGTGCCGTACGGCTACGAGGACGATTTCATGCGCCCGGCCTATCCGGTCGACCGGGTGAAGCTGGAGGACTTCTTCAGCCCTGATCAGATCGCCAATGTCCGCGGCCGCCTCAAAGGCTGGACCGAGCTGCTGGCCAAGACAGGGCACTAGTACCTACTTTTCATAGAACGTGAGTCGTGATTCAAGATCGGGATGATTCCCGAGGCAAGAGAAGTCTGCGT
>JAIESI010000056.1 GCA_019746135.1 Xanthobacteraceae bacterium
CCCAGTTGTCCTCGCGCCGCACGCCGGTGGTGTAGATCACCGGAATGCCCTTCGCGCGCGCCTTGTCGATCAGCTTCTTGAGATAGGGCATCGCCACCCACGCGTCCTCGCCGCATGAATTGCGCCAGCGCTTGATCGACTCCAGGATCGGCATCGGCCGCTCGTCGCAGAACGCGTAGTTCACGTCGATGATCAGCAGCGCCGGCCGCTTGCCGAAGCCCTGCCGCGCGCCGTAGCCCGACGTGCCGAACACCGCCTTGTCGCGCTCGGTGAGGAACTGGTTCCAGATCGGTTCGGACATTTGCTGGTCACTCCCTGTTCAACCGTTGCCGCACGCTAACACGATCGAATGCAGGCCCGCAGGCCTTCGACGAATCTCACGTCGACGATTTCGTCATATTTGACATCGGCTTTGCGAATACCTGCGCCCATCGCCGCCGCCTGGCCGGTGTCCCGGGCCGCGCTGCTAGAGGCTCGCGCGCACGCTCTCGACGAAGCTCATGTCGATGATCTCTTCGTACTTGATGTCGGTCTTGAGCATGCCCGCGCCGAGCACCACGGCCTTGCCGGTATCCCACGCGGCGCGGCTGATCATGCCGTCCGGGCTCCACATCTGGTCGGCGAAGGATCGGTCGAGCGTGGCCTTGAGGTCGTCCAGCGCCATGGTCGGGAACTGCTTCTTGGCGACGTCGGCCGCGCCGTCCTTGTCGGCATAGAGCGATTTCAGGCCCTTCATCATACCGCGCACGAAGCCGCGTACGACTTCGGGCTGCTTCTGGATCGATTCCTGCCGGATGTTGATGGTCGAATAGGCGTAGGGGCCCATCTCCTTCGGCACGTTGAAGAACGGCTCGCCCCACAGGCCGAGCTTGATCCCTTGCGCGATCATCGGCTCGGTGGTGACGCCGATCTTGGCCTGGCCGCCGCGGATGCCGGCGGGTACGGCGGAGTTCGGCATTTCGTAGAGCGTCACGTCGGCCTTGGCGTCGAGATTCCACTTCTTCAGGAGGAAGCGGGTGATCGCGTTGGGCGTGCCGCCGAACGGGCCGACCGCGATCGACTTGCCTTTGAAATAGGCCGGCCAGTCGGTGTTCTTCGGCTCGCTGCCCTTGGCCGCGCAGAAATAGATGTTGCCGCGGTCGACGCAGTGCACGACGGCGCGAAGCTCGGCACCCTTGGCCTTGGCATAGGCGTTGTGCTCGGGGCCGCCGATGAAGGCGAAGGCCTGGCCGGACAGCACCGCATTGGTGTGACCGCCGCCGGTCTCGATGGTGACGATCTTCACCTCGATGTCGGCCTCGGCGAAGTAGCCTTTGGCCATCGCGATATACATCGGCAGGTAGCCGGTCGAGTGCACCGGCTCGGCGACCAGAAGCGTGTGCTTCGCGGCCTTGGCCACAGAGGGGCTCGCCACCAGCGCCGCGCCTGCGGCCGCCGTCGTTCCGAGAAACTTCCGCCTGTCCATCGTCAGCTCCTGTTTTGCCGCCGCTATTGCCGCGTGCCTTTGCGCAGCACGCTTTCGATCCATGAAACCGTCGCGTACATGATCACCGCGAGCGTCGAGAGCACGAGGACCGCGACCCAGACCAGCGCAATGTCGTAGGTCTGGCCGGCATAGAGGATGGCGCGGCCCAATCCATGCTGCGAGGCGATGAACTCGCCGACGATCGCGCCGGTCAGCGCCAGGCCGATGTTCACCCGCAGCACCGAGATGATCCACGGCGCGCAGAACGGAACGACCAGCTTGCGGAACACCTGCCAGCGCGTGGCGCCGAGCGAGTAGAACAGCTTCTCGCCGTCGGGATCGAGCGCCTTGACGCCGGCGAAAGTGGTCAGCGTCGAGATGACGAAGGTGAGCGCGAACGCGATCGCCACCTTGGAGCTCAGGCCCAGCCCGAACACCAGGATGATCAGCGGCGCGAGCGCGAGCTTCGGGATCGACTCGAAGCAGATGATGTAGGGCTGGACGATCGCCGCGTAGTTGCGCGACCACCAGAACGACAGGCCGAACAGCGAGCCGACCGTGGTGCCGAGCAGGAAGCCGAAGATGGTGGAGCGGAAGGTGAAGCCGATATCGACCCAGGCATCGCCTTCGGTCACGAAGATGATGAGCGTGTGCCAGATCGCCGACGGCTTCGACCAGAAGAAGGCGCTGATCATCCCGGTGGTCGCGGCGATTTCCCAGGCGGCGATGATGACGACCAGGATGCCGAATTGCGTGGCGACGATCGCGGAGGTCGGCCAGTCCTTTTGCACCGGCAGCCGGCGCACGGGCTTGGCCGCAGGCTTTTCCGGCGCACTCCCGGCGGCATCGCGCGGCGCGAGGCCCGCGGCGGGGGACGTGTCCTGCACGGTCATGTCAGGCGGCCTCCAGCGCGGGCGCGGCAGCGGTGAGGAGCTTCAGGCAGCGGTCCTTCAGCGCGATGAACTCCGGCGTCAGCGCGGTGGTCCGTGCGCGGGGGCGGGGGATGGTGACCGGGATGGTTTCGAGGATGCGGCCCGGCCGCGTGCCCATCACGTGGATTTCGTCGGAGAGATAGATCGCCTCCTCGACGTCGTGGGTGACGAACACCACCGTCTTCTTGAAGTCGCTCCAGAGCTGCATCAGCCATTCCTGCATGTGCAGCTTGGTCTGCGCGTCGAGCGCGCCGAACGGCTCGTCGAGCAGGATCACGTCGGTGTCGAACAGCAGCGTCCGCAACAGCGCCGCGCGCTGGCGCATGCCGCCGGACAGCGAGTTCGGATAAAGCCGCTCGAAGCCGGCGAGACCGTATTTCTGCAACAGCGGCAGCGCGCGCTCGCGGGCCGCCTTCATCGGCTTGCCCTGGATCTCCATGCCGAGCACGACGTTGTCGAGCACCGTGCGCCACGGCAGCAGCAGGTCTTTCTGCAGCATGTAGCCGACGCGGCCGATGGTGCCGGTGGCGTCCTCGCCGTCGATCAGCACGCGGCCTTCGGTCGGCTGCAGCAGCCCGGCGATGATATTGAACAGCGTGCTCTTGCCGCAGCCCGATGGGCCGACCAGGCTGACGAAGCGGCCGGTGGGAATTTCCAGATCGAGCGGCTCGACCGCGCGAAAGGTCCCCGCAGGCGTGGTGAACGCCATGCCAACCCGATCAAGGTGCACTTTTACCGGCATCATCAGCCTCCGCGCACCGCGCGTTCGGCTTCAGGCCGAACGCGAGCGCGGAAAGGCTAATGCATCGGATGTGCCAAGTCGATTGGCCCGCCGGGTCAGGCTGTTATGCGCGACGGTTGGCCGCGCAGGCGGCTCCGTGACGCAAAAAGCGGCAGACGGCTGGATGACTTGCGCCAGAAGCGTGCCTGAGCCGGAGGCGTGGCAGATCGATGAAAACCTGGAATCGCAGTGAGAGCCTTGGACCATCCACGTCCGCATTGAGGTAGCCGCTGCCTGAGTTCGTGCTGGTCGTCGCGCTCGCCCGCGCGATCGGCTCGGCGCTGCGGCGACGCGCTTCGCCATTGCACCCTACGTGCTCACCGCAGGCGGAATGGCGCTCTCGTAAGCAAAGTGCGGAAAGCTTATCGGTTACTTGGCGCCCTCTCCCTGGCGTCGCGTCCTGACCTCTTTTCCTATATTGGCAAGGCGAGTGTCTCATTGGCTCTGGCTCACCGCCGCGCAAGGCCGGATTTCCGGCTAGTTTCGACGAGGTCGTGGCGGTTGAGGTCGTGACGAGGACGTCACGAGAGCAATGTCAGAGGTTACCTCCGGGCGGTTCCAGCGATGGGCTGCCCGGATTCGTTAAACTGATAGGGTTACGTCGAGGCGCTTTCCCGAGGGGTGCGAAGACGGCGTCCAGGTTTGCTAGGGGACTTGGACACGTATCGAACCTTGTGTGCCGCGCCCACCGTGGAGGTTCGCGCAGTATTCGGACAGCTTAAGACGTTCACGAACAACGCCGCAGATTGTTGAGAAGAAATGGCATGCGTCCAGAGGCGTGGCGCATTGCGCCTCCAGCCGCGGCCGTTGTTTGCAGACGTCTCCGCCGCGTCAGGCGAATACAGCAAATGCAATAATTTGCCCCTAAAGGCTGATGTGAACAGTGCGGCATTTCATTCATTCCATTAGACCGCGATTGCCCTAGAATCTTGCAACTCGCTGATTCGCACCGCGGTCGGCGGTGCCGGGCCTTCTGGCTACGGCGAGTGGTACGCCGCGCGACGCGTCCGCCCTTTTCCATTTTGTCGGCTCGCGCACGAACGAGGCACCGGGGCGACCGCCAAAGCATGGCAGATTTCACCTCAAGTTCATTTCCGCAATCAAAGGACTGGCAGGCCTTGGAACGGGCCATGCGGCTCCTGTTCCAATACGTGTTGGACGATCCGGCCACCCAGAACAACGGGCGTCCTGGCCAGCGTCAGCACGGAGTGGACGTGTTTGGGCGCAGGGGCGGCGGGGCCGGGCCGCTGGTGGGCGTCCAATGCAAGGGCAAAGATACGGACTACGGCGGCACGGTAACGGTCGATGAGCTAGAGGCCGAGGTCAAAAAGACCGAGGAATTTCAGCCCGCGTTGCGCGAATTCATCCTCGTGACGACGGCACCGGACGATGCCGTCATTCAGCGCCACGCGCGACTACTGGAGGAACGCATTCGGGCCGAAGGCCGGGACCTCTCGATCTCCGTTTGGGGGTGGGGACGCGTCACCCAAGAAATCGGACGGTTCGGTGACGTCATCAAAGCTCTTCACCCTGACGCGACGCCGTTTACCGACAAAATTCTCGATGAACAGGCTGCTATTCGGCGGCAGCTCGAGATATTGACCGCACAAGTCGTACGAATCGTGCCGGCTGATGAACAGCGGCAAGCCGCAATCATCCCGCCCTCGACGACTCAAATTGCGCAAGATTCGCATCGGTCGGACGAGCCCCTCGATAGGCACCTTCATGACCAGATCGACACGTACCGCGACTTTATTCGGTCTGACCGTCCGCAGACGGCGCTGCTACTGCTCGAAAAACTGAAAGCTCAGGTTTGGGCGGGCGCCTCACCGAACATTCGCTTTCGCATCACCGCCAATATGGGCGCCGCCTATCACCGGCTCGGCCAGGCGGACCGTGCCGCCGACTGCTTTCTCGAAGCCGCCGACTTCGATTCCAACCCAGTTCCGAGCATTGCCAACAAGATCGCCGGTTTGTTGATCAAGAACCGGGGTCCCGAAGCCCACGACTTGGCTATTCGCGCTGCCGCAGCGCATCCAGAAAGCCCAGAAATTGCCCTTCAGCGCTTGCAGGCGCGAGGGCCCGACGAGTCCGTTGAAGTTCTTTGGGAGGGTTTCCCCGCGCAAGTCCGGAACAATCCGGACATCGTCATTTTTCGCCTGCTCGCGCTTCGGGAGGCGGGCGATGCCCGATGGCGTCAGGCCGCCATCGAAGGCGCGGCCGCGCATCCTGACGACCGCCGCCTTCGCGTCCTAAAGGCCGAGACCGTTCTCGACCGCGTGCTGGACCGCGATCCTAGCATGATCGGATTGGACGGGGCGGACGTTCCAGACCAGTCCGAGCTCATCGAGGCCGCTCAAGCGTTGGATGCCGTTTGGAACGAGGCTCTCAACCTGGAGACGCCGGTCGAGACCTCGATTGCGCACAATGGCGCGTTGCTGTGGAAACTTGTGCACGAGCCGGCCAAGGCCACCGCGCTGCTCGATTCTGGAATGGCGAAGGGCCTTTCGGCAAACGAGAGCCTGCGCTTGCGCTTGTCGCTCTATCCGCGCTCTGATCGGTCGGGCGCCGCCATCGCGCTGGCTGATAGGATGGAGGACACGCCGCAGGCACGCATCCTGCGCGCAGATTTGCGCGTGGCCACGGCACCAGCGCAAGCGCTTGAAATCCTGGCGGGACGGGCCGCGTTTGAAGGAAAGGAGTTCATCGCCGCGGCACAAGTCGCAACCGAAAGCCTCGTGAAAGAGCGCCGTTTCGAGGAGGCCCTCGCAGAGGCTGAACGGGTCGAGGCGGCTCGCCCGTTAGAGCCGCATGCTCCCCTGATGAAATACCGCATCAAGAAGGAGCGCGGTGATGATGATGCCGCGATGGAGCTTGATGGCGCCGTAGCGCGCGCCGGCGATGGTACCGATTTTGCAGTGCGTTATCTTGTTTGCGAAGCTCTCGAAAAGGAACGCCGATTCGATCAAGTCGTCGATCTGTTGCACGGCCATGTGTCCACGCGGTTTGACTCCATGGCCCTCCGTTCTCTGATGGCCGCTGCCGCCAACGACGACAGGCGCACCATCCTCAGAGATCTAATTGTCGCCTTGCCCCGCGAGATGTTGGCGATTCCGTTTTACCGCAGCGTTCGTGCGGCTCACTACGGACGCGTGGGCGATGTGCGAGCAGCAGAACGCGAAGTCAGAGCCTACCTCGCCCTGCGTCCGCGCAGTCTTGAGATGCACCTGTTGCTCATGCACAACCTGTTCCGCCAGGCCAAGCTCGACGCCTTGCGTGGCGAGGCGGCGAAGCCGGCGTCCGATTTCGATGGAACGCCGCTCGACTTAATGAAGCTGGCACAGTTCAAGGACGATTTTGGCGACTGGCGTGAAGCGCATGCGCTTGCTTACACCACCTTGCTTTCACACCCGAACGATCCTGCCGCCAGCCTGGGATATGTCGCGGTGTTCCTCCGTCCGGGACATTCGCGCGAACTCGAAATCACACCGCCTGCGGTAGCTCCGAACACGGCCGCGGCTGTTCGAGACGCCGAAGGCAGGCAAACGATCTACGTCATCGAGCCTGATCCTGCGTTGCGGCCGTCGCTGCACCATATCGAGCCGTCGAACCGCACGGCAGCGGCCCTGATCGGACATGCCGTGAATGACACAGTCGCTATGCCGGACGGCACAGGCGCGACCATCGCATGGATCAAACCCAAAGAACTGCACGCGTTGCACGAACTGACCGAGAATTTCCAGAACGCGTTCCCGGAAACCGAAGGCTTAGAGAAAGTACGGTTCGATACAAGTACGCCGGAGGCTTTCGAGCCGGTCGCTGAACGCCTGCGCGAGCGTCACGATGCCATCAAGCAGGTTGAGCAACTTTACGACTCCGGCGCCATCCCGCTTGCGTTCGCCGCACGGATGGTCGGCGCCGATTCCGTCGACTTGATGGTCGGGTTCAGCGCCGATGGACATGACATCCGTATCGCCATCGGTACCCTTGAGGAGCGTGATGCCGCACTGACTGCCATCGACAACAACGCAACAAAGGGCTGCGTGTTGGACGCATTAACGCTTCATGTCGTCCGCCGCCTTGACCTTGTTGATGTCGTGACCGCTGTGTGTGGTCCAATCGCCCTCGTCGATCGCACGATTGGCCGCTTGCAGAACAAGATATTCGGATTGCGAGAGCGCATCGATCAACCGGACATGTCGTTAGCTTGGCGCGGCGGCAAGGTCTATCGGACCGAAACGACAGTCGAGCAAAAGCGCGAGGCGCTTGCTGTGCTGGAAGCCGACGAGGAATGGATTCGGAAGAATGCGGAGGTCATACCCGCCGAAGGGAAACGGGACCCGACCCCACATCTTCGTGAACTAATGCGCCGCGCCGGCAGCGGGTTTGCTGACGAAATCCGGGCGGCGGAGGGGAGCGACCGCCTTTTCGTGTCCGAGGATTGCCTTCTGCGCGGTATCGCGGCGGCGGAGTTCGGCGTTGCGACAGCTTGGCTGCAGCCGGTGTTGATGAAGGCCTTGGTGGCCAAGACGATGACGTTGGAGGCCTACCGCAAAGCTCTCGTCGCCTTCATCGACACGCGTTTTACGTTCGTCTCGCTGGATTCGGTGACCCTTCTGAATGCGGTTGCCGGACTAAGCGAGATTCGTGTGCCCGACGATTTTCGAAAGCTCGCGTCGGCCCTCGGCGGCCCAAATGCCGATCTGCCCTCACACGCCGGGGTCGCCAGCCGGGCGATTTCACGTTTTTGGAGCGACGAGTCGATCCCTTTCACGGCGCGGCAAGCGCTGGTTGGTACACTGATCGGCGAAATCATCGAGCGATTGCCGCGCTCACACGCGCTGGCCGTTCTCAGAGCCTTCAGCCTGTTCGGCCGAGAACAACTTGGCGACCCGAACTTCGTACAATACATCGAGGACTGGCGGAGAGGGCACTTTCTCTAGCGATTGTGCCGGCCCCGCCCGTGAAGCGCAAAACACGTCGTTGTCCCGCGCCAGCACCTAGACCAAGCGAACCTCGCGGAAGCTCTCGCTAAGTTGAAGGGCGGCACTTCTGCGGTCCCCCATATCAACCAAGACATCGAGCGTGCGTAGCAGCTTCTGGCCGAGGACAACGGGCATTGGGGTATCACGCACGGAAAAGTGCTGAACTAAACTCGCTATCCGGGCCGGAAGAAACGTGCCGTGCCACCCTCGCAGCTTATCGAAGCCGTCACCTTCCAGCACTGAAAGTATTTGATCGGCAAACAACTCCGATGGGTAGTTTTCCTTTGACCGCTCGCACAGCTTCAGGAAGTCCGCCATTACCGTTCCAGACCAACCGACCGCGCGGACATATCGGTCGACAAGAGGTAGAATCAGCCCGATTTGCGACCAGTCTCCATTGACGAAGCGCGCGGCGAGGGCGGCCCGCTCGACCGACACAAACATCAACGTCTCTGCCAAGCGCGGCTGGTCAAATCCCGACAACTCGCCCGCGCGATAGGAACTCTTCCTAAATTCCCCGGCAGCAAGGAACCTATCGAGACACGCGGATAAAATATCGATCGCGCCGTCGGGCACCGTGGCGGCGTCGTAGACGTATCGGCACACGACGGCCGATGCGAGGGAATTTAGGAGTGACCAGCACGGCTCGTCATCGAGCGCGAGAATCGGATCCACAAAGAGCTTCTTTGCTTGGTCGATCGGCATCAGGCAGACCAAGTGACCGATAATTGTCCCGAATCCGTGCACCCATTCATAATCCTCCGAAGCGTGTCGCTCCCGCTGTTGAGCGTCCTTCGCCCACGGCGGATCAATCTTCTCGATTGTCCATTTGAGGGCGGCCTCAATGAATTTTAGGAGCTCCGGCGCAGCAGGGGACTTGAGAGCGATCTCGAATGGTAGCTCGTCGAGTAGATGGTCGGCATGCTTCGAGCGCCAGTAAATGCGCGGACGGGTCCAACCGTCACCAGGCACCCCATCCTCATAGTCGTAGTCGACGTCGTCTGGTTTTGCTCGCTGTTTGCCTTTCGTTGCTTGCGTTTTTATCCATGCGGGAGGTGGGGCCGGGAGCCCCGGCCATTCCTTTGTTCGTCCGTAATCGCGCAAGGCTCCCTTTAACGCCTTCCGGATGTGCGCCTCGGAGTGAATCGGGTCACTGAATCCCCGGCGTTTTGGGTCGGGCTCAACATGGCATAGCAGCAGCGACAAATGAAGCGCAGTCCACGCGAGCTTCGGATCAACGTCCCACAGAGCGAGTGCCTCTTTGATAGCCGCGAGGGACACACAATCCAACGGGTGTGCGACCAACGCGAAGAGCATGGCTGGTGTGGTTGGATCGGCTGTTCCCTGGCGAACGTCAGCGGCCAAGCCTCGCGCTACATAAATGGCGTGGTGCCAAGGGATGACGGATTCGGGTGACCAAAACTGGCCGCGGGATTCCGGGGCCGCGAACGCGCGCTTCAGCGCCTCGCGCGCCCATTCGACGTCCTTGGAGGACCGTGTATTGCGAAATCGCAATATAACGGCAGCGGTGGCCGCCACCGCGCCACGGCGCATTCCAAAATTGTCCTCGTGATCACCCGCACCGTCGAGCTCAGGCCCATCAAGCTTGCGCGCTAGCTGTATCGCGCCATCCACCGAACTCTCGTTGTCGACGCGTCCATCGTCGAAGATTTTTGACGCCCAACCCCAAAGGTTGTGCTCTTGCAGCGTGATAGTAGCCTTCTCTGTCTTTGCAATATTCTCGGGCTTTGAAGCGGAGGGGCTGACGTGGATAATCTCGACCATGTCATCTTGGTCCTGATGCTTGCGGGCTCGGTAGTTGTCCGGCTCAGCAAGTTCGGCCCATTCCGCAGCCTGTTCCGATAACTGCGCAATCAAAGTCCCATCGTTACGTTGTTCTTGAAATTCAAAGGGCAGGTGCACTTTGAAGTTGCCGATGGCGACCTTCGTGCGCTCGCCAAATTCATCGGTGAACAAGAAGAGAGGCACAAGCCATGCAAGTGGTGTTCTTCGTGCTGGTCTTTCGTTTCCCCGCTTCACAGCATCGACGTGCTCCTTGTCTGTACGTCCATCGAAGCCGATAAGAGAAGTCATTCCTCCAGTTATGTCTTGGAATCGCCGGTTTTTCTCTCCGCACCAAAGTCTCTGTGAGGTAAGCAACGAAAACACCACCTCCGACACATGCTTCGTATTGAGTGCCAGCATCATGGTGCCGTCGCGGGGTTGGTTGGAAATGAGGGTGGCGTAGTCTCCGAGGTGATCAACCTCGAATCATCCGGCGTTG
>JAIESI010000206.1 GCA_019746135.1 Xanthobacteraceae bacterium
GATGGTGACCCTGATGGGGCGCAACGGCATGGGCAAGACCACGACCGTGCGCTCGATCATGGGATTGACGCCCGCGGCGGTCCGGCCTCGATCCGCGCCAATGCCGAGGTGCGGCAGGCCTGTCTCGGCGTGCAGGAGGCCGTGACCCATGTCCGAGCCGCTGCTCGCCGTCGATAAAATCGAAACCCGCTACGGGCTGAGCCAGGTGCTGTTCGGCATCTCGCTGGCGATCTCCGCCGGCGAGATGGTGACCCTGATGGGGCGCAACGGCATGGGCAAGACCACGACCGTGCGCTCGATCATGGGATTGACGCCCGCGACCGCGGGCTCGATCCGCTTCGGCGGGGCGGAGATCGCAGGCCTGCCGTCGTTCCGCGTCGCCAAGCTCGGCTTGGGCCTGGTCCCCGAGGGCCGGCAGATTTTCCCGAACCTCACCACCCGCGAGAACCTGGTGGCGACCGCGGCCAACTTCGGCAAGGCCTCCGACCCGTGGACGCTCGACAAGGTGCTGGCGCTGTTTCCGCGGCTCGGCGAGCGGCTGTCCAGCATGGGCAATCTTCTGTCCGGCGGCGAGCAGCAGATGCTGGCGATCGGCCGCGCGCTGATGACCAATCCGCGGCTCTTGATTCTCGACGAGGCGACCGAGGGACTCGCGCCGCTCATCCGCGCCGAGATCTGGGCCTGCCTGACCCGGCTCAAGGCCTCCGGCCAGTCGATCCTGGTGATCGACAAGAACGTCGAGGCGCTGACCAGGATCGCCGACCGGCACTACATCATCGAGCGCGGCAAGGTGGTGTGGCAGGGCACCTCGGCGCAACTGGCCGCCGTGCCGGACGTGCAGCATCAGTATCTCGGGATTTGACGCTTCTGGCCGTGAGTTAGAGGGCGTTCCAGTTGATTTGCACCAGCCTATCCACGTCATGGCCGGGCTTGTCCCGGCCATCCCGCTTGGGCGGGCACCCTGCACCCCTAATCGAGATGCGCGGGACAAGCCCGCGCATGACTGCGGCGAGAGTGGTGCAAGCCAACTGGAAGCCGCTTTAGTCTATAAGCGCCCCATGCCATCGCTCCCCGACCAAGGCTTCCTCGATCTCCCGCCGCTGCGGATCGAATACCGCATGGCCGGTCCGCGGCCGGACCAGGCGCCGACGCTGATCCTGCTGCACGAAGGGCTCGGCTCCGCCGGCATCTGGGGCGATTTCCCGCAGACGCTCGCCACAGCGACCGGCTGCGGCGTGTTCGCCTGCTCGCGCACCGGCTACGGCAACTCGAGTCCTGTGAAATTGCCGCGCCGGCTCGATTTCATGCATGTCGAGGCGCGCGAAATCCTGCCGCGCGTTCTCGACGCCATCGGCTTCCGGCGGGGCCTCTTGGTCGGCCACAGCGACGGCGCGTCGATTGCCGCCATTTACGCTGGCTCGGTGCAGGACCACCGCGTGCGCGGGCTCGTGCTGATGGCGCCGCATTTCATCGTCGAGGACGTGACGATGCAGTCCATCGCCGCAATCCGCAACGCCTATGACACCACCGACATACGCCGGCGCTTTCAGCGCTGGCATGCCGACGCCGATGCCACCGTGCGCGGCTGGAGCGATGTGTGGCTGACCCATGACGTCAGCACCTGGGATCTCACCAGCGATCTCGCCCATATCCGCGTGCCGGTGCTGATCATCCAGGGCGAGCACGATGCCTACGGCACCGTGCGCCAGATCGAGATCGCCCAGGAGGAATGCACCTGCCCGGTCGATGTGCTGCTGATCCCCGGCATCGGCCACGTGCCGTATCGCGAGGCCGCCGGCCAGACGCTCGACGCGATTGCCGGCTTCAGCGGCCGCCTGCTGCGCGAGCACGAGGGCGCGCTCGCCACGGCGCGGTGATCTCGGTCCGCGTTTGCGGTGATTTCAGTCCGTGTTTGATCAAGCACACACCCGCCACGCGGGCGGTGTCGCCCGCGGGCTTGAGGTTTAGCCCGGAGACATGACCGACACCTGTTCGGAGACATCACATCGTGGCGTTGCCTGGCCGCTCGCAGGCTCCACGTCATTTTTTCGCTTTTGCTTCGGCGAGTTCCTTTTCAAGCTGACTGATCCGGTCCTGCAGGGCCGAGATCCGTGAGCTGAGCAGGTCGACATTGAAAAACGTCACGTTATCGGCCGGCGCATCAAGAGTGTTGCCGTAGCTCAGCCACGACGAATCGTAAATCTTGACGTTCGTGAAACCGAGGTGCTGAAGCACACCGGCGGTTTCCGACGCTCGCATGCCGCTTTGGCAGTAGACGATGGTCTCCTTGTTGGGATCGAGCTTTGAATACAATTGCTTCAGCGCTTCGACCGGCTTGAGCGACATGCCGGCATTGCTGCCGACCTGTTTGCGAGCAAGCTTGACGCGGGTTTCGGGATCGACCCAGTTCTGCTCGAACGGGATGTTGACGGCTCCCGGAATATGGCCCCCGCGAATGGCGCGGATATCCTGGCCCATGAACTCCTGCGGAGTGCGCACGTCCACAATTTGCACATTGGGATTGTTCAGTCGCGCCACCACGTCTTTGGTGGTCACCGCGAGTGTTGGATCGACCTCCAGTTTGAGTGCAACGGGTGGACGCTGCGAAGCCTCGCGGCTGATAGCCCGTCCCGCAGCGGACCAGTCTTCAATTCCTTCATGATAGACGCGGGCGCTTTTGCCGCCGAAATATTGCAACGTGTAAAGGCCAAAATAGGGACTTGGACTACCACGACTTCCATAGACGATGATTTCGCGCTTCGGGTCCAGGCCGGCCGCCCCCAGGATCTTCTCGATGCGCTCCGTCGCGATGAAATCCTCGGTGTTTTCGTCGCGCAGAACTTTGATCGCGTCGCCGATGCTGACGGCCCCTGGAATGTGCGCTTTGGCGTAAGCATCGGCAGGCCGCACATCCCAAATGATGGCATTTCGTGCGATCGCCTCGACGACGTATTGGCCATCGACAATGGGGGATGCGGCGACAGCCGTCTGGGCCCAAAGGAGCGAAAACCAAAAGACGAGCACGCGCTTCATGACGACTCTCCTGTTCGATACGGCTACGCAACAGGTGGTACGCTACTGCTGCTCGCGTGTGCTGTCACGTGCGCCGACGCCTGAACCGGCCGGTCACGTCGGTTCAGGCCCATTTGCCGGATGTCTGCTTCTCCCCCGAACGCAGAAATGACGGCGGCCGAGCCCTGATGTTGGCCGAGTTCCAATGCGCGCGTGCCGATGCGCCGGCCCGTTGCGAAGCGGCCTGCATGGATCGGCCTCGGCCAGCCAGCCCGTGCGACGCAATCTGTTCCGCCGCGCGGCGCGCGCATCGAGCTGTGCGTGAATTCGGGCAACGGCTTGAATAATCCACGATCTGTTGCCCATATCCGCACCCCTGAACGGCAACCGATTCTGCAAACTCGTGATGAGGTGTTCTTGATGGCTTCGATTGAGGTGCGCATCGCCGGCGAGCTCGGCGTCAGGGAGCAACAGGTGCAAGCAGCCGTCGAGCTTCTCGACGGCGGTGCAACCGTGCCGTTCATCGCGCGCTATCGCAAGGAAGCCACCGGATCGCTGGACGACACGCAGCTTCGAACGCTCGAGGAGCGTTTGCGGTATCTGCGCGAGCTCGAGGAGCGCCGCAAGGTCATCCTCGATTCCATCCGCGAGCAGGGCAAGCTCGAGGCGAAGCTCGAAGCCGACATCATGGCGGCCGACAGCAAGGGCCGGCTCGAGGACATCTATCTGCCCTACAAGCCCAAGCGCCGCACCAAGGCGGAGATCGCCAAGGAGGCGGGCCTCGAGCCGCTCGCCGATCTGCTGCTGAAGGAGCCGCAGCACCTGCCGGCCGCCAGCGCCGCGCCGTTCGTGTCCGCCGACAAGAACGTCGCCGACGTCGCGGCCGCGCTGGAGGGCGCGCGCGCCATCCTGGTCGAGCGCTTCGCCGAGAACGCCGACCTGATCGGCGCGCTGCGCGAGGAGCTCTGGACCAACGGCCGGCTCAAATCCGCGGTGCTCGACGGCAAGCAGGAGGCCGGCGCCAAGTTCAGCGACTATTTCGAGTTCGCGGAAGCGCTCGGCAAGATGCCGTCGCACCGCGTGCTGGCGCTGATGCGCGGCGAGCGCGAGGAGGTGCTGGGTCTCAAGATCGAGCCGGACGACGGCACCGTGCAGGGCAGCGTCAGCGCCTACGAGCTGCGGATCATGCGCGCCTATGCCATCGCCGATCAGGGCCGGCCGGGCGACAAGTGGCTCGCCGAGACCGTGCGCTGGGCCTGGCGCACCAAGATCCTCGTCACGCTGTCGATCGACGTCCGGCTGCGGCTGTGGACCGCGGCCGAGGACGAGGCGGTGCGGGTTTTTGCCGCCAACCTGCGCGATCTCCTGCTCGCGGCGCCGGCCGGCGCACGCGCCACGCTCGGGCTCGATCCGGGATTTCGCACCGGCGTCAAGGTCGCGGTGGTGGATGCGACCGGCAAGGTGGTGGACACCGGCACGGTCTTTCCGCACGAGCCGCAGCGCCGCTTCGACGAGGCGCTCGCGGTCCTCGCCAATCTGGTGCGCAAGCACAAGGTGGAGCTGATCGCGATCGGCAACGGCACCGCCTCGCGCGAGACCGAGAAGCTCGCGGGCGAGCTGGTGAAGGGCCTCGCCGAGCTCAAGCTGCACAAGGTCGTGGTGTCGGAAGCCGGCGCCTCGGTCTATTCGGCCTCGGCCTATGCCGCCGAGGAGCTGCCCGGCCTCGACGTCACGCTGCGCGGCGCGGTGTCGATCGCCCGCCGCCTGCAGGACCCGCTGGCGGAGCTGGTCAAGATCGATCCGAAATCGATCGGCGTCGGCCAGTATCAGCACGACCTCAGCGAGTTCAAGCTGTCGCGCTCGCTCGGCGCCGTGGTCGAGGACTGCGTCAACCGCGTCGGCGTGGACCTGAACACCGCGTCGGCGCCGCTGCTCGCGCGCGTCTCCGGCATCGGCGCGGGGCTCGCGCAGGGCATCGTGTCGCATCGCGACGCCCACGGGCCGTTCCGCTCGCGCAAGGCGCTGAAGGACGTGCCGCGGCTCGGTCCCAAGGCGTTCGAGCAGTGCGCCGGCTTCCTGCGCATCACCGGCGGCGACGATCCGCTCGACGCCTCGGCGGTGCATCCGGAATCCTATCCGGTGGTGCGCCGGATCCTCGAGGCGACCAAGAGCGACATCAAGGCGGTGATCGGCAACACGTCGGCGCTGCGCGCGCTGTCGCCGAAGTCGTTCGCCGACGAGACGTTCGGCCTGCCGACCGTCACCGACATCCTGCGCGAGCTGGAGAAGCCGGGCCGCGATCCGCGGCCGGCGTTCAAGACCGCCGAGTTCAAGGAAGGCGTCGAGACGCTCAACGACCTCAAGCCCGGCATGGTGCTCGAGGGTGCGGTCACCAACGTCGCGGCGTTCGGCGCCTTCGTCGATGTCGGCGTGCACCAGGACGGGCTGGTGCATGTCTCGGCCATGGCGAAGAGCTTCGTCAAGGATCCGCGCGACGTGGTGAAGCCCGGCGACATCGTGCGGGTGAAGGTGCTCGACGTCGACAAGGCGAGAAAGCGCATCAGCCTGACGCTGCGGCTCGACGACGAGGCCGGCCGCGAGCCCGCGCGATCCGGCGCCGCCGGGCGGGGTCCGGCGCAACGCAGCTTCGCCGGCAAGGAGACCGGCAAGGCCGCTTCCGCGGGCGGCGCGATGGCCGAGGCGCTGCGGCGCGCCGGCTTCGGCGGCAGCAGCGCGAGGAATTGAGCGTCGAGCGGCGCCGTCGCCGTCGCCGCGATCCGGCCGGACCTCGGATACGTGCCGCAACAGCGGCGTAGGGTGGGCAAAGCCGCGAAGCGGCGTGCCCACCACCTCTCGCCGGGTGAAAATGGGGTCAGAGTAGATTTTTAATCATTGATCATTGCGACAGGAGATCCAAGTCTTAGCGGCTGTTCTTCAAATAAGTTTCAGTAAGGCGCGTTCCAGCGCCATAGCTCTCTCAGGTCCTCCCAGGCATCGGGTCACGAATGCGAAAGAGAGTCGCCGTGACCGATTTCCGAAGGCGATTGAGCCACCGATTCCGCCGTAGCCAAACTCGGCACTCTCGAATGGACCTCCGTCGAGCCGCATTCCTAGTCCGTAGCTTACTTCGCCGCCAAAGACCTGATCCACTCCCTCGCCCTGGACACGGAGCATCTCGTTCAAAAGCTCCGGACCGACGAGTGGAATCCCGTCCAGCGCACCCCCGTCCGCCAAGGCACCGTGTAACCGGGCGAGCCCACGCGCGCTTGCGTGGCCATTAACGCCCGGGATTTCGGCCCGCCGCCAGCTCTCGCTGTTAAGGACAGCGGTATCCAGCAAGCCAGGCGGGTTTTCCAGAGCCCGGTGCTGAAGATTGCTCGCTCCGTCCAGCATCTGCGCTCGCCACCGCCCGCCAGTGTCTTCGACATCCACCACGCGTTCGGCCACTTCACCACCGATTCCGATATGGATATCGATCTGCAGAGGCTCGGCGATCTCTTCTCGAAAGTACGTCCCGAAGTGTCGTCCGTCGAGTCGCCGCACGAGTTCTCCGAGCAGGTGGCCGTAGAGCAGAGCCGACTCGCCGTGCTGAGCTCCAGGGAGCCACGCCGGTCGTTCGTTGGCGATCTGCGCAACGCAACGATCCCAGTCCAGAACCAGTTCGAGCGGCTGGGGCTCGGCGAAGGCCACGACACCGGCTTGGTGGGCGAGGAGCTGACGGACGGTCGTGGCCTCCTTGCCCTTTGTGCCGAACTCGGGCCACACCGTGGTAACCCGGTCGTCGAGTGCGAGCTTCCCTGCCTCGACGAGCCGCAGGACACACAGCGCGACAATCGGTTTTGTGGCCGAGAAGACGTGTACGAGCGAGTCGCTCTTCCAGTTCCGCGCGGTCCACACATCGACCACGGGCTCGCCGTCGACAGTGATGGTCAAGGCTCCCCCCGGTTCGTTCAGCGCGGCGAATGCGTCGCGCACGGGTTCGAAGCCCGGATCGACGTAGCCCTCGATATCTTCGACCATCGTCCTTAACTCCTGTTCCGCGTCTCTGGAGGAAGCCGCGATACACGTCTTCCAACGTCGGCAAGGCCAAACCGTTTCTTTGCACCGGGCAAGCCGATGCAGAGCGGCTTCGTCGAGAGCCCCAATGGGTGTCTACGTGACAAATGCGTGAACGAGCACCTGTTCCGCAGTCCCATTACGCCATTACGGTGACACCTTACCAATTGCACAATTAACTCCGCGGTGATCCGATAAAACCATGGCGCGTATCGGCCGCATTGTCGTTCCAGGCTTTCCCCACGACGTCACCCAGCGTGGCAACCGGCGCCAGCCGGTGTTCTTCGAGCCGGCCGACTTCGCGCTCTACCGCGATCTTCTCGCCGAGCGCTGCGCCAAGGCCGGCGTCGAGGTCTGGTGCTACGGCCTGATGCCCAACCATGTGCATCTGATTCTGGTGCCGCACACGGCCGAGGCGTTGTCGCGCGCGCTGGGCGAGACGCATCGGCGCTACACCGCTTTCATCAACGCGCGCGCCCGCTGGACCGGGCATCTGTTTCAGGGCCGGTTCGGCTCGGTCGCGATGGACGAGGCGCACCTGATCGCGGCGGCGCGCTATATCGCGCTCAACCCGGTGCGCGTGCGGCTCGTCGAGCGAGCGCAAGACTGGGAGTGGTCGAGCGCGCGGGCGCATCTCGCGGGCCGCGACGACGAGTTGGTCAAGGTGAGGCCGCTGTTGGAGCGGGTCGGCTCGGCGCTCGATCTGATCGGCGTCGAACCGGATGCCGCGACGCTGCGGCGCTGCGCCTTGCCGAAACCACCGGCCGGCCGCTCGGCTCGCCGGGCTTTCTCACCGAGATCGAGCGCCGCTTGTGCCGCCGGGTACGCCCGCAACAGCGTGGCCGAAAGCCGCGAGATACTGCGCAAGATGAGACGATGACGCTGTTTCCGCAGCTCAACTCGGCAATGGGTAAGGTGTCCCCGTAATTCCCGCTGCTGCAAGGCGAACCCACGATCGCGCGGATGACCGAGCCGCCTGCGGTCTACGCCGGATGGATACGCTTTGCCGCGGTATCACGTCGTTCATTGACTGCGGCGCGGAGGCAAGGGGCGACCTGCAGCAAAGACGCACATCGATTTTCGGTTAGCAGGCTTCTGAACAGGCCGGAAGAATTTCACGCCGACTTTTAGGAAAAGCAGAGTCGAATTCGATTCACGAAAGTGCGTGTTGCAATGTTTTAGCGGAAATTAGGGAGCGGGTTGTTCGCGTCCGGCTTTTCGATTTGCTGTGAGTTCCATCAGCGAGAGAATTCACACCGAATACAATTGTTATTTGAGCGGACACAATTGATTGCTACCTTCGCATCCATCGAAGGAGGCAGCCATTTTCACATCAGTAGTGCGTGTCTGCTTTTTGTCGAACGCGGTGACCTCTTTCGTTGCAGAACATTTGTGTGTGTCGGCTCACCATGGCCGGTAGTCAAGAAAATCCGCCACCAGTCTAGTAGAGCTGGAAATGAAATTTCATAGACTGCGCCCCGCTGAAGAAGCGCCATCGTCTTGTCATGAGGGGCGTCTGATGGCCCGCACTCCCGTCCCGTGCCCTCTTTCGTTGCAGGCACTGCCTACCCCTGGTGTGTTGGTGACTAGCTGTGAACGAATCCTTTACGTGGCGCACGGGCGATGAATGCCAAACTGTCGACGACGATGGCCTTCCATCGGCTGATGCCACACTGAGGTTACCAAGCTAAGCAAGGATAAAAGTCGAACCTCGATATATCGCGCGATAAATCGCGATTGACGCGAGCGTTGTCAGAATCAAGCAAGCAGCGAGACTAACGGCAAACCAGAACCAAAATTCGATGGGCTTTCGCCGATGCTCGACCACGAAATAGGGAAATCGAAAAGATCTGGCTTTGACGCTGCGCAACCACCACCAAAGAAGAAGCGCAGCAAGTACCGTGTATACCATAGATCCTAGCACGAATGCTCACTCCATCATCGACAATGAGGCCAACTGGCCCCGGAGCCACAACTCGCTACGTCGCCGCTAGCGCTGAATGGCAAATCACAATTTACATGCTTGATGCACAGGAAGCCACCGAATGCACAGGAAGCTACTGCACCAATGCTCGGACTCGCCTTTACGTGCTTCCGAAAAGTCAACGATGTGAGCGCAGGACGACGTAACAGGAGCATCAGAAAGAAGGAGATCTGCGATGGCATTAACCGTCGTTCCCGACACCACATCTGCTCCTTTTAAGTTCGTGGGTAAGTGGTTTTACGCCAGCGGAGGCGCCGGAAGCGGAATTGTTCTGGGTGAAAATTATGTTCTTACTGCCGCGCACGTCTTGGCTCAGATGGGGGACGGCGCCGTATTTATTCCCGGGCTTGATGCGGCAGGCAGCACACCATTTGGCAACACTTCCAGGGACTCGACTGGTCCGAACTACTCGGCTTTTCAGCCTGGAGGTGGAGTTGATATCGCTGCCGTTCGCGTTACATCGAACACGTCGATCCCAACGCGTGATATCCCTGGTATCGTTGTCTTTTATGATCCCAATCTTGCGCTTGGGAACGTTACCTCCGCGGGGTATCCCGGCGGTCATTCGGGGATGTATTTCACAGGTGGTCAGATTGTTTCAGCGACAGCATCTGGCGTTGTTTCGCTGAGCACCGACTTTACGGTGGAAACCGGCCAAAGTGGCAGTCCGATTTTCTATCAGTTCGACGGCAAGACCTATACCGCAGGCGTGGTCAGCGGTTTCTGGCTGGATCCTTACCAACCGGTGGGAACTGTATTCACGCCTATCTCGTACGCCGGCACGATGGGGGCCTTGAAATCAGCAGAGAAAGTGATCGATCCGAAAAACCTTCCCGAAAATCTTATTCAGGGGTCGACTTATGGCGAGACCATAAGAACGTATCATAGATCAGAAAAAGTCTTTGCCGACGCTGGGGCGGATACCGTTTACGCGTCGCTTGGCTCCGACGACATGAAGGGCGGCGCGGGCCACGATACGGTGCACTACGACTTGGAACCTGAGCCAATTGAAGTGGCAGGCGGCGGCCAAGTACCGGTACCTCCCTTCGACGAAATGACAGCGACGGTGAAGGCCAATGCACCGGCCGGATCGGTCGAGATAGCCTTCGATGATCAGTTTGGTCGTACCACACAAAGAGTGGTTGAGTTTGAGGAGATCGTCCTCTCATTGAATGCTGATACTGTGAAGGTTGAGGGCGGCGCTCAACCAGCCGACCTCTTGATCGATGCATCCGATCAGCTTGTCGGCGACGATGTTCTCGATTTCTCCGGCTATGCGGGGCCCGTGTATCTGGCCGACGTGAAAGATCAATCAGGCACATTTGAGCTGTTTGCTGACCGAGACCTCAAAAGGGGCACGGGCCTGGAGTTCAAGCGTTGGTGCTGTCCGAAAAGTGGTTGGAATTCGGCGTGGCGCGATCTCCGATAACATGAGGGTATCGTTTCAGGCTGC
>JAIESI010000138.1 GCA_019746135.1 Xanthobacteraceae bacterium
CGCCGGATGATTCGAGGTTGATCACCTCGGAGACTACGCCACCCTCATTTCCAACCAACCCCGCGACGGCACCGAGCGCAAAGTTGCGAAGGTCACAACACTGAGGATCAGAGCAATATCATAGAGACCGTAGCCAACAGCTCCCCCAAGCGCCCCCGTTGCCCATAAGCTGGCCGCTGTGGCTGTACCCGACGTGTGGTTTCCGCGCTTCAGGATGGCGCCTCCGCCGATGAATCCTATTCCCGTAATTAGACCTTCGAGAATCCGAGCCTGACCCATCGAGGTCTCGCCCAAGACGCGGATCGCGACGAGCACAAAACCGCACGCGGCAATCGCGACGAGCGGAAAGGTTCGTAGACCAGCGCTGCGCTCCTGACTTTCGCGCTCCCATCCAATCGGCAATGCCAAAATGTAGGCGATAGCCAAATCGACCAAGTGGGAGCCCATTTCCACCCAATTCAAGGCTGCAAATCTCATCGTCATCTCCCACTCGCCAACGGACATCAAGAACAATAGTGCTCGTGCAGGGGTTCCTGTTACACTGTTACACGACGAAGAGATTTTCCGTGCCCAGTCTCTTCCGCCCCAGTCGATGATTGGCTACCGCTCGGCCAGGAATTCTCCATTCGTTCAAAGCGAGCGGAATGTTACAATGAATGCGAGATTCTAGCTAAAAAATCCCGGGGGTTGCGATTGACTTTCAATTGCGGAGCCCGAACACATGGCGGCGGGACCGGCTCCCGGCGGTTGTCAAGATTGGACAGGCGCCTTATTTCATGTTGGCAGACTTTTACTCGTAGGAGGTTGCTGTGGGTTCGCATTTTCTCGACCGTCTGTTTGGCCGGAGGTATGGCGGCGGCCATGGAGGCGGTCATCATGGAGGCGGCCACGGAGACCGGTACGGCCGAGGGCCCGATCGTGGTGCGCCTTGGGGCAATCAGCAGAATCCGGACTGGGATCAATCGCCGCCGCCCGCGCAACAGCGGGTGCTTGTGTGTCCCAGCTGTCGCTCTGACAACGCGCCGGACAGCCGTTTTTGCGCCAATTGTGGCCAGCGCTTCGGATCGTCCGAGGCGGCGTGTTCGAAGTGCAATGCGTCAATTCCAGCCAACTCTAAATTTTGCCCTTCGTGCGGTACGGCGGTGGCCGGAGCAAATCCTGAGGGAAGGTGAGTCCTGTCTTCGCGCCGAAGTCCGATCGGTGAGCAGGTTAGGCTGGAAGACTTCGTGCGTTCGCAGGAACGCGACGTCATGCCCGGTTGGGGTGAGAGTGATCGTCGAAAAGGATCTGCATCTCGTGCCCGAGCCCGTACAAGCAAGAGCTGTTGCCGAGGCGCGCCGTCTTAACGAACTGAATTCTAGGCGCAAGAGGGTTATATGGCCGCAGGGGTTTCAGCGAGCGACTTGGTATCCACCGCGACAGCAGCGGGGCGGCATAAGCGCAGGCTGTACATTGCGCTGACCCTCACCACCACTTTTATGGTTGTCGAGGTTATCGGCGGGTTGTGGACCGGCAGCCTCGCTCTCCTCGCTGACGCAGCCCACATGCTCACGGATGCTGGCGGCCTGGCATTGGCTTTGATCGCGATCCGGTTCGCCGAACGGCCGCGGACACCACAGAATACCTTTGGATATGTCCGCATGGAGGTGTTATCGGCGCTCACCAACGCCGTGGTTCTCCTCCTTCTGACTGTATATATCCTCTACGAGGCCTATCAGCGATTTCTCAGTCCGCCGGAGATCATCGGCGGTCCGATGCTGGTTGTCGCGGTCGCCGGTCTTATCGTCAACCTGATCAGCATGAAAATGCTCTCCGCCGGCTCGGCGGAGAGCCTCAACGTCAAAGGCGCCTACTTCGAGGTGCTGGCGGACATGCTCGGTTCGCTCGGCGTCATTGTGGCTGCAATAGTGGTGGTTCTGACCGGCTGGCAACTAGTCGATCCGATCATCGGCGCCGGCATCGGGCTGTTCATTGTCCCGCGCACGTGGATCCTGCTCAAGCAAGCGATCCATATTCTCATGGAGGGCACGCCGCCGGAAATCGACATAGCCTTGCTTGAAAAGAGGCTTCTCGAGATTCCGGGCGTCCTTGCCGTTCGTGATCTCCATGTCTGGACCATCACGTCCGGCGCCGATGCGATGAGCGGCCACCTTGTCGTGACTGACACCGCCTCAGCGAGGACGATATTGGCCGCAGCCCAGGAGGCGCTGAAAACTGGCTTTGGCCTGACGCACGTGACGATCCAGATCGAGGACGAAGTGCTTCAGGGAGCCGAAGCGAGGCAGCCGTTTTGATTCTATCGAGAAGTTTGCCGCAGTGAACGAGTGAGGACGACGTGGGCCACAACAATTGGGATAAGGGTGCTTTCCGACAGGGTCCTGGGTCAAATCGATATCCGGCGCCCGGATCCGATTACTCGAATGATACTCCGCCGCGAGCGCCGATCTCGTGGGTTGTCGTTATCTTCGGCCTCCTTGCATGGACGGTCGTTGTGTACGTTGGATATGTCGCACTCGATATCGTCCTGTCGTGGCTTGCGACCAGCGGCAGCGCCGTGTTGCAATCGGGGAAGGACGCCGGAAGCGCGATAGGCGTCGGCAAAGAGGTCGGCGTCGCGATCGACAGCCTGAAATCCAGCGGTCTCGCCGAGCAAGCCGTCGCTTTGCTCAGGATCATCTTGAAACCGGCGGCCATGATGATTTGGGTGTTGGGTGCGCTGTTGATCGTCCTCTTGCCAAGGATGCTTGGGCGTTTGGCTGGAGCATTCGGCAGACGCCGACATTAAGTAAGTGTTACCGCTCCGGCCGCGCTCTGGAATGATCCCAGTCATATCTTGAACCGCTGCTTTGTGGTAATTCCCCTGTCGGAAATGAGCTACCGGCGGCATCATTGGGGTAGCCATCACCCAGTTTCGGCAAATTCTAGAGTCGAGGAAGGATGACAGAAAAACAAGACAATCCGGGATCGGCTCCTCGACTGATCCTTTCCCTGCCGGGCAACGAAGCCTTTGGGCAGCATCTGGCAGCAGCCGGGCATTGGGAGCTCGGCCCCATAGAAACTCGGCAATTTCCGGATGGCGAGTCCTACGTCCGTATCCTGTCTGACGTTTCAGGTCAGGCGGTCGATCTGGTCTGCACCCTCGCAAGGCCCGATGATGGCTTCTTGCGCCTTATCTTCGCGGCAGATGCCGCGCGGGCGCTTGGCGCGCGAGAGGTCACTCTGATCGCGCCTTATCTCGCGTATATGCGGCAGGACCGCCGTTTTCAGTCGGGTGAGGCGGTGACGTCGAAGAGCTTCGCGCGGCTCGTCTCGTCGAGCTTCGACCGGCTGGTCACCATCGATCCGCATCTGCACCGATATTCGACTCTTTCGGCGCTCTACACGATCCCGACGGATACGCTGCATGCGGCGCCACTTCTGGCGGATTGGATTGCCGCGGAAGTCAACAATCCTCTTCTCGTCGGTCCCGACGAAGAGAGCGGGCAATGGGTATCGGCTATCGCCGCACGCATTGGCGCCCCACACGCGGTGCTGCGCAAGATCCGGCATGGCGATCGCAATGTCGACGTCGAATTGCCCGATCTGTCCAGATGGCGCGGCCGGCAGCCGGTGCTGGTCGACGACATCGCCTCGTCCGGCCGCACGCTGATCGAAGCCGCTCGCAAACTTCCGCTTCAAGGCTTTGCGCGACCCGTGGTGGTCGTTGTGCATGGCATTTTTGCCGAAGATTCTTTCCAGCGCCTTGCGCCGCTTTGCAGCCGGATCGTTTCGACAGATTCTGTTCCTCATGAGAGCAATGCCATCGGCCTTGCGCCGCTGGTTGCGAACGCGCTCGGATCGAGCGCTTCATCGTCGGCAGACCTCGTCCGGCACCGGCGTCCGCCCGAGCCTCTGGATGAGGTGGAGCGGGCCGGTCTCGATTCCTTTCCCGCGAGCGACCCGCCATCCTGGACAAGCGGGGCGCGGTGAAAGTGCCGCCTCCCGAAACCAGATCCAAAAAGGCGGTGAAGTAGCATGAGCGGCACAGATTCCGAGATGTTCAATATTTGGCCCAAGGGGCATGGACCGATGTCCATCGCGAAGAGACGGTCGAGCGCGTACGGGCGCTGGCTGCGTCAGGCCGCATCGACCCGCAAATGCTCTATCGGCTGCTGGTGGCCGCCGACCGCCTTGCCTCCGCCGCCATGTGGACCGTGGTCCACATGACCTACGCCAAGCGCGTCGATCTCTCGGGCGCGCCTCTGCCGGCGGACGCGTTCAAGGCCACGCCGGAAGGACATACGGGCGGCTCCCTCAACATGGTTCCGGCTTTTGTCGGCTATCTGGCGGCCAACGCGATTTCAGCGACGACGCGTTCCTGGCTGATGGGCCAAGGCCATTGTGTTGCCGCGATCGAGGCCGTCAACGCCCTTACCGGCGATGTCTCGCCAGCGCAGGCGGGTCGCTATGATCGTAGCGAGAAGGGATTGTCGCAGCTCGCCGTTGACTTCTACTCATACAAGATCGGCCCCGACGGCGCTCCTGCTGTGCCGCTGGGCAGCCACGCCGGACCGAATACCGCCGGCGCGATCTCAGAGGGCGGTTATCTCGGCTTCGCCGAAGTACAGTATGTGCATATGCCGCTCCCCGGCGAAAGCCTCGTGGCGTTCCTGAGCGACGGCGCCTTCGAGGAACAGCGCGGTTCGGACTGGACGCCTCGCTGGTGGCGCGCGGAAGATTCGGGCCATGTTATCCCGGTCATGGTTCTCAACGGGCGGCGTATCGAAGAGCGTGTCCAGATCGTGCAGCAGGGCGGCGCCACATGGCTCGCCGATCATCTCAAGCTCAACGGCTTTGATCCCTTCATCGTCGACGGCCGCGATCCAGCCGCCTTCGCATGGGCCATCCTGGAAGCCGAGCGCCGACTCCAGAGTTTCGCCGCGGATGCGGCGCATTCCTATCCGGCGCCTGTTCCTTATGTGATCGCCGAAACCGTCAAAGGGTTCGGCTTTCCAGGCGCGGGCACGAATGCCGCGCACAATCTGCCGCTCGGCGGCAATCCCGCACAGGACAAAGCAGCAAGGACTGCCTTTAACGATGCGGCCCGCGCGCTGTTCGTGCCGCCGGACGAGATTGAGCAAGCCGCCGCAGCGATCGCCGTCCATGGCAAGCAGGGCCGCGCGCCCGAAAGCCGGCACCCCCTCGCGCTGCGGCGGCCTCCGGCTCCAGTACTCCCCGAACCTGATTGGACCGCGGCCGGCAGTCCGCCCGACTGCGCGATGCACGCTATCGACCGCTGGTTCGTCCGCCTCGTCGATGCGAACCCCGGCCTTCGGCCCCGTGTCGGCAACCCCGACGAACTGCGCTCAAACCATATGGGTGCAACCCTCGACAGGTTGCGCCACCGGGTGAACGTTTCGGAGCCCAACGTCGCCGATGCCGTGGACGGGGCGGTGATCACCGCGCTCAACGAGGAAGCGGTTGCAGGCGCAGCGCTCGCCAACAAGGGAGGCATCAACCTGATCGTCAGCTATGAGGCTTTCGCCATGAAGATGCTGGGCGGGCTGCGTCAGGAGATCGTCTTCGCTCGTCGCCAGCGTGAGGTCGGCCAGGAGCCGGGCTGGATATCCGTCCCGCTCGTCGTCACGTCCCACACCTGGGAGAATTCCAAGAACGAGCAGTCGCATCAGGACCCGACCATTGGCGAGGCGCTGCTCGGTGAGATGTCCGACACGGCGCGCGTGCTGTTTCCCGTAGACACCAATAGCGCTATGGCCGCCCTGCGAGCCGTCTATCAAGGCCGCGGACAGGTGGCTTGCCTTATCGTGTCGAAGCGCGACATGCCGCATCGCCTCGGTGGCGAGGCTGCGCTCAAGTTCATTGCCGACGGAGCCGCTCACATCGAAGGCAAGCGCGACGGCGCCGAGTTGCAACTCGTCGCCATCGGCGCCTACCAGCTCGAGGAGGTGCTCAAGGCAGCACATCGCCTCAAGGCGCGCGGCCGCCGCGTTCTCGTAACCGCTCTCTCGGAGCCAGGCCGATTCCGAATCCCCCGCGATTCCATCGAAGCCGCCTTCACAGCCAGCGAGAAGGATATTGCAGCGCTGTTCCCGGCCGGGCTGCTGCGAGTCATCGCGTCTCACACGAGACCGGAACCAATGCTCGGCCTGTTGCGGCGGATCGACTCCGGCCCCCAAAGGACTGTCGCGCGCGGCTATATCAGCCGGGGTGGTACGTTGGACGTTGCCAGCATGCTGTTCGCCAACCGCTGCAGCTGGGCGCATCTGGTGGACGCTGCGGGCACTCTCGGCGGCTGGAAGCGTGACGAGATTCTCTCCTCGACCGAGCAAGGCGCGCTCGACGGACGCGGCGATCCGGCGGATTTGGCCGCCTTCACATTCTGAAAGTTCGCAATGTTGACTCTGACCTCTCTCGGCGGCGCCGGCACTGTCACCGGCTCCAAACATCTCCTCACCAACGGCGGCAAGCGCATCTTGATTGATTGCGGTCTATTTCAAGGCCTCAAGAACCTTCGCGAGCTGAACTGGGAACCGTTGCCGGTCGCGCCGTCGAGCATCGATGCCGTCGTCTTGACCCATGCTCATCTCGATCACTCGGGCTACTTACCCAAGCTCGTGCGTGACGGCTTTCGTGGCCGCATCTACGCGACCGCGGCGACACGCGATGTCGCAGAGCTCATCCTCAAGGACAGCGGCTACCTCAACGAGAAGGACGCTGAGTACGCCAATCGGAAAGGGTTCTCCAAACACAAGCCGGCGCTGCCGCTGTACGGCGCGCGTGATGCCGAACGCGCCATGGAGTTCTTTTCGCTTGTTCCTTTCAACACGGTCACGACGCTCCCAGGTGGTGCGAGCGTGAAGTTTCGCTACGCCGGCCACATCCTCGGAGCCGCCAGCGCCGAGATCGAATGGGGCGGCCGCCGGATTGCCTTTTCAGGGGACCTCGGCCGTTACGGCGACCCAATCTTTCCTGACCCAGCAGCTATCGCCGAAGCAGATTACGTCGTCGTTGAATCGACCTACGGAAATCGTACCCACGATGTGACGGATCCCACCGAAGCGCTTGGCAATGTCATCGAGCGCACCATCAAGCGCGGTGGCACAGTGGTCATCCCGGCCTTCGCGGTCGGACGGGCACAGTCGCTACTCTATCATCTGTGGCGCCTGCAGACCGCCGGCCGCCTTCCGAGCGTCCCGATCTATCTGGACAGCCCGATGGCGATCGAAGCGACTGGCCTGCTCCACGCCCACCACGACGATCACCAACTGTCTTCGAGTGAATGCGACGCGATCTGCGGCATCGCCACCTACACGCGCGATGTGGAAAGCTCCAAGGCGATTTCGACCAGCCCCTGGCCCAAGGTGGTGGTATCGGCGAGCGGGATGGCGACGGGAGGTCGCGTCCTCCATCATCTCAAAGCCTTCGCGACCGATCCGAAACACACGATCCTGTTCTCGGGCTTCCAGGCCGCTGGAACGCGAGGACGGGCTATGCTTCAGGGAGCGCGCGACATCAGGATCCATGGTCAATGGATTCCGGTTCGGGCGGAGGTGGATGACCTGTCGATGCTGTCGGCACACGCCGATGCCGACGAGCTGATGCGCTGGCTTTCCGGCTTCCGCCGCGCCCCGTCTCGCGTCTTCATCGTCCATGGGGAGGCCGACGCCGCCGAAGCGCTGCGCGTCCGGATCGATCGCGAGCTTGAATGGAACGCCACCGTCCCGCGCCAGGACCAGGTCTTCGCCCTATGACGATATCGGATAATTCTGCTGCTCTTCTCCAACCCACGCACCGGGTGCGGCGCCTGCGGCTGCACAGCCAGCACCAGGCGGTTGTCGTGATGCGCGCCGACTGCCATGTCTGCCGCGCCGAGGGATTCGCGTCGCGCTCCCAGGTACTCGTCGCCAATGGCAAGCGCCAGGTCCAGACGACTCTTTTTCAAGTCGACGGCGAAGCCATGCTGGCCCTCGACGAGATTGGGCTGTCCGAAACCGCTTGGGACCTCCTCGATGTCGCTGAAGGCGACCACGTGAGTGTCTCCCATCCGCCCGCAATGGATTCGCTCGCTGATGTCCGGCGGCGCATCTATGGCAACCGGCTGAACGCCTCGGCCTTCTCAGAGATTGTGAAGGATGTCGTTGCCGGCCGCTACAGCGACGTGCACCTCGCGGCGTTTCTGACAGCGAGCGCTGCCCTGCCGCTGGACGAAGAGGAGACGGTCGACCTGACCCGGGCCATGGTGGATGTCGGCGACCGCCTGCGCTGGGATGCCTCGATCGTAGTCGACAAACACTGCATCGGCGGGCTTCCCGGCAACCGCACCACACCGATTGTCGTGGCGATCGTTGCCGCGAACGGTCTGGTCATGCCCAAGACCTCATCGCGGGCGATCACCTCGCCAGCCGGCACAGCCGATACGATGGAAACCTTGGCGCCTGTCGATCTCGACATCGCGACTCTCCGGCGCGTGGTGGAGGCGGAAGGGGGCTGCATTGCCTGGGGCGGTGCGGTCCACCTCAGCCCGGCCGACGATATCTTCGTGCGGGTGGAGCGCGAACTGGATATCGATACTGAAGGTCAGTTGATTGCGTCCGTCCTCTCGAAGAAGATCGCTGCAGGCTCGACACACGTGGTCATCGATATCCCGGTCGGCGCAACCGCGAAGGTGCGCGGTAAAGACGTCGCTGACCGCCTTGCCGAGCGCATGACCGCAGTGGCTGCGCGCTTTAACCTTGCCGCCATATGCCTTCAAACCGATGGCTCGCAGCCCGTCGGCCGTGGCATCGGTCCGGCGCTCGAAGCCTTCGATGTGCTCTCCGTTTTGCATAACAAATCCGACGCGCCCGATGACCTGCGCCAGCGGGCTGTCACGCTGGCGGGCGCGGCACTGGAAATTGGCTGCAAGGCCAGCCAGGGAAGCGGCGCAGCGCTGGCGCTCTCGACGCTTGCCGGCGGCGAAGCGTGGAAGAAGTTCGAAGCCATCTGTGAGGCGCAGGGCGGACTGCGCACTCCGCCGCAGGCGCGCCACGTCTATCCATTGGTTGCGCCGCGCGCAGGCCGAATCGTTCATATCGACAATCGCAAACTAGCGCGGCTTGCCAAGCTCGCCGGCGCGCCCGGCGCCAAGGCTGCCGGCGTCTTCATGGAGGTGCGGCTTGGCGACGACGTCGACCGCGGACAGCCGCTCTTTCATGTCCACGCCGAGACACCCGGCGAACTCGCCTACGCGCTCGACTATGCGGCACGTGCTGGCGATATTATGATAGTCGGGTCTTAAAGGCTCCCTGCTGGCGGTTTAGTCTGATCGTCTAGGCTTACCTGGGACCGCGCTCAAAGCAATAACTCCGTTTCCAATTTACAAGATATTTTGCAGCATACACAGGGTTTTACGATGTGGAGGCCTGCCAGCTTTTCATGTGGGGCCAAGCTACATTGCCAAAGGATTTCGACACTGCGATATGGCCTACTCACCGTCTGCTCGCTGCTCCTGGATCGCTCAACGCCACGGCCGAGGCGCACCGCGACCACCTTGCGAAATAGTCGACACCCTCCGCCATCGAGAGGTCAGTTGGGCAAAGATCACAGATAAGCTTGGCGTGTTGCGTCAGACTGCAAGGGAACGGTTCGGCGGATCTTAGTTGCGCGCCGGCTTATCTTCGTTGTCTAACAGCGCTGGAATGGCAGGGCTCGACGGGCCATCTGGTGCGCTGCCGCTCACACTCGCCCTGCCGACTTGTCCTTGCTTGTCGAAGATCATACAAAACATGATCGAACTTGTTTGCTAAGCTCTTCCCCATCAAGCCTACCGCGTGCTCGCCACACATTTGCTAGCCATGCCTGATGAGGTAGGCGACGACGCAGCCATCGTCTTCAGCATGAGACAATTGTGCCAAACCCATTCTGCTCCGATGGCTTGAAGATTCTCTACGTGATGATGTCGTCGATGGCCGCCCACCGAAGGTGGTCAAGTTGGGCACCGTCCGTCATTGGCGATTCGCTCTTGTCCGTCATTCGCAACTTTGTACGGCAATCCCGAACCTGTCTCGTCGCCGGGCGGGAATCTAGTCTAGGCTGGCGAATAGCCCAGCTGCTATACAGGGACATCGTGAGACATCGAGCCCATGAGACGCCGGATTAATTCCTCGATCAACGCTACCTTAGCCGCTTCGCCTGGGCATCAGTGCGCCATGGTGGCATCACCGCAGCCCTGCGGGATGAAGTCGAAGCGCGCCACCGTCACGACGGTGACTGGCGACTACCCGGGCAGTGCGCATCATCCATCGCCATACGAGCGAGACCCCTCCGTGAAGCTCTACCAATCTCTTTGGTAAGCGCGAGACAAGTTTGAGGACAACTTGGTGTGGTAAATTCGTTGGATTATGTTCGAAACATTTCTGCTGCGAGGACTATTAACTGGCGACAGAGATTACGTTACACGGGTCGGTCCCAAACGCGGTGTGCATGAAATTTTCCGGCGGGCGCCCTTGAGGCCAAGCTTATCGCGGTGACGCAGGTCAAGTCGTGAACCCATAACGGATAGGTGGC
>JAIESI010000139.1 GCA_019746135.1 Xanthobacteraceae bacterium
CGATGCTCGAGCGCTATGGCGCCGGCCGCGCCTCGTCCGGCTTCTTCAGCGTGCCGGGCGCGTCGGCGGTGATGGCGCTGCTGATGCTCGGCGAGCACCTGACGCCTTGGGCGGTCGCCGGCCTCGCCGCCTCCACCCTCGGCGTCGCGCTGGTGTGGTGGAAGCCGAAGCTGGTTTGAGCCTCGGAACCTTTCGCAGCTCTCGCCGTTCTCTGGGCAAGCCAGGACGGAGAAGACAATGGGATTCGGACGAGGCTTGCTGTTGTGGCTGATCGGCATTCCGCTGCCGATCATCATCCTGCTCGCGATCTTCTGGCCGAACTAGACGCGCCAAGCGCGGGAGGCGAACGCGGTCCGCGGCACATGCGCCGCGGGCCGCGTTGATTTTTGAACCTGACGCCGGCGCTCCGCCTAGCGCTGGATCAGTGTCACCAGCGGCTTGTCCTTCGGCTTGAATCGCACCGCGACGAGCTTTGTGCCCTGCGCCGGATCGGTCGAGCCGCGGTGCACCACATTCGGTGCGACGTGGCTCGCTTCACCCGCCCGCAGCACGCGCGAGCCCTGTCCGTCGATCTCCAGAGTGAGCGCACCTTCGAGGATATAAGCGATCTCGTGCGCGTCGGGATGGATGTGCCACGGCAGCGCAGCGCCCGGCTCGAACTCGTAGACCTGGACCACAGCCTCCTCGAACACGCCGCCCTTCACGTCGGTCTGCAGGATGGTTTTCGCGGTTACCGGCGGCTGGCGTGCGGTGGCGAGGTTGTTGACCAGGAAGCCTGCGGTGAAGGCGAAGGCGGCCAGAGCGGCAGTCTTGAAGAAGCGATTCATGCTGGATGTTTCCACACGGACGATCAAAGAACGCAAATCATGATACGCCCCGGCTTACGATCGAAGACAGGCTGCGGCGGGGACGAGCGGGGCACGTATATCGGGGGCATCGGCGATCTGCTAGCTTGGACTCATTTGCAGCCTCGTCCGGAGGGTGAGACATGCCTCGATTGCCGAAAACCTTGTTCGCTGCCGCCCTGTTCGCCTGTCTGCCGCTCGCCGCGCAAGCCCAGGGCCAGGCTCAATCGCCTGCGCTACCGGACGACGGCACCCAGGGCAAATTGCTGGCCGAGAATCTTTGCACGATGTGCCACCGGACCAACCTGATCACCGGCAGCTCCGGCTACACCAAGGACGGCTGGCGATCACTGATCGGCACCATGCTCGATCTGTCCGGCGCACCGCAGGAAACGGCGACGCTCACCGAGTACCTTGCCAAGCACTTCCCGCCCAACACCCTGCGGGCGCCCAAGCTCGTCTCCGGCCCGAACGAGATCGCCTTCACCGAGTGGGTGATGCCGACCCGAGGCCAGCGCACGCGCGATCCGATGCAGGCGGACGACGGCACGATCTGGTGGGCCGGACAATACGGCAACCTGATCGGGCACTTCGATCCGAAGACCGGCGAGAAGCGGGAATTCCAGTTGCCGGACATGTCGAGGCCGCACACCGTCGAGCTCGATAACAGGGGCAGGCCCTGGTACACGGGCAACATGAACGGCACCGTCGGCCGCGTCGATCCCGACACCGGCAAGGTCACCGTCTACAAGATGCCGGATCCGGCGGCGAAGGATCCGCACACCATCAAGTTCGACAAGAACAACATCATGTGGTTCTCGCTGCAGAACGCCAACATGATCGGACGGCTCGACCCCGAGACCGGCGATATCAAGCTGGTCCACGCGCCCTCGCCGAAGTCGGGCCCCTACGGCGTCAAGATCGACGCCGACGGCACGCCGTGGGTTTCGTGCAACGGCCGCAACTGCCTGCTCAAGGTCGATCCGGCGACGATGGCGATCACCGAGATCAAGCTGCCGGAAGGCTCCACGGTGCGCCGGCTCGATATCGCTGCCGACGGGATGATCTGGTACGTCAACTCGAGCCTTGGCCGGCTCGGCCGGCTCAACGCGAAGACCGGCGAGATCAAGGAATGGCCGTCGCCAAGCGGGCCGAAGTCGCATCCCTATGCAATCGTCGTGGTCGACGGCATCGTCTGGTACAACGAGTCGTTCCAGCGGCCCGACGCCCTGGTGCGCTTCGATCCGAAGACCGAGACGTTCCAGAGCTGGGCGATCCCCTCCGGCGACATTCACGCCGGCCACATCCGCCACATGCGCAGCACGCGCGAGGGCAACCTGCTGATCCACCAGAGCAGCACCAACCGCGTCATCCAGGTGACGGTGAAGCGAAGGGCGGCGGAGGCGAGGTAAAGCGCGAAGGGCCAGCGTTCAGACATCTACAAAGGGCGCGCAATGCGCGCCCTTTCTGTCCGTGCCATGCCTGGTCGCTGACCTTCGCTTGATTTTAGTATCATAGCGCGATACGCTGATATCGAATGATACGAAGCTTCAGGGGCAAGTTCGCTGAAGCGATCTTGCGTGATCGAGAGGTGCCGAAAGGCCTGTCTTTCCCGCTTGCAAAGCTTGCCCGCCGGAAGCTCGTTCAGTTGAACAACGCGAAACTGTTGGGCGACATGGCGACGCCGCCCGGCAATCGTCTTGAAGCGTTGCGAGGCAATTTGGCGGGCCACCATTCGATCCGCGTCAGTGATCAATGGCGGATCGTGTTTCGCTGGACCGACGCCGGTCCAGACGTCGAGCTGGCAGACTACCATTGAAGAGGATCGATATGGCCAAGCGGCTTGCTCCTATTCATCCCGGCGAAGTGCTTCGCGAGGAGTTTCTTGTGCCGCTGAAGCTTACGCCTTACGCGCTGGCGCAGGCATGCGGTGTGCCGCGCACGCGGATCGAACGGCTGGCGCGCGAGGAGACGCCGGTCACCGCCGATACGGCGCTGCGGCTGGCGCGCTATTTCGGCACGAGCGCCGAGTTCTGGATGGGAATGCAGGCGCAGTATGAGCTTGAACGGGCACAGGATGCCGCGGCGGCGGCGCTAAAGAAGATCAAGCCGAGGCAACAGGCTGCGGCGTGACGTCGTCGGCACGGCGCCCCGCGCCTTCCGCGCACGCGACGATCGTCCGATCCCTCACATCCTGAACACCCCAAACCTGGTCGCCGGCACCGGCGCGTTCAGCGCCGCCGAAAACGCCAGCGCCAGCACCCGCCGCGTCTCGCCCGGCAGGACGATGCCGTCATCCCACAGCCGCGCGGTGGCGTAGTACGGATTGCCCTCGGCCTCGTACTGCGCGCGGATCGGCGCCTTGAAGGCGTCCTCCTCCGCGGCCGACCATGTCTTGCCCTCGGCCTCGATATTGTCGCGGCGCACGGTCGCAAGCACCGAGGCCGCCTGCTCGCCGCCCATCACCGAGATGCGCGCGTTCGGCCAGGTGAACAGAAAACGCGGGCCATAGGCCCGTCCGCACATGCCGTAATTGCCTGCGCCGAACGAGCCGCCGACGATCAGCGTCACCTTGGGCACCTGCGCGCAGGCGACCGCCGTCACCATCTTGGCGCCGTCCTTGGCGATGCCGCCGGCCTCGTAGTCGCGGCCGACCATGAAGCCGGAGATGTTCTGCAGGAACAGCAGCGGAATGCGGCGCTGGCAGCACAGCTCGATGAAGTGCGCGGCCTTGAGCGCGCTTTCCGAGAAGAGAATGCCGTTGTTGGCCAGGATGCCGACCGGGATGCCCGACAGATGCGCGAAGCCCGTGACCAGCGTCGTGCCGTACAGCGTCTTGAACTCGTCGAACTCGGAGCCGTCGACCAGGCGGGCGATGATCTCGCGGGCATCGACCTGCTTGCGCAGGTCCGACGGCACGATGCCGTCGAGCTCGGCTGCGTCGTATTTCGGCTCGCGCGCCGGCAGCAGCGGGATGTCGACGGCTTTCCTGGTGTTGAGATTGGCGACGATCCGCCTTGCCAAAGACAGCGCATGCGCGTCGTCGGCCGCCATGTGGTCGGCAACGCCCGACTTGCGGGTATGCACGTCGGCCCCGCCCAGGTCCTCGGCCGAGACCACCTCGCCGGTCGCGGCCTTCACCAGCGGCGGGCCGCCGAGGAAGATCGTGCCCTGCCCCTTGACGATGATGGTCTCGTCGCTCATCGCCGGCACGTAGGCGCCACCGGCGGTGCACGAGCCCATCACCACCGCGATCTGCGGAATGCCGAGCGAGGACAGCGTCGCCTGGTTGTAGAAGATGCGCCCGAAATGTTCGCGGTCGGGGAACACCTCGGTCTGATGCGGCAGGTTGGCGCCGCCGGAATCGACGAGGTAGACGCACGGCAGCCGGTTCTCACGCGCGATCTCCTGCGCGCGCAGGTGCTTCTTCACCGTCATCGGATAGTAGGTGCCGCCCTTGATCGTCGAATCGTTGCAGACGATCACGCATTCACGGCCCTCGATGCGGCCGATCCCCGTAATCAGCCCCGCGCCGTAGATCGCATCGTCGTACATGCCGTTGGCGGCGAGCGGCGACAGTTCGAGAAACGGCGATCCGGGATCGAGCAGTCGCATCACGCGGTCCCGCGGCAGGATCTTGCCGCGCGCGGCGTGCCGCTCGCGCGCACGCTGCGGCCCGCCAAGCGCCGCTTCCGCGCGCTTTGCCTTCAGCTCGTCGGCGAGCGCGCGCATGCGCGCGGCATTGTCGGAAAACTCCGTGGAGCGCGTGTCGATGTTCGATGCGAGATGCAACCGATTCTCCCCGACGTCGTTGTTGCTGATTCTGCGCGTGCGAATTTTAGCGTGAACAGGCCTTCAGGGTGGAACAAATCTAAAACTTTCGAAATGTCCCGGAACGATCAGCGGCAGCTTTTGTTGGCACACGTAGCCAATCCGTTCGGCTCATAACAAGCAATGACACGAGACTTCAGAGGAGACGGGAAATGAAGAAATCACTTCTGGCGACTGTCGCCGCAGCGGCCTTGTTCGCGGGCAGCGGACTGGCCGTGGCGCAGGGTGCCAAGGATCAGCCGGCCGGTAAGGGCGGCGGCGCCGAGATGCAGCGTGGCGCCGATACCAAGGGCGGCGGCGAGATGAAGGGTGGCGCGGAGAAGGGCGGCCAGGCTGCCGGCGAGAAGGCCGACAAGGCCAAGCCGTCGACCACCGGTCAGTCGAGCTCTGAGCAGCAAGCTCCGACGCAGCGCGGCACACAGGGCGAGCGCGGTCAGGACAAGCAGATGCAGCGCGGGGCCCAGGGCGAGCGCGGCAAGGATGGCCAGCAGCCGCGCAGCACGACCGGTCAGGGTCAGCAGGAACGCGGGGCCCAGCAGGGCAGCGAGCCGCGGCGCGGCGAGCCGCAACGTGGTGAGTCCCAGCGGGGCGCACAGCAGCAAGGCTCGCAGGACAACCAGCGCAGCGGTGCACAGCGGAGCGGTCAGCAGAACCAGACCACCGGTCAGGGCGCAGCGGGCAGCACGCAGGCCGGCGGCGCGGTCAATCTGACGTCCGAGCAGAAGACCAAGATCCGCACCACGGTGATCCAGTCGAGCAGCGCGCCGAAGGTTTCTCGCAGCTCGATCAACTTCAACGTCAGCGTGGGCACGGTGGTGCCGCGGACCGTCAAGATCGTCGCGGTGCCTGCAACCCTGGTCGAAATCCACCCGGCTTGGCGTGGCTACAGCTACTTCATCGTCGATGAGGAGATCATCATCGTCGAGCCGAGCACACTGAAGATCATCGCGGTGGTTTCGGTCTAACGGACGACATCACCCCGAACGCACGAAGGGCGGCCCGGTCGGGCCGCCCTTCGGCGTTTGTGCGATCGGGCAAAGGCGAGCTACGCCCTCACCTCCTGTCGCTGGAACACGACGTAGCCGATCACATAGAGCATGATCATGCCGGCGATCAGGCTCACCATCTGCGGCCAGGCCTGGATGATGCTCTGGTCGAGCGGCAACGGCGAGGCGATGCGGCCCTGGAACTGGGCGAGCAGCGTCGTCATCGACTGGGCGTCCGGGTTGAGCATCGCCACCACCGCCTCGCCGTAAAGCGTGCCGGGCGACAGCCGCGACAACCCCTGCTGCCAGGCCAGCGTGTCCGGCGTCGGCAGGCCGAGCGCGGCAAAGCGGATGTCGGAGGGCGAGATCACCTCGCCGAGCATCTGCGCGAGCGCGGGCCAGAGCAGCGACAGGAACAGCCACAGCCCGAGCGCCACCAGCGCCGCGGTCGCGGTCGAGCGGAAGATCACCGAGAGCAGGATCGACAGCGCGAGCCACACGCCGGCATAGGCGATGGTGATGAGCAGGAACATGATCAGCCGGCCGATCTCCTCCGCGCCCGGCGGAATGCCGAGCCGGATGAGGCCGAAGCCGATCACGAGCAGCCACAGCGTGATCAGGCAGATGGTCAGCGTGGCCAGGCCGGCGAGGAATTTCCCGAACAGCAGCGCGTCGCGGTAGATCGGCTGCGCCAGGATGCGCGACATGGTGCGGCGGTTGTACTCGCCGTTGACCGAATCAAATCCCAGGCCGATCGCCATGATCGGCACGAGGATGCTGATCACCAGCACGAACGACAGGAGCGTCTGTCCGGGCGGCGCAAACAGCCGCAGGAACAGGAACGGGTCCTCCGCCGTGGTGTTGCGGATCTGCTCGGCGGCGAAATAGACCACCGCCGCGCCGAACAGCAGCACCAGGAACTCCAGCACCAGCATGCGGGCGCTGGTGAGGTGGTCGAACAGCTCGCGGAAGAAGACGACGTTCAAGCCCTGCCAGGGGGAGCCTTCACGCTGCGGCATGCTGGCCTCCACGGGACTTGAAGTAGTGGTTGTAGATGGCGTCGAGCGAGGGCTCGGCGATCGACAGGCGGCGCAGCGATCCGCCGGCCTTGACCACCGCGGCCGCGGCCTGCGGGCGCACGTCGGTCTCGGCCAGGAGGCGATAGCGGTTCGGGCCTGACTGGTCGACCGCCTTGACGCCGGACAGCTCGGAGAACTTGACCGCGAGTCCCTCGCCCTCGGCCTCGACCTCGACGTTGTAGCCCCCGCCCAGCACCTCGCGGGCCAGTTCCGGCACGGTGCCGAGCAGCGCGATCTTGCCGGCGTTGAACAGCGCAACGCGGTCGCAAATGCTCTGCACCCGCTCGAGCAGGTGCGAGGAGACGAGCACCGCCACGCCGTCGCGCTTGAGCGTGCGGATCATCTCCAGCAGCTCCGACGTTGCGTGCGGATCGAGCCCCGACGTCGGCTCGTCGAGGATCGCGATCGCGGCGTCCTTCATCAGGATCTCCGCAAGCCCAAGCCGCTGGCGCATGCCGCGCGAGAAGGCCCCGACGCGCTTCTGACCCACGTCCTGAAGGCCGACACGCTCCAGCGCCGACGCGATCCGCTTGTCGCGATCCGCCGGCGCGATGCCGATCAGGGCCGCGGTGTAGCGGAGGTTATCGACCGCGGTCATGTAGTCGTAGAATCCGACGGTGTCCGGCAGATAGCCGACCACCTTCTTGACCTGCAGCGGCTCGCGCACCGGGTCGTGACCCAGCACGCTGACGCTGCCGGAGGTGACGTCGGTCAGCCCGAGCATCATCAGGATCGTGGTGGTCTTGCCGGCGCCGTTCGGACCCAGAAGGCCGAAGATTTCGCCCTTCTGGATCGAGAACGAGATGCCGTCCACCGCGGCAGCCCGGCCGTAACGCTTGGTGAGGTCGTGGACCTCGATGACTGTGTCGGTCATCGCCGGCCGAACCTCGCGACCGCGCCCACCATGATCAGGAGCGCAATGGCGATGATGCCTGCGCCGGCGATGCCCCACATGGTCGAGGTGCCGACCGCGACGCGGAACTGCTGCGAGGCGGATTCGCCGCGCGCCGAGGCGGTGAAGGTCGGCGCGTAGTCACCGGCGATCGCCTTCTCCGGCGGCGTCACGCGGACCTGCACTTCCTTGTTCTGGTTCTGCGCGATGCGGTCGACGGTCTTGGGATCGAACTCGATCTTCCAGCCGCTCGGTGCGCTTGACGAGAGCTCGATCTCGTCGGCCGGCGCGGTGCCGGTGTTGGTGATGGTCAGCGGGAAGCTCGCCTCCTTGCCGGCTTCGGCGCGGCCGCTCAGCACGCCGTCGCGGCCCGCAAGCGTGAGCCGCGGCGAGCCGGTGACCTCCAGCGCGACGGTGGCGTCGGCGGTCGCATCCTCCGAGGTGGCCTTGACCGAGACGGGATAGCGGTTGGCGGCGACCGTGCCCGGCGGGCGGACCTTGAGCTTCACCGTCTTCGACTGGCCGGCCTCGATCGGGATCGAGTTGAGCTCCGTGCTGCCATACTGCTCGGTGAAGGTCGCCTCGAAATTCTGCGGCGCCTGCGCCCCGAGCGCGACCACGAGGTTGCGGCCGGAGTCGTTCTTGACATCCATCTGGTATTCGAAGGTCGACTTGGCGTTGCCGCGGATCGACGGCAGTTGCGCCTTCATCGAAAGCTTGGCCGGCAAGTCCTTGGCGAGCGTCACCGCAATCGGCAGCGTCAGCTCGGTGGTTGCGCCCTTGGCGACCACCGTGAGGTTCTGCGTCCCCATCGGTGCGTTCTCGGGCACGTCGAGGCGGAGCTGCAGCGTGGTGCTGTCATTGGTGGCAACCATCGCCGCCGCGGCCGGCTGGCCGCCGCCGAGCAGCGTCACGGTCCAGCCCTGCGGCGCGCCACTGACGCTGAAGGCGAAGCGCTCGGGCGGCAGCGCATAGTTGCGCAACCGCAGATTGACAGTGGTGGTCGAGCCCGGCCGGACCGTCATCGCCGGGTAGTCCGTCAGCAGGAACATGCCCTTCACCGGCGGCGGCGTTTCCTGCGCCACCGCGGGGGCCGCCGGCAGCAAGGCCAGCAAGCACGCGGAAAAAAGGGCGGTGCGAAGTGTGGTAGTCCCAAGCCTCATAGCGATCTCTCCCGGCCGCGCCGAAAATTGGACCGTTGGATCGCCCCCGTGGCCCGGCCGTTGGTTTTCCCCAAGCAGGCCGGCACGGAGGCATTCTTCCATCGATCGTGACCAAATCCGGGCAGAAACAAATTGATTTTCTCGCGGTTTGGCAAGCCTCTCTGATGAGAAAGACAGGCGGTCGGGCTCATACGCTTGGGGACTGCCCGAATCCGCGCCAAACCGGCCCCGGCGGCCAAGCCGGGACGGAACGTCGCACCCCTTTCATGCGTTGACCTCACGATCAATTGTCCAATGTGGGGCGCGCCAGGGGAGTGCCGCATGTGCTGCATGGATCGCGTGGCCCTTGTCGCTGTTCTCTGGTTCACAGCCTGGATCGCCGGCGGAGCGGAGCTTGCCAAAGTCACGTTCAACGCACCGCTGAGCGGCAGCATCTGGGGCTTCGTCCTCGCGCTGCTCGGCGTGTTCCTCTGGCCGTGGCTGATGCCGCGCGCCGTCGAGGACTGGATGCACAGCCCGCATAGCTAACCGATTGCATCCGGAACGGATTTTCCGCGGTCTCGTTGGTTTTGACGAGGAGAGCTTGCGATGAAGCGCGTCGCCTTGGTTGCAGCAGTCTGGTTTGCGTTCTGGATCGTCGTCGGCTCGGTGGTCGGCGGTCTCACCGGCGGCCACGGCGGCGGGGTGCAAAACGGCATCTATTTCGGGGCGTTCAACGGCGCGTGGTGGGCCCTGTTCACGAGCTTCGCCTGGCCGTGGATCATGCCGGAACGCCTCGACCGCTGGATGCACAGCAGCGCCGATTGACGGAGACGATCATGCACAAGGAAGGCAACCGCATTGTCGAAACGCCCGTCGAGGCCCGCGCCGGATTTCTCGATCGCCCCGTGCTGGTCGTGCTCGTGGTGAGCACGTGCCTGGTGGCCGCGATTTTCTACCTGGTGTACCTCGGGCAAGTCGGCTAGGGCGCGCGAGTCGTCAATTCGTCGCTAGACCCGCAGCACGGTCGGCCAGTCGATCTCGTCTTCCGCCAGCACCCAGGGCTCCTTGAGCGCGGCGGAAAGCCACTCGCCCCAGGCCGGCAGGGCCATCATTGCCGTCATATAAGCGCGCGCGCCGCCGCTCGCCGAAATCCCGTAGGTGTGAAACCGCGACACCACCGGCGCGTACATCGCGTCGGCGGCGGTGAAGGCGCCGAACAGAAACGGCCCGCCGGAGCCGAAGCGGCTGCGACAATCGGTCCACATCGCATCGATCCGGGCGACGTTGGCCGCGGCCTCGGCGTTCAGCACCAGTTGCTTGACCGGCCGCCACATGTTCATCGGGCAGGCGCGGCGCAGCGGCAGGAAGCCCGCATGCATCTCCGACGAGATGGCCCGCGCATGCGCCCGCGCCGCGCCGTCCTGCGGCCAGAGCATTGCCGCCGGAAATTTTTCCGCGAGGTATTCCAGGATCGCAAGCGACTCCCAGACCTGGACCGGGCCGTCGATCAGCACCGGCACCTTGCCGGTGCCGGAATGCTTCGATACGCGCGGCTTGAAGTCCTCGGCGTTGAGCGAGATCACCTCCTCGTCGAAGGCGACGCCGGCAACCTTCATGGCGATCCACGGCCGGAACGACCACGACGAATAGTTCTTGTTGCCGATGACAAGCTTGAGCGCCAAGCTCCCCTCCCCTGATGGTCCGGAAAATTTCTCGTTTGAACGTGATCTTATCCCGAAAACCGCTTCACACTTTTCGGGATCACGCTCTAGCCCGGATATCTCACACTGTCTTTGCACGGTCGGGCTGCGGTGCGCGCCGGTTTTCTGGCATTTTCGGGAA
>JAIESI010000372.1 GCA_019746135.1 Xanthobacteraceae bacterium
GCAGCCTGAAACGATACCCTCATGTTATCGGAGATCGCGCCACGCCGAATTCCAACCACTTTTCGGACAGCACCCGAACCACGGTCGGATAGCGGGGGTACTTGTTGCCCTGCCGTGATCGCCAGTTGAATAGAAAGCGATCCTGCTGCACCTGAATCAAACAGGTATCGTCCTTACTGACAAACCACACCCGCGGCAGCGCGAGAGTGAGGTCCAGGGTCACTTCTGCAACCCCATCCGCAGGCTGGGGAACAAGGGTTGGAGTGTTTAGGGGCGTCACCGTCCGACTGGTCGGATATTCCTTCTGAACGGATTTCCAGAACAACCCGTAATGCGCTGCCTGAAACTGTTGCAGAGGCCTGAACTGCAGACCGCATACCACCTCTGTCAGCGGCGGGTTGCGGAACGACGGTCGCGGTCGTGTTGTCATCAGGTGGTCGGCACGGCGCTGGCAGGGTGCGAGAGATTCTGCACTTCAAGGCCACGATAGCCAGCAGCCTATCGCAGGATCAACAGGATGGTTACCCAGTGTGCACCTTACCCCAAGAAGCCCATATGGCTGGCTGGCACGGCGTATGGAAGATGTGGCGGCGACACGGGGCTTCGAATCGTCTCGTCCCCCGGCACGCAAGCTGGGCCTAAATGCCGACCCTTGGCCTGTCAAGGAAGCTCTGGGGCGGCGCCCGGCGAGTTCGGGCCTCTAAGCTCGCGGCTCCCCGCTCGACCCGCGCGCCGATGGCGCCAACGGCCTGCTCAAGCAGGGCGCGACGCTCGTGACCGAAGCCGCCGACGTGCTGGAGGTGGTGCGGCCGATCCTCGGCCGGAAGCTTGAGGGCCTCGAGGAGCCCGCGGGCGAACCGCCGGCTGGCCCGGCCGAGCCGGCGGAGGATCAACGGACCCGCATCACCGGGCTCTTGAGCCACGCCCCGGTCAGCATCGACGACCTGATCCGGCAGTCGCAGTCGCCGCCGGCGATTGTGCGCACCGTGCTGTTGGAGCTCGAGCTTGCGGGCCGCGTGCAGCGGCACGGCGGGGGCATGGTCTCGCTGAAGCCCGACCCATGATCGTTCGCAGGCGCTTGCCGGCTGCTTGGCAAGCTGCTGGCAGGAGAAACTTTCAACTCCGATCGCAGTCTGCAGGAGAAGATCGTTGTCGTTTTTTTTGATTCTTCGGAATGGCGCCGACCATTCCGACGCCTATCTTCGGACCCATGACTCGAGCTTGGGAACAGGCCCTCCATGTCGCGATGTTCGCGGGGGCCGTCGCGACGATCATCGCGCTGATCGTATTTTAGGCCGCCTGCAGCGGCACGCCGGCGCCCAAGCCTCGCTGGTCAAGCTCGCGCTGGTGCAAGCTCCGGGTATGATTCTTCGCACGCGGCTCAAGGTGCAGCAGCCCTCCGCAGTCTCGTTTCAACAGGGCGTCATTTCTCTTCGCTGGCGCAACTCCTGGAAGCGCTCGATCTAGACCTGCCTCTGAACCTTGAGCGGTGCGTGCCGATTGACGTCCTTGTAAAGCAGGTAGCGGAATCGGCTCGGGCCCCCGGCGTAGCAGGCCTGCGGACAGAAAGCGCGCAGCCACATGAAATCGCCAGCCTCGACCTCGACCCAATCCGTGTTCAGGCGGTAGACCGCCTTGCCTTCGAGGACATAAAGGCCGTGCTCCATGACGTGGGTTTCCTCGAACGGAATCGAGGCGCCCGGCTCGAGGGTGACGATGGTGACGTGCATGTCGTGCCGCAGGTCGTTCGGATCCATGAAACGCGTGGTCGCCCATCGGCCCTCGGTGCCGGGCATCGAATCCGGCTTGATCTGCGTCTCGTTGGTCACGAGCACCGGCGGCGCCGAGAGCCCGGCGGCCGGTTCATAGTGCTTGCGGATCCAATGAAAGCGCGCCGCTTGCTCCTGCGTGTTGTGCAGCGACCAGGCCGTCGACGGTGGAATATAGGCGAAGCCGCCGGGCGCCATGACGGACTTGGTGCCGGCGACCGTCAGCTCGACCTCGCCTTCCATGATGAAGAGTGCAGCTTCGGCATGCGCGTCGGGCTCAGGCCGGTCGCTCCCTCCGCGCGGGCCGACCTCCATGATGTATTGGGAAAATGTCTCGGCGAAACCTGACAGGGGCCGCGCGATGATCCAGGCCCGCGTCTCCTCCCAATGCGGCAGGCGGCTCGTGACGATGTCGCACATGACCCCTTTGGGGATGACAGCGTAGGCCTCGGTGAACACCGCGCGGCCGGTCATCAACGCGGTTTGCGCCGGATGACCTCCGTGCGGGGCGTAGTAGCGCCGATCGCTCATGACATTGTCTCCTTGCAAATCAGGATCGAGGCACGAGGTGTAACACCTGCCCTGCGTCGAGCCACATTTCCTGCAGATTGCATCCCGGCCCTGCGCGATCGACCACGATGAACCGTTCATGGTCGGCGAGGACCAGAAGCGGATGGTGCCAGACGCCTTTCGCGTAGTTCACGCCCTGCCGGCCCGCGGCGCGAAAGGCGCGATAGCTTTGCCGGTCGGCAGGGTCGGTGCATACGAGCACCAGCCAGGGTGCATTCTGGAGCGGAAAAAACAGCTGCGTGCCGAGCGGATGCTGCTCCATCATGGTGATCGCGATGGGCTGCGGCCTGGCGCGCGCGGTAAACAGCGAGATGTTGACCGACCCGCCCTCCTCCGCAACGTCGACGAGCGCCAGATCGTTGACGCGCTGCGCAAATCCCTGATTGATGTCGATCCATTCGGCGCCTTCCGCGTCGACGACATCTCCGAAGTCCGCGAATGCCGCTCTGGTCAGCGGCTCAATGTCGATCATTCGCATAGGGTCTCGGTGTTCCATCTCATGCAGGCCCGGACGGCGGCGTTGCCGCCTGGCCAATGAGCCGTCCAGGCTTCGTCGCCGGCCGTCCGCTGAATGTCATTGGATGGCATTGTTTTCGTGACTACGGATGACGTCCTGCTTGCGCTTGCCGGTTTTCGGCCGTCTGGCCGGAAAGCCATGCCGCAACAGCTTGCCTTTCCTCAATCGGCATCTCGGTGACGTTGTTTGGCGGCATCGCGTGGGTGAGAACCGCATGAAGCCGGATCGCCTCGGCCTGGCGCCTGATCGTCTCCGCGGAATCGAGAACGACCCCTTTCGGTGCGACGTGGATGCCGTTCCAGACGGGCTCTGCCGCATGGCACATGGAGCAGCGGCTGACGATGATATCCACGACCGGTGCCGGCGGCGCGGCCAGCGAACTTGCCGTTTTTGACGGCACGACCCGTCCCGATTGGAAATAGTTGCGTGCCAGAGGCGAAACGGCGATCACAGCCGCCACAGCAGCGCCCATCGCCAGGGCAGCCGCGCCCAACGCCCACCACGGCGACCGCGCATGATCGGCATGGCGGATATTGTAGAAATGACGAACAAGCCCGCCCGCAATCAACACCAGCGCCACCAGGAGCGGGATCAGCGCCGCGTTTCCATAAGTCGTCGGATAGTGGTTCGACAGCATCAGGAAGAGAACCGGCAGGGTGAGATAATTGTTGTGCGTCGAACGCTGCTTGCCCTGCTTGCCGAGCGCAGGATCGGGAGAGCGGCCCGCCACGAGGTCCGCGATCACCTTTTTCTGGTTCGGGATGATGATCAAGAAAACATTGGCGCTCATGAGCGTCGCCATGAGCGCGCCGGTATGGATCAGTGCGCCGCGCCCGGAAAAGACCGAAGCAAACCCCCAGCTCGCGGCGACCACGAATGCAAAACCGATCGCTGCGAGCACGACGTCGTTGCTTCCCAGCGGCGATTTGCAGAGCTGGTCATAAGCCAGCCACCCGACGGCAAGCGATCCGATGCCGATGACGCTGGCGACCGCCGGGGTCATCTGCATGATGGCCGGATCGATCAGATAGAGCGACGACTGGCCGTAATAGATCCAGACCAGCAGGAAAAATCCGGAGATCCAGGTCCAGTAGGACTGCCACTTGTGCCAGGTCAGCTCCTCCGGCAACCGCTCGGGCGCGACCAGATACTTTCTCATTTCGTAGAAGCCGCCGCCGTGAACCTGCCAGGCCACGCCGCCGGCCTGCGCCGGAAGCCCCGGGGCTTTGCGCAGCAAGGCGTCGAGATGCATGAAGAAGAACGAGGATCCGATCCACGCGATCGCGGTGATCATGTGCAGCCAGCGCAACAGCAGCCCGCCCCATTCCAGCAAATAAGCGTCCATGCGCCTTCCTCCGCGGCGCTTCCAACCTAGTCGGGAACGCGGCCTTTGACCCTGCTTGAAATCGCGAATATTTTCAAAAAACTTCGCGCAATCGGAGGCGACGATGTCGGCGGCCCTTGAAAGCATCAGGGTGTTCATGCGGGTGATCGAGACCGGAAGCTTTTCCGCGGCCGCGCGCACCCTGAGAATGTCCGCGGCCGTGGTGAGCTATCGCGTGAAGGTTCTCGAGGACCATCTCGGCTGTCGGCTGTTCATACGAACAACGCGGCGGATGAGTCCGACCGAGGCCGGCCGCATATTCTACGAACGATGTCTGGACGTCGTGGAGGCGATGGAGCGTGCCGAAGCGAGCGTCGCGGAAAGTGGCGCCCGGCCGCGCGGAACGCTGAAGGTGACGGCACCGCTGGGTTTGGGCCGGCGGGTGATCGGGCCGATGGTCGCGGATTTCCGGACGCGATTTCCGGAAACCCAGGTGTGGCTGCGGCTCTCCGACCACCTTCTCGACCTGGTCCAGGAATCGGTCGACGTGGCGATCCGCATGTCGCAGCTGCAGGATTCCAGCATGACGCTGCGCAAGATCGTGGATGTGGAGCGCGTGCTTTGCGCGGCGCCGAGCTATCTCGAGCGGCACGGGGCGCCGAAAGCGCCGGACGACCTGTTCCAGCATGTCTGCCTGCTGCTCCGCTTCCCCGGATCTCAACAATTCCGGTGGACCCTGACAGCGGCCAGAAAGAAGACCGTGACGCTGCCGGTCTCGGGGCCGATCGACGCCGACGATGGCGATGTCCTGACGGAATGGGCGCTCGCCGGTCAGGGCATCGCCCTCAAGCCCGTCTTCGAGATCGCCGAGCATCTGGCGGCCGGACGGCTGGTCCCCGTCCCGCTGACCGACTATCGCCCGCAATCAGCGACCTTGGGCGTGCTCTATCCCAGCCGCAGGATGCTGCCCAAGCGCGTCAAATCATTTGTCGACACGACGGTCGAACGCCTGCGCGCGCATGTCAAAGAGCAACTGCAGATGTGGAGTTGAACGCCACGCACGCGGCCGGCAGGCAAGCCGACCGCGTGTGGGGTCGCCGCTCCGGCTCAGACGTGCTCGGCCGCCATCGCCGCCTTGGACACATCGGACTCGGCGTTCTCCTCCGTGCTCGTGCCGTTGTAATAGAGATTCAGGAGAAAGGCCGAGATGGCCGCCAGCAGTATTCCCGAATGCAGCAAGGGCGCCAGCGCCGACGGCATGAACTGAAAGAACTTGTCGGACACCAACGGGATCATGCCGACTCCAACCGAGATCGCCACGATGAACAGGTTCTGTCGCCGGGCGGTGTAGTCGACGGCGGCCAGGATGCGAATGCCCGTCGCCGCGACCATGCCGAACATGACGATGCCGGCGCCGCCGAGAACGAAAGTCGGAACCGCTTCGACCAGTGCGGCGAGCTTCGGGGTCAGTCCGAGCACCAGAAGAATGCCGCCGCCCACGACGCAAACATATCTGGAGCGGATTCCGGTCACGCCCACGAGGCCGACATTCTGCGAAAACGATGTGTAAGGGAACGTGTTGAAGACGCCCCCGATGATCGTTCCGAGGCCGTCGGCGCGCAGGCCCCGCGTGAGGTCGTCCCGGGTAACCTTGTGACCGGTCATCTCGCCGAGCGCCAGGAACATGCCGGTCGATTCAATCATGACCACGATCATGACCAGGCACATGGTGATGATCGAGACAATGTCGAAAATCGGCATGCCAAATTGAAATGGCAGCACGACGCCGACCCATGGCGCGGCGGCGACCTTGGCGAAGCTCATCTTGCCGAGAAGCATGGCCGCTATGGCCCCGATTGCGATCCCGAGCAGGACGGCGATGTTGGCCCAGAAACCCTTTCCGAACTTGGTAATGGCCAGAATCACCAGCAGCACGAAGAACGCCACGCCGAGATGCAGCGGATCGCCGTAGTTCGGCATCGACGGCACGCCGCCGGCGGCCCAGTTGATCCCAATCCGCATCAGCGAGATGCCGATCACGAGGATGATCGTGCCGGTCACCACAGGCGGAAAGAACCGCAGGAGACGGCTGATGAACGGCGAGATCAGGAGGCCGAACACACCCGCGGCTATCACCGACCCGTAAATCACGTTCAGGGTGGTGCTGCTGGATGCTCCGGCCGCCTTGCCGGCGGCGATCATCGCCAGCATCGGCGACACCGAGGCGAAGGTCACGCCCATCATGACGGGGAGCCGAATGCCGACGCCCGGAAATCCGAAAGCCTGAATCAGTGTGACGACGCCGCAGGCGAAGAGATCGGCGTTGATCAAAAACGCGACCTGTTCCGGCGTGAGCTGCAGCGCCCGTCCGACGATCAACGGAACGGCGACGGCCCCGGCATACATGACGAGAACATGTTGCAGCCCGAGCGCCGTCAATTTTGGCGCAGGCAAGACCTCGTCAACGGGATTGACGTTCTTCGACATGAGATGGCTCCCCTTGTGATGCGTTCCCTCGACGCCGATTTTTGCCGTTGACTATAGCGGCGCCGGCCTCGGCCATTATGTGGATTCTTAACGATCAGCTTCAAAACCATTACGAAAATGGATTCGCCTGCGCCTGTTACACCTCGTCCCCTTGAGCGGCACCGGAAGAGCATGATGATGGGACGGCTGTCGACACATGTACTCGATACCATGCAGGGGCGGCCGGCCGCGGACGTTCGCGTCGAGCTCTTTCGTCTCGACGACAATGGCGGTGAGACGGTGGCGGTCACTCGAACGAATTCCGACGGTCGAACGGCTGAGCCTCTCATGCACGGCCCGAATTTCAGGATCGGCGCCTATGAGCTCCGTTTCCATATCGGGGAGTACTTTCAGCGCGCGACAAGGAACGAGGCCGCTCCGCCGTTCCTTGATGTCGTGCCCATCCGCTTCCGCATCTCCGAGCCGCAAGGCCACTATCATGTGCCGTTGCTTGCGACCCCATGGAGCTATGCGACATACCGGGGCAGTTGACGACTGAGGTCTGACATGACGCCCTATCCGCGCGATCTCGTTGGCTACGGCCGCCATCCGCCGCATCCGCAATGGCCGAACGATGCGCGGATCTGCATCCAGTTCGTCATCAATTACGAAGAGGGCGGCGAAAACTGCGTTCTCCACGGCGATGCGGCTTCGGAGGCTTTCTTGTCCGAAATCGTCGGGGCACAGCCTTGGCCCGGGCAACGCCACATGAACATGGAATCCATCTACGAATATGGATCGCGCGCGGGATTCTGGCGCCTGCACCGGCTTTTCTCGGATCGCAACATTCCGGTCACGGTGTTCGGTGTTGCGACCGCCATGGCGAGAAATCCAGCGGTGGTCGCCGCGATGCGGGACGCCGGCTGGGAGATCGCAACGCATGGTCTCAAGTGGATCGAATACAAGGACATGCCGGAAGCCGAGGAACGCCGTCATATTGAGGAAGCGATCCGGCTGCACACGGACGCAACCGGAAGCCCGCCATCCGGCTTCTATCAGGGCCGCTGTTCCGCCAACACGCTCGCCATCGTCCTCGATGAGCAGAGCTTTCTCTACTCATCCGACTCTTATGCGGATGATCTTCCCTACTGGATCGACGGCCCGCACGGACCTCACCTGATCGTGCCATATACGCTTGACGCGAATGACATGCGCTTCGCCACGCCGCAGGGCTTCAACAGCGGCGACCAGTTCTTCAGCTATCTCAAAGACAGCTTCGATTGCCTGTACGAGGAAGGCGCGACGGCACCGAAAATGCTGTCGGTGGGTTTGCATTGCCGGCTGGCGGGCCGGCCGGGACGCGCGGCGTCTCTCGCCCGGTTCCTCGACCACGTGTCCTCGAAACATGATGTCTGGCTGGCGCGGAGAATTGACATTGCGCGGCACTGGATCGCCCGTCATCCGCCCGGGGCGGGCCATGTTCCGAGTCGCATGTCGCGTGCTCTGTTTGTCGAGGTGTTCGGCAGCGTCTTCGAGCACACGCCGCAGATTGCCGAGGGCGTGCACCGGGCCGGTTTGACACGCTCGCATGACTCGGCGGACGGCCTGCACGCCGCCATGGTCGCGGCCATGCGAAAATTGCCCGACGATGCGAAGCTGCGGCTTGTCAATGCGCATCCCGATCTCGCCGGACGGCTGGCGGTTGCGGACCAATGGACAATCGACTCGCGGCGCGAACAGGGAGCGGCCGGGCTGAGTGCCCTGGCGCCGGAGGAACTCTCGCGGTTCACCGCGCTCAACGACAGGTATCGCTCGCGGTTCGGCTTTCCGTTCATCATGGCGGTGAAAGGCCGGGACAAAGACAGCATCCTTCGGGCCTTTGAAGCGCGCATTGCCAACGATCCGTCCGTGGAGTTCGAAACAGCCTTGCGGGAGATCGAGACGATCGCGCTTCTGCGCTTGAAGGATCGCCTTGCGGCCGACACGCGGCTCGCATGAATCCAGCTCTCAACACCTGAGGTGAATTTGTGGCCTACAACATCATGATCATGGGCGCGTCGTATGGCTCGCTCCTCGCCTCCAAGGTTTTGTTCGGGGGCCATTCCGTGCATCTGATCTGCCTGCCGGCGGAAGCGGACCTGATCAACGCCGAAGGCTTCCGCGTCCGCATGCCGGTGAAGGGCCGCAAGGAGCCGGTCGAGATCGCTTCCCGCAGGCTGCCCGGCAAGGTGACGGCCGGTGGCGCGGACGGCGTCAACCCCAAGGACTACGACCTCATCGGCCTTGCCATGCAGGAGCCGCAATATCGTTCGCCGGGTGTGCGTGAATTGCTCGACGCGGTCGCGAAGTCGCGCGTCCCCTGCATGTCGATCATGAACATGCCGCCGCTGCCTTACATGAAGCGCATTCCGGGGCTCGACGCCGAAGCTCTCAAGCCCGCCTATACCGATGCCACGGTGTGGGACAGTTTCGATCCTGGCCGCCTCACCTTGTGCAGCCCCGACCCGCAGGCGATCCGTCCGCCGGATGAAAAGGTCAACATGCTGCAGGTGACGCTGCCGACCAACTTCAAGGTGGCGAGGTTCGACAGCGAGAAGAGCACCGAAATCTTGCGCCGGCTCGAGCAGGATATCGATGCCGTGCGTTACGACGACGGCGACGAAAAGATCGAATTGCCGGTGAAGCTGCGCGTGCATGACTCGCTGTTCGTGCCGCTGGCCAAATGGGCGATGCTGCTGGCTGGAAATTACCGCTGCGTCACCAAGGACGGCATGCGCACGGCGCAGGAAGCGGTACACTCCGACATCGAGACCTCGCGCTCGGTCTACAACTTCGTCAACGATCTCGTGGTGAAGCTCGGCGCCAGCCCGGCCGACCTCGTGCCGTTCGAGAAATATGCCGCCGCGGCGCAGAGCCTGTCGCGGCCGGCCTCGGCCGCCCGGGCGCTGCAGAACGGGGCCCCCAACATTGAGCGCGCCGACAAGCTGGTGCAGCTCATCGCGAAGCAGAAGGGTCTGAGCAACGCCGCGATCGACGCGCAGGTCGCGCTGGTGGATGCGCGGCTGGAGCAGAACCGCAAGAGGGGCTGAGCGGCGCTGACCGCCAGGACCGGCGCGGGATTCACGGCAGATTCCGCCGCCCTTCCCGGTCGCGAATTGCACCGCCCGCAAAGGACAGGCGCAGCGCGGGCGATGGCCGCATCGTCCGCACCCGTGGCATCTCCCGCCGGCTGCTCTCGGGCTTCGCGGCCTGCACTGGCCGGGCCTCGCTGGTGTAAACTCCGGGCATGATTCTTCGCGCACTTGCCGCAGCCGTCCTGCTCTTGATCGCCGCCGCCTCCGCGCAGGCCCAGGTCGTTCACACCCGCGGGCTCGACTTCGATCAGTTCGTCGCCGAGCTGTGGAAGGACGCGCAGAAGAAGGGCATCACGCGGGGCACCTTCAACAACGCGTTCCAGGGCGTCACGCCCGATCCGCGCGTGATCGCCACCACCAAGCGCCAGCCGGAATACGCCAAGCCTGCCGGCGCCTATGTGACGTCGATCGCCTCGCCGCTGAACACCAAGACCGGCCTGAAGAAGGAGCAGGAGTGGCGCTCGACCTTCGACGCGGTCGAGAAGAAATACCGCGTCGAGCGCTGGGTGATCCTCGCGATCTGGGGGATGGAGACGTCCTACGGCGCGCTGAAGGACAAATGGGACGGCATCCGCTCGCTCGCGACGCTGGCCTTCGCCAGGTATCGCCATCCCTATTTCCGCGACGAGTTGCTCGTGGCGCTGAAGATCATCCAGGACGGCCACATCCCGCGTGAACGGTTCGTCACCTCCTGGGCCGGCGCCATGGGCCAGACCCAGTTCATGCCGACCAACTTCGTCGACTACGCGGTCGACTTCAGCGGCGACGGCCGGCGCGACATCTGGACCAACGTGCCGGACGTGCTGGCCTCGACCGCGAACTATTTCATGAAAGCGGCCGGCGGCTGGAAGTGGGGCGTGCCGTGGGGCTTCGAGGTGATCGTGCCGAAGGACTTCGACCTGATGAAGAGCCGCGC
>JAIESI010000219.1 GCA_019746135.1 Xanthobacteraceae bacterium
GCTGCCATGCCGTAGAAGAGCTTCCGCCGCCAAGCCGCCTCTTGACCTTCCTCATACAAGGGTGGGCCAAGGCGCCACTAGCGCGGTCACGCGCGTCTTCGACGCGCTATGGCGCCGGGCCCACCATCTTCAGTCGCATCCGGCGTTCGATGGTGGGCACGCCGCGGAGCCTGTCATCGGGCCGCGCTTCGCGCGGACCCGTTGGCGGCTTTGCCCACCCTACGAGCTCATCCCCAATGTCCTAAACCGTCGCCGGCGTGCCGAGAATGACGGTGGCCTGGGACGACAGCACGCCGCCGTTGCCGTGCGCCAGCGCGACCTCGCAGTCTTTCACCTGGCGCGCGCCGCATTCGCCGCGCAATTGGCGCACCGCCTCGATCAAGAGGAACAGCCCGTACATGCCGGGATGGCAGTACGACAGCCCGCCGCCGTTGGTGTTGACTGCAAGGCTCCCGTTCGGCGCGATGCGCCCATCGCTGACGAACGCGCCGCCTTCGCCCTTGTTGCAGAAGCCGAGATCCTCGAGAAACAGGATGGTGTTGATGGTGAACGCATCATAGAGCTCGACCGCATCGACATCTGAAGGCCCGAGCTTCGCCATCTTGTAGGCGGCTTGCCCTGCGGCGAGCGCGCCGGTCACCGTCAGGTCCGGCATGCTGGAGATGTTGGCGTGGGTGGTCGACTGGCCGCAGCCGAGCACATAGGCCGGCGGCTTCTTCAGCGATCGGGCGCGCTCCGCCGACGTGACGACGATCGCGCCGCCGCCGTCGGTGACCAGGCAGCAATCCCGCACCGTGAACGGATAGCTCACCATCCGCGCCGACAGCACGCCCTCGATCGTCAGCGGCTTCTTCTCCCAGGCGGCCGGATTGAGCAGCGCCCATTTGCGTGCCGCGACCGCGACCGCGGCCAGTTGCTCGCGCGTCGTGCCGAACTCGTGCATGTGCCGCGATGCGGCGAGCGCGTAGGCGCTCGACGGCAGGAACGGCTTGAACGGCGTCTCGTACGGATTGACCTCGCGCACCGACGCCTGCTTCCTGCCGACGCTGCGCTGCGTGCTGCCGTAGGCGATCACCGCGACGTTGCACAGGCCTTGCGCGATCGCGCCCATCGCATGCGCCACGTGGTACTCGAACGACGAGCCGCCGACGATGGTCGAGCCGATGTACGGCGGATTGATGCCGAGATATTCGGCAAGTCCCAGCACCGACATGCGGCTCTGGGTGGTGGCCGAGAACAGCCCGTCGACGTCCTTCAGAGTGAGCCCGCAGTCGTCGAGCGCGCGCCGCGTTCCCTGTGCCATCAGGTCGAACACCGACATGTCCTCGGCGACCTGGCCGAGATCGGATTCCGCGACGCCGACGATCGCGGCGCTGCCGCGCTTGAGCCCGTCCATCACGCGCCCTCCGCCGGCGTGAACACCGGGCAGGGCGGCTCGTCGCCGCCCGGCTGGTGCACGCGGAAGCGCACGCGCTGGCCGATGCGCACCTGCTCCGGCGCGATGTCCTCCACCCGGCTCATCAGGCGGAAGCCCTCGTCGCAGTCGATCAGCGCCACGTTGAACGGCTTGCCTTCGGCCGGGTGCACGACGGTCGTCGCGTAGACCGTGCCGAGCCCCTTGCTGATGCGCCATTCGAGCGCCTCGTTGCCGGTGAACGGGCAGGTCACGCGCGGATAGAACACCGCCCGTCCCGCCGCCGGGCTGAACTGGTAGGCGAGCTCGCCCCGCGAAAGATGATCGAGATAGGTTGTGAGCGGAGACTTCTGAATACTCGGCATGCACGGTGACTGTAGCTCTATGGCGCGGAAGCGATCAACTGTGGTTATGTCCGCGTCGGAGCAGTGGGCGAGCGCCGGAGGCCAAACGATGAGCAATCTTCCGCAACAGCAGATCCCCGGCGTCTATCACCGCCGCATCGGCGACATCGTCGTCACCGCGATCAGCGACGGGTTTCTCGACGGCTCGATGCAGGTGCTGCGCAACATCAGCGTCGAGGAGGCGACCGGCATCCTCGCCGCGGCGTTCCGCCCGGCGCGCCGCACGTCGGTGAACGCGTTTCTGATCCATTCCGCCGGACGGCTCGCGCTGGTCGACACCGGCTCGGGCACCTACCTGCTGCCGACCGCCGGCAACGTGCTCGCCAACATCAAGGCCGCCGGCGTCGATCCGGCGCGCATCGACACCGTGATCCTGACGCACATGCATCCGGACCATTCGGCGGGCTTGGCCGACCGCAACACCTGGCAGCCGTTCTATCCGAACGCCGAGCTCGTCATGCACGAGCGCGAGCCCGCGCACTGGTTCGACGACGCGGCGATGGCGAAGGGGACCGATCGCGAGAAGCGCGATTTCTTCCAGGCCGGCCGCGAGCAGATCACGCCCTACAAGGACCGCTGGCGCCTGTTCAAGGGCGGCGAGGAGGTGTTCCCGGGCGTCACGGCGATTCACCGGCCCGGCCACACGCCGGGCCACACCACCTACATGGTCAGCTCCGGCAAGGAGCAGCTCCTGATCTGGGCCGACACCGTCCACGTGCCGGAGGTGCAGACGGCGCGGCCGGAGGTCTGCATGGACTTCGACACCGACAAGGCGCTTGCGGAAGCATCGCGCCGCAAGGTGTTCGACATGGCCGCGACCGACCGGCTCTTGGTCACCGGCATGCACCTGCATTTCCCGGGCTTCGCGCATCTGGTGCGCGACGGCGCGGGCTACCGGCTTATCCCCGAAGCCTGGCAGCACGGGCTGTAGCCAAGTGTTACGCAGCCGCGTCACTCCGCCTTGATGTTGCCGGTCCGGATCACCTTGGCCCACTTGTCGACTTCGTCGGCGATCAGCTTGCCGGCGTCGGCGGCCGAGCCCGGCAGCGCCCACGCGCCCATGTCGGCAAGGCGCGCCTTGAACTTCGGGTCGTTCAGCCCGGCATTGATCTCCTGATTGAGCTTTTGCACGATTTCAGCCGGTGTGCCCTTGGGGGCGCACACACCGTTCCACGTGCTCGCCTCATAGCCAGGCACGAAATCGGCAATCGGTGGCAGCTCGGGCAGCGCCTCCGAGCGCGTCGCGGTCGTCACCGCAAGCGCGCGCAGCGTGCCGGCCTTGATGTGCGGCATCGATGGCTGCAGGTTGTCAAAGGCGACCTGGACCTGGCCGGCCAGGAGGTCGGTCAGCATCGGCGCCGAGCCGCGATAGGGCACGTGCTGCATGTTCACGCCGGTCAGCAGCTTGAACAGCTCGCCGGACATATGAATTGACGTGCCGACGCCCGAAGATGCCATGTTGATCTTCCCCGGGTTGGCCTTGGCATAGGCGATGAACTCGGGAACGGTTTTGGCCGGCACCGACGGATGCAACACCATGACGTTGGGCGCGCGGCTGATGCCCGCCACCGGGGCGATGTCGCGGAAATTGTATTTGAGATTGTCGTACAGCGTGGCGCTGATGGCGTTCGCAACGCTGCACAGCAGCAGCGTATAGCCGTCGTCCGGCGAGCTCAGGGCCGCCTCGCTGCCGACGTTGCCGCCGGCGCCAGGCCGGTTTTCGACGACGACTTGCTGGCCGATCCGATCCGACAGCCACTGGCCGATCAGCCTTGCAGTGAGGTCGATCGAGCCGCCCGGCGGGAACGGCGCAATCAGCTTCACCGGCCGCGCCGGATAGGCCTGCGCTGAGGCGAGGCGCGAAACGGCCGGAAGCGCTGCGACGCCTCCGACCAGTGTCAGAAAACGGCGGCGGCCAAGCTTCATTTGAGCGCTCCCCGATGGCGTTGCTGCGGCACGCGATCCAGCCAAATGCGCAATGACATAGACTACGGCACCTGCCGGAGGTGCGGAAGCACCAGGCAGAGCCATTTCGCAAGGCAAACCAGTCCAGCGTTGCTTCGATTGACCCGGCGGCCGACTGCCGGCCTTCCAGCCTCTTCCAGCGCGTAGCTTAGGAATTCGGGCGAACGTCCGGACCGCGACACGTTAGCGCGGTCACTGGCGCGCTCAGGTCAGGCTCTTGATCCACTGCACCAGCGCCTCGACCACGGCCCTGGGCTGCTCGGGGATCAGCGCATGGCTCGCGTTCGCAATCACCGTCACCGTGACGCGCGAGCCGAATTCGTCCTTCATCTCGTTGCGCTTTCCTTTCGGCTTGAACGGATCGTTCGCCGCCTGCAGCTCGAGCAGCGGCGCGGTGCCGCCGGACCACCATTCATTCTGCTGAACCGCCGCGGCCGCGGCGCGCTGGTAGTCGCGGATCTCCGGATGCCATCCCGCAAGCCACACGCTCGGATCGTTGCCCGGCGCGAAGAACGCAAAGCGCAGCGCAGCGATACGCGCGTCGTCCGGCAGCGACGGATTGCCGGCCACATTGATGGCGGCCGTGAGCTCCGGCGCGTATTGCCTGGCGGCCGCCGCGGCGATCGCCACGCCCCGCACCAGCTCGGGATGGTCGGTCGCGGCCATCCGCGCCACCCAGTTGCCGTAGGCGTGGCCGACGATCACGGCTTTGCCGTCGCCTTGCGCCTTCACCACCTCGGCGATGTCGCGGGCGAAGTCGTGCAGCGAAATCCCGCGCATCGGTCCCTTGCTGCGGCCGATGCCGCGCGGCTTCGGCCGCAGCACGCGGAAGCCCGCCGCCGCGAGGCCTTCCGCGACCTCGTCGTAGTCGTCGGAGTCGCGCGCGAGCGACGGCAGCAGCACCACCGCGGGGCCGTTGCCGTCGATCACCACCTCGATCTCCACGCCGTCGTAGCGAACGAGCTCGCTGCGGCGCGCGGCGCCCGTCATGCCGCTTCCCTCCCGCAGCGCTATATTGAACTATAGGTCAGCTTTGTGACATCCGCGTCGAGATGAAGCTGAGATAGGGAGGGGCGGAATGGCCGGTCCGCTGTCGCACATCCGCGTGCTCGACCTGAGCCGGATCATGGCCGGGCCGTGGGCCGGCCAGGTGCTGGCCGATCTCGGCGCCGACGTGATCAAGGTCGAGCGGCCCGCGGTGGGCGACGACACCCGCGCCTGGGGGCCGCCGTTCCTCAACGACCAATCCGGCAATCCCACCGGCGAGGCCGGCTACTATCTTTCGGTCAACCGCGGCAAGCGCTCGATCGCGCTCGAGCTCGACAAGCCCGCCGGGCAGGAGATCGTCCGCGCCATCGCCGCGCGCTCCGATATCGTGCTCGAGAACTTCAAGGTCGGCACGCTCAAGCGCTACGGCCTCGACTACGATAGCCTGAAGGCGGTCAACCCGAAGCTCATCTATTGCTCGATCACCGGCTTCGGTCAGACCGGGCCCAAGCGCGACGCCGCGGCTTACGACTTCATGATCCAGGCGATGGGCGGGCTGATGAGCGTCACCGGCGAGCGCGACGGCATGCCCGGCGCGGGCCCGCAGAAGGTCGGCGTGCCGATCGTCGACCTGATGACCGGCATGTACGCCGTGGTCGGCGTGCTCGCGGCGCTGGCGCGGCGCCATGAGACCGGGCAGGGCGACCATATCGACCTCGCCATGCTCGACGTGCAGGCGGCGTTTCTCGCCAACCAGGCGATGAACTGGCTCGTCTCCGGCAACCCGCCCAAGCGCGGCGGCAACCGCCATCCCAACATTCAGCCGCAGGACGTGTTTCCCTGCGCCGACGGCTTTGTCGCGCTCGCCGTCGGCAACGACGGCCAGTTCTCAAAGCTCGCCGGAATTCTCGGCCACCCCGAATGGGCGAAGGACGAGCGCTTCGCCACCAATCCGGCGCGGGTCCGCAACCATGCGCTGCTCGATCCGCTGTTGCGCGCCGAGTTCGCCAGGCGCACCCGCGGCGAGCTGACCGCGCTGCTCGATGCCGCGGGCGTGCCGTGCGCGCCGATCAACACCGTGCCGGAGGTGTTTGCCGAGCCGCAGGTCCAGCACCGGGCGATGCTGCGCGAGCTGCCGCACCCGGCCGCCGGCCGCGTGCCGCAGGTCGTGAGCCCGCTGAATTTCGCCCAAGCGCCGCTCGCCTTCGACCGTGCGCCGCCGCTCCTCGGCGAGCACACCGCCGAAATCCTGCACGAGCTCGGGCTGGCGTCGAGCGCCTGACATTGGGAGAAGCTGATGCCCCGCCTGCGCCTTCCATCCGTCGCCGAGATGACCCCCGAGCAGCGCGAGGTGCACGACGAGGTCGTCGCGGGCGTGCGCGGCCGGCTGGTCGGTCCGCTCCGCGCGGTGATCCACAGCCCGGATCTGGCGCGGCGCTGGTCGCGGCTCGGCGAGTATCTGCGGTTCTCCACCGGCCTGCCGAAGAAGCTCAACGAGCTTGCGATCATCGTCACCGGCCGGCGCTGGAACAGCCAGCTCGAGTTTCACATTCATGCCGAGGCGGCGCGGGCCGCGGGGCTCGACCCAGCCTGCATCGAGGCGATCAGGCTTGCCGAGCCGCCGGTGTTTGCCGACCAAGCCTGCGCCGAGGTGTACGAGTTCGCCCGCCAGCTCCAGCAGGCCGGCGATGTCGATCCGGCTGTTCACGCCGCGGTGACCGCGCGCTTCGGCGAGCGCGGCGTGGTCGAGCTCACCGGCGTCATCGGCTATTACGCCATGGTGTCGATGACGCTCAACGCGCATGAAATTCCTTTGCCGGACGGCGCGACCCCGCCGCTTGCGCCACCGCCCGGCGGTGGCCTCACGACGCTGCCGCCGTGCCGGTTGAAGAAGGCGGCGGGAGATGCTGCATGAACCCATACGGCTATCGCATGTGCGGAAGCTCGGGCGGTCTCATCCCTCCCCGCGAGGGGAGGGTGGCGAGCGCAGCGAGCCGGGTGGGGAGATGGTGCCACACGAGAGCTCTCCCCACCACCGCGCTTCGCGCGGACCCTCCCCTCGCGGGGAGGGATGAGACCGCCCGTGTGGCGCCATATGCGATTAACTGCCCATAAGGACACGCGACATGGCCGACACTTACGAATGCTTCAGGCTCGAGGTCGCCGACCACGTCGCCACCGTCACGCTCGCCCGCCCGCCGGTGAACGCGCAGAACCGCCGCTTCCGCGAGGAGATCATCGCCATCTTCGACATGCTGAGCGACGGGACCGACGTGCGCGCGGTGGTGCTGACCGGCGAGGGCAGGATCTTCTCGGCCGGCGCCGACCTCAAGGACCGGCCCACACTCGAGGAGGCCGGTGCCTATCCGCGGCACAACCGCATCGTCCGCGAAAGCTTCAACGCCGTCATGGAATGCGAGAAGCCGGTGATCGCCGCGATCAACGGCGCCGCGATCGGCGCGGGCTGCGTGCTCGCGCTCTGCTGCGACATCCTGATTGCGAGCGAGAACGCCTATTTTGCCATGACCGAGGTCGACGTCGGCCTCGCCGGCGGCGTCGCCCATGTGCGGCGGTTCTTCCGCGAGTCCGATGCGCGGCTCCTGGTCTACACCGCGCGCCGTGTGCCAGGTCCTGAGCTTTACCGGATGGGCGTCGTGTCCGCCTGCGTGCCGCCCGATGCGCTTCTGGAAACCGCCCGCGGCATCGCCCGCGAGATTGCCGCAAAGAGCCCGCTCGCCGTCCGCGCCGCCAAGCGCTCGTTCAACCTCACCGAGGACATGCCGCTTCGCGACGCCTACCGCTTCGAGCAGTCGCAGACCGTGGCGCTGGCCGGGAGTGAAGAGACCAAGGAAGCGCAGCGCGCCTTTGCCGAGAAGCGCAAGCCGGTGTTCAGGAGCTAGCCCATGTACTACGATCCCCGCCGCAACAACCACGGCCTCTCGCACAACCCGATGACGGCGCTGGTGGTGCCGCGCCCAATCGGCTGGATCTCGACCGTGAGCCGCGACGGCGTGGTCAACCTCGCGCCCTACAGCTTCTTCAACGTCGTGTCCGGTGCGCCGCCGTTCGTCATGTTCGCGAGCAAGCCGCGCAAGGACTCGCAGCGCAACGCCGAGGAGACTGGCGAGTTCGTCTACAACATGGCGACCTACGACCTGCGCGAGGCGGTCAACGCCTCGTCGGCCGAATACGCGCCCGCGATCAGCGAGCCGGACCGCATCGGCCTCGAGATGGCGCCGTGCCGCGCGGTGAAGCCGCCGCGGGTGGCGCGCTCGCCGGTGGCGCTGGAGTGCAGGTATTACAAGACCGTCGAGCTGGTCAGCGCCGACGGCACCCGCAACACCTCCTCGGTGATCCTCGGCGAGGTGGTCGGCATCCACATCGACGACAGTGTGATCGTGGGCGGCCACGTCGACGTGACGCGCATGCAACCGCTCGCGCGGCTCGGCTACATGGACTACTGCGCGGTCAACGAGCTGTTTGCGATCCAGCGGCCCGCGGTGCCCGACCCCGAGGCATCGGCGGAAGACCCGGCAACGCCCGTCAAGGTCTCTTGAGCGGGCACGGAGGCTCTCCATGAAACTGCACTGGTCGCCGCGCTCGCCGTTCGTGCGCAAGGTCATGGTGTTCGCGCACGACGTCGGCGTCGCCGGCCGCATCGAATGCGTGCGCACGGTCGCGGCGATGATGAAGCCGCATCAAGAGCTGATGCGCGACAACCCGCTGTCGAAGATCCCGACGCTGGTGCTCGACGACGGCACGGTGCTCTACGATTCGTCGGTGATCTGCGAATACTTCGACCATCTGCACGACGGCCCGAAGCTGTTTCCCGCCCCGTTCGCCGAGCGCATGACCGCGCTGCGCCGCCAGGCGCTGGGCGACGGCTGGCTCGACGCCCTGGTGCTGTGGCGCGGCGAGCTGTCGCGGCCGGCCGGGCAGCAGTCGCAGCCTTATCTCACGAGCTTTGCGGTCCGCAACGAGGCGACGCTGGCTTCCGTGGAACGCGAGGTTCCGGCGCTGGAGGCGAGCGCCTATTCGATCGGCCACATCGCGATCGGATGTGCGCTCTGCTATCTCGACTTCCGGTTCGACGAACGGCAGTGGCGCAAGGATTTTCCGCGGCTCGCCGCGTGGCATGCGACATTCGCCGCGCGTCCATCGGTCAGGGCGACGGAGCCCGTCGATGATTCATAAAGTACGACTACCGCCGCATACGCGTGGACTCGTCGGGCGAAACCGCTGTGCTGCAGGCGGTATCCTCGGTACAAGAGCGTTTCCGTTGATCATCGCTTTGTTGGCCGCGCCGGACGCTGCCGCCGCGCAGACCACAGCGGGAGATTATTGCCCGCCCGATGGCTCCAGCGTTGCGATATTGACGCGACAGGCCTTCGACGAGGGACGCGCAACTGTCGGGCGAGAATATGGGAAATTCATCGGCGAACTGTCGCAGATCGCCATATCGGCCGTTGCAGAGAACGAAGTCGTCGAACGGTCGATCGATGTGTCAAAAAGACTCGCGGCCGCAATGGGAAATCTCGGCCACGACGTAACCGTCGGCGAGATTGTGGTCCATTGGGAAGCCGAACTCATTTTCCAAATTCGGGTAGCGAGACAACCGATCACAAAAGCGCGCTACACGCTACAGCTCGCTGTCGCTCAAGAGATGAAGCGGGTTCTTTGCAATCGCTGAAGGGCGAAAGGCGGCGGGAGCCGCTTGCCCGTCACCTCGTTTCCCGATGTACTCTGCCCCTTCGGACACCGTGCTTGCCGGGGACGTTGCGACGTGAGTGAAAATGCGTACTTCCCGCGCCTGTTCAGCCCGTTGCGGGTCGGACAGCGCACCTTGCGCAACCGCATCGCCCTGCCGGCCACCACCACCAACTATGGCGTGCGCAACCGCGTGACCGATCGCTGGATCAGCTTTCTCGGCGAGCGCGCCAGGGGCGGCGCCGGAATGGTCATCACCGAGATCGTCGCGGTCGATCCGGCCGCGCTGTGCCAGGCGTCCACGGTCACCGGCTACGAAAGCGAGAACGAAGACGGCTTCAAGCGCGCCGCCGACGCGGTCGAAGGCCAGGGCGCCTGCCTGATCGCCCAGCTCTGGCACCCCGGCCGGCAGCAGCTCTGGAGTCCGGTGGCGTCCCCCAAGGGCATCTCCGACCAGCCGGACGCCTATAGCTGGACCGTGCCGCACGTGATGAGCACCGCCGAGCTGCGGCAGGTCGCCGATGAATACGTCGCGGTCGCGACGCGGTTCAAAAAATGCGGCTTCGGCGGTATCGAGCTGCACGGCGCGCACGGCTATCTCATCACCCAGATCCTGTCGCCCTGGTCCAACCGCCGCAGCGACGACTACGGCGGCTCGCTGGAGAACCGCATCCGCTTCGTGCGCGAGGTGGCTGACGGCATCCGTGCGTCATGCGGCGGCGGTTTCGTCATCGGCCTGAAAATGCCCGGCGACGAAGGCGTTGCCGGCGGCATCGATCCGGACGAGGCGGCGCGGATCACGGCGGCGCTCGCGGCATCGAGCGCGCTCGACTATTTCGCCTACAGCCAGGGCAATTTCACGCTCAGCCTGGAGAACCACGCGCCGGACATGCATTTCCGGCGCGGGCACTTTCTCGACATTCACAAAAAGATGCGGCTTGCGAGCGCCGGCCGCCCGGTGATGGCGATCGGCCGGATCGCGACGCCCGCGGAGGCCGAAGCCGCCATCGCCGGCGGCGCGGGCGATTTCGTCGGCATGACACGGGCGCTGATCGCCGACGCGGACTGGCCGGCCAAGGCGCGCGACGGCAAGGCCGAGGACATCCGGCCTTCGAGTTTCGACAACTTCGCCTGGGGCGAGATCCATGTCGGCCGGCCGCTCGCCGAGCCGCTCAATCCGCAGCTCGGGCGCGCGGGCGAAGCCGCCTGGCGGCCGGCGCGCGCGCCATCGAG
>JAIESI010000157.1 GCA_019746135.1 Xanthobacteraceae bacterium
GGGACAGGCGCATGACCGTTCTGGTCACAGGCGGCGCGGGCTATATCGGCAGCCACACGGTGCACGATCTCGTCGATGCCGGCGAGCGCGTGGTGGTGCTGGACAACCTCTCGACCGGGTTCGCATCGGCCCTGCCCCGGCCGATGCTGCCGGTGGTCGGCGACGCCGGCGACCGCGCGCTGGTGTCGGCGCTGATCGACGAGCACGAGGTCGACGCAGTCATCCACTTCGCCGGCTCGACCATCGTGCCGGAATCGATGACCGACCCGCTCGGCTACTACGGCAACAACACCGCCAACTCCCGCGCGCTGATCGAGGCGGCGGTGAAGGGCGGCGTCAAGCACTTCATCTTTTCCTCGACCGCGGCGGTGTACGGCAATCCGGCGCGGGTGCCGGTCGCCGAGGACGATCCGACCATCCCGCTCTCGCCGTACGGCTGGTCGAAGCTGATGACCGAGCAGATGCTGCGCGACGCCTCCGCCGCGCATCCGCTCACCCATGTGGCGCTGCGCTACTTCAACGTCGCGGGCGCCGACCCGGACCTGCGCACCGGCCTGCAGACGCCCGGGGCGACGCACCTCATCAAGGTGGCGGTGGAAGCAGCGCTCGGCCGCCGCGCGCGCATCGACGTCTACGGCACCGACTACGACACGCCGGACGGCACCTGCGTGCGCGACTTCATCCATGTCAGCGATCTCGCCCGCGCGCATCGCGCGGCGCTGAACCATCTTCGCGCCGGCAACAACAGCGCGACGCTGAACTGCGGCTACGGCCGCGGCTATTCGGTGCGCGAGGTGCTCGACGCGGTCGAGCGCAACCACGGCCGCAAGTTCCCGGTGAACTTCAGCGGCCGCCGTCCGGGCGACATCGTCGTGTCGGTCGCGGCGGCAGATCGCATCCGCAAAACCCTCGACTGGATTCCGGAATTCGAAAGCCTCGACACCATCGTGCGCCACGCGCTCGCCTGGGAGCACAAGCTTGCGGCCCGGAGCGCACCCGCGCAGAAGGCTGCCTCGGCCTAAACTAGGCCAACGCACCGCCGTCATTCCGAGGCGCGGACCACAGGCGCGTTTGCGCGCTTATGGCGCGTGCCCCGGAATGACTGTGGAGACAATGTTTTAGCTTGAAAAAGCCCGATCCGACGGGCAAGGAACGGGCTGCCCAGCCGCAGTGGGGGATTGTGGCGGGGGCCAGCCTGATTTCCACTCAATTGAGCCACCAGACCGCGGATGTTCGGCCAAAAGTTCCGATCCAAGCTCGCCGATCCGGACAGCGCCCAGGCGCTGGTCTATCGCCTGCTCACCGAGCAGGCGTTTGGACAATGGCGGCGCTACGCGATCGCCTTCACGCTGATGGGCATTGGCGCGGGCGCGACCGCGCTCTGCGCCTATCTGGTGGGCAACGTCATCAACGCCGCCTATGTCGACCGCAATATGCCGGGGATCTTCTGGCTGGCACTGCTCACCGCGGCGCTTTTCCTGATCAAATCGCTCGCGGTCTACGGCCATACCGTGCTGCTGGCGCGGATCGGCAACCGCATCATCGCGCTCAACCAGCGGCGCATGTTCGACGCGTTGATCGCGCAGAACCTGGCGTTTTTCTCCGAACGGCATTCCTCCGAATTCATGGCACGACTGACCACCGGTGCGGCGGCAGCAAGCACGGTGATCAATCTCCTGGTCACCTCGATCGGTCGCGATCTCCTGTCGCTCATCGGCCTGGTCGCGGTGATGTTCTACCAGGACTGGGTCATGTCGCTGATCGCGTTCTTCGTCGTGCCCCCGGCCTTCATCATGCTGCGGAAGATGATCCGCCGCATCTACGCCATCGCACGCAACCAGTTCCACGGCGGCGCGCGCATCCTCGAAACCTTGCAGGAGACGGTGCAGGGCATCCGCATCGTCAAGGCCTACACGCTCGAGGACGTGATGCGGGCGCGGCTGGAGAAGAACGTCGCCGAGCTCGAGCACGAATCCAACAAGTGGGCGCGGGTGGCGCATCGCGCGGGCCCAATCATGGAGGCGCTGGGCGGCTTCGCCATCGCCGGCGCGCTGATCTATGGCGGTTTCCGCGTGCTGGAAACCGGCGCGACGCCGGGGCAGTTCTTCTCGTTCCTTGCGGCGTTCATGCTGGCCTATGAGCCGGCCAAGCGCCTCGCGCGGCTCAACATCGAGCTGAACTCGGGCCTCGTGGGCGTGCGCATCCTGTTCGAGATCATCGACACCCCGCCGACGGAGGCCCCCGACGACAACAAGCGGGCGCTGAAGATCACCGAGGCACGGATCGCGTTCGACAACGTGATGTTCGGCTACCGACCGACCGAGGTCGTGATCCGCAACATGACGTTCACGGTCGAGCCCGGCAAGATGACCGCGCTGGTCGGCCCGTCCGGCGGCGGCAAGTCCACCGTGTTCAACCTGATGCTGCGGTTCTACGAGCCGACCTCGGGCACCATCGCCATCGACGGCCAGGACATCGCCGCGGTGTCGCGCCGTTCGCTGCGCGGGCAGGTGGCCTATGTCGGCCAGGACGTGTTCCTGTTCCACGGCACGATCCGCGACAACATCGCGATCGGCAAGCCCGGCGCGAGCGAGGCGGAGATCGTCGCCGCGGCCAAGGCCGCGCACGCCCACGAGTTCATCTCGGCGTTTCCGCAAGGCTACGACACCCAGGTCGGCGAACGCGGCACGCAGCTCTCCGGCGGCGAGCGCCAGCGCGTCGCCATCGCGCGGGCGCTGATCAAGAACGCACAGATCATCCTGCTGGACGAGGCGACCGCCGCGCTCGATTCGGAGTCCGAGCGGCTGGTTCAGGACGCCATGGACCATCTCTGCCAGGGCCGCACCTCGATCGCGATCGCGCACCGGCTGCACACCATCACCCACGCCGACCGCATCCTGGTGGTGGAGAGCGGCGCCATCGTCGAATCCGGCCGCCACGAGGAACTCCTGCGCAAGAACGGCCGGTACGCCGCGTTCTACCGGCTGCAGATCAAGGACGCGCAGGAGCCCCCGGCGCCGATCTCGATTGCGTCGGCTTAGGGGCACGAACCTGTCCACGGTCATTCCGGGGCGCCGTCATAAGCGCGTTCACGCGCGTCTTTGACGCGCTATGGCGGCGAACCCGGAATCCATAACCATTGCTGCTGAGTATGGATTCCGGGTTCGCGCCTTCCGCCTTCGCGCTACGCGCTACGGCGGACTCCAAGCCCGCCGTAGCTCGCATAGCGAGCGGAGGCGGGTCGGCGCGCCCCGGAATGACAGCCGGGCCACCTTTGACCTTCCCATCCGCCCTTGTTATCTGACCGCCGCAATTCCCCATCCATCCGAACCGAAAGCCCCCATGAGCAACGGCAAGCGTTACGTCATTCCGCCCGCCCCCCAGGCCGCCCTCGCCATCGCAGGCTCCACCGACCTGTTCCCGGTCCGCCGCATCTGGTGCGTCGGCCGCAACTATCTCGAGCACATCAAGGAGATGGGCCAGGACGAGCGCGAGCCGCCGTTCTTCTTCGCCAAGCCCGCCGATGCGCTGGTGCCGGACGGCGGCACGGTGCCGTACCCGTCGCTGACCAAGGACATGCACCACGAGGTCGAGATGGTGGTGGCGCTGAAAAGCGGCGGCCGTTTCATTCCGGTCGACAAGGCGCTCGACTGCGTGTGGGGCTACGGCGTCGGCATCGACCTCACCCGCCGCGACCTGCAGATCGCCTCGCGCGACATCAAGCGACCGTGGGAGGTCGGCAAGGCGTTCGACGCCTCCGCGCCGTGCGGCCCGCTGAAGCCGGTCAGCCAGCTCGGCCATCCGGGCAAGGGCAGGATCGTGCTCAAGTGCAACGGCAAGGTCCGCCAGGACGGCGACCTCGCGCAGATGATCTGGAACGTGCCGGAGACGATCTCCAAGCTGTCGGAGATGGTGGCGCTCGATGCGGGCGACATCATCATGACCGGCACGCCCTCGGGGGTCGCTGCCTGCGTCGCCGGCGACAAGCTCGAATGCGAGGTCGAGGGCCTGCCGAAGCTCACGGTGACGATCGGCCAGCCGCTCAAATAGTTCTAATTCGCAGCATCGCGTGAGGCCCGCCGGCAAAACCGGCGGGCCTTCGTTTGACGGCATACCTCACACCAGGGCGCGCCGCTGGTGGTTGCGGGTCCAAGCGCCTATGTGTCCGAAAACCCGAGGACAAGCCATGCACTCGCACTCGCTCGACCAATGGACCCATCAGCACGTTTTCCTGGGGCGGGCGCATTCGCGCAACGAACGGCGCACCTGGCTGGTGGTGGCGCTGACCGCCGTCATGATGGTCGGCGAGATCGCCGGCGGCGTGCTGTTCGGCTCGATGGCCCTTCTCGCCGACGGCTGGCACATGGCAACCCATGCCGCCGCGCTCGGCATCGCCGGCGCCGCCTATGCCTTCGCACGACGCCATGCGCACAATCCGCGCTTCTCGTTCGGCACCGGCAAGTTCGGCGACCTTGCGGCGTTCACCAGCGCCATCATCCTCGGGCTGATCGCGGTGCAGATCGCATTCGAGAGCGTGATGCGGCTGTTCAGCCCGGTGGCTATTGCCTATGGCGAAGCCATCACCATCGCCGTCATCGGCCTTATGGTGAACCTCGTGAGCGCGTGGCTGCTCCGCGACGACGACCATCATGGACACGGCCATGCGCATGACTATCACCACGCGCACGACCACGACGACGACCATCACCACCATCGCGACCACAATCTGCGCGCCGCCTACGTCCACGTAATGGCCGACGCGGCGACGTCGGTGCTGGCGATCGTAGCGCTCGTCGGCGGCGTCTTCACGCAATGGACCTGGATGGACGCGGGCGTCGGCCTGGTCGGCAGCGTGGTGATCGGCGCCTGGGCCTTCGGGCTCATTCGAGATTCCGGCGCGGTGCTGCTCGACGTGACGCAGGACAAGACGGTCGAGGCCGCGATCCGCGCGCGGCTGGAAACCGGTGGCGACCGCGTCACCGACCTGCATCTGTGGCAGGTCGGCCCCGGCCACCGCGCGGCCGTCGTGTCGATCGTCTCCGCTCACCCGATGCCGCCGGCGGCCTACAAGGGCCGCCTGTCGGACGTATCCGGGCTCAGCCACATCACGGTCGAGGTCGAGGCGTGCCCGCACCACGCCCATTGAAGGGCGGCGGCTGCCGTGGCGTCATCCCCTCGAGCGGCGAGGCAGCTCGCGGAGGGCGCTGAACGCACCCCTCGCATCGAACTCGCAGCGGAACCGTTCGACGCGCTTGCGGCTCGCCCGGACTGTTCCCTCAATCGAGTAGCTGCCGTCGGTGGTCTTCGCCACTTCACCCATCTTGATGCGCGAGGCCGGCACGGCGTAGGTCGCAAGGACCTTGCCCTGGCAGAAGCCCGGCATGTCGGCGCGCTTGATGGCGTGCGCGGTGCTATTGCACAGCGTCAGCGCCACAACCCCGGTCCCCATCAAAGCACGCCATTTCATGAACCAAACCTACCGTCGATGAGACACCAGCAGCTAACGCGACAACAGCGAGCACGTTCCGGCCGGCGGACCTACTGGATCAGCCCTTCCGCCTTCATCGCCTCCTGCACCTTCGGCCGCGCCTGCACGCGGTCCATGTAGGCGGTGACGTTCCTGTAGCCGCTCAGGTCGATCTTCACCCGGCCGGACCAGCGCAGCACCGTGAACAGGTAGGCGTCCGCGACCGTGAACTGGTCGCCCATCAGGTACTGCTTGCCGGCGAGCTGCTGGTCGAGCCAGGCAAAGCGCTTGCCGAGGTTCTCCTTGGTGATGTCCTTGAAGGCGTCCGGCGTGGTCGGCCGGAACAGCGGCGCGAACACCTTGTGCAGCTCCGAGGTGGTGAAGTTCAGCCACTCCTGCACGCGATACCGCTCGTGCCTGCCGGCCACGGGGAGCAGGCCCGCGGCCGGGTTCTGGTCGGCGATCCACTGCACGATCACCGGACCCTCGGTCAGCCGCTCGCCGTCGTCGAACTCCAGCACCGGCACCTGGCCCTTGCCGTTGACGCTCCAGTAGTCGACGCCCGTCTTGGTCTTCTTTTCCTGGTTGTTGACCTGCTCGAGCTCGAACTTGGCCCCGGCCTCGCGCAGCACGATGTGCGGCGACAGCGAGCAGGAGCCCGGCGAGAAATAAAGCTTCATCGAAACGCTCCTTGAAACGCACGTTGGTGTTGGCGGCGGCATCCTATCGGCCGCCCTGTCGCGCCGTCATCGGGCGTTAACGGAACCCAGGCATGCTCATCGGCGTTGAAATCGCCGCCGGGGCCGATTCCGATTGAATCGCAATTGGGCAGCGCTAGCCCATTGTTTACGCACGAAGATTCCCGATGGAGGATTCATTCTTCGGGGCTCGCGCGCCAGGCTGTGACGCAGGTGATTCGCATGAATGCCCCGATGCAGAAACCCGCAGCAAAGACCGCAACGTCCGAGGCGGAGATCGCCCGTGCGCTGGTCGAGCGGCTCACCGCTGCGGGCCGCCGCTCCACCGCCGAGGTGCTGCACGAGCTGCGCCAGGCGTTTCCGGACGCACCGTTGGCGGTGCGGGTCCGCGCGCTAGAAGCGCTTCGCGCGGCTTAGACGTCACATCCCCAGATAAGCCTGCCGCACCCGGTCGTCGGCCAGGAGCTCCTCGCCCGTCCCCGACAGCGTCACCCGGCCGTTCTCCAGCACATAGGCCCGGCTCGCAAGCTTCAGCGACACCGCGACGTTCTGCTCGACCAGCACGCAGGTGAGCCCGTCGCGGTTGAGATCGCGGATCGTCTGCAGCACCGTCTGCACGATGGCCGGCGCAAGCCCGAGCGACGGCTCGTCGAACATCACGAGGTCGGGCTTGCCCATCAGGCAGCGGCCGATCGCCAGCATCTGCTGCTCGCCGCCGGACAGCGTGCCCGCCGCCTGCGCCTTGCGCTCGTCGAGCCGGGGGAACATCGCAAAGATGCGTTCGAGGTTGTTGCCCTGCTCGGCCCGGGCGCGCGGCAGCATCGCGCCCATCTCGAGATTTTCCAGGACGGTCAGCGACGGAAACACCTGGCGGCCCTCGGCGACCTGGCCGATGCCGAGATTGCACACCTTGAACGACGGCAGGCCCTCGATCGGCTGGCCGCGCAGCGTGATGCGGCCGCGCACCGGTTTCAGCATCCCGGCGATGGTGCGGATCAGCGTGGTCTTGCCCGCTCCGTTGGCGCCGACGATGGCGACGATTGCCCCCTCGGCGACCTCAAGCGACACGTCGTCGAGCGCGCGGACGTCGCCATAGGCCACCTCGAGGTTCTCGACGGCGAGCATCAGAGCGCCTCCGCCCCGAGATAGGACTGCACCACCGCGGGCTCGCGCACCACATCGGCCGGCAGCCCCTCGGCGATGGCCGCGCCGTGATGCAGCACCAGCACCCGCGTCGCGATCGACATCACCGCGCGCATGACGTGCTCGATCAGCAGGATGGACAGGCCCTCGCGGTTGAGCCCCCTGAGGATGTCGACGATGCGGTCGATCTCGGTCGGGCGCAGCCCCGCCATCACCTCGTCGAGCAGCAGCAGCTTCGGCTCGGTCGCGAGCGCGCGGGCCACCTCCAGGCGCTTCCTATCCGGCAAGGTCAGCGAGCCCGCCTCCTGCAGCCGCTTGTCGAACAGGTCGAGCCGCAGAAGCACCGCGTGGGCGCGGCGCATCGCCTCGCGCGGGTCCGGATGGCGGAGCAGCGCGCCAACCATGACGTTGTCCTCGACGCTGAGCGCCGGGAACGGGCGGACGATCTGGAAGGTGCGGCCGATGCCGCGGCGGCACACCGCGTCGGGGGTGAGCCCGTCGATGCGCTCGCCCTGGAACGTGATGGTCCCGGCGTCCTGGGCAAATACGCCGGCGATCAGGTTGAACAGCGTGGTCTTGCCGGCGCCGTTCGGGCCGATCACGGCAAAGATCGAGCCCTCGGGCACGGCGAAGCTCACGTCGGCGACGGCGCGCAGCCCGCGGAAGTTCTTGGACACGCCTGCGACCTCGAGCAGCGCCGCCATGCTACGCCCCCGGCCCGTCTTGCCGGTGCCGGCGCTTGTCGAGGCGCAGCAGGCGCGCCAGCGGCGGCCAGATGCCGTGCGGCAGGATCATCACCACGACGAGCAGACACAGCCCGTAGAACACGCGCTTCACGCCGGGAATATCCAGGCCGAACGCCACCAGGAACTCCTGGAGAACCTCGGCAAGCCCGGTGATGAGGAACGCGCCGATCACCGGGCCGAACAGCGTGCCGATGCCGCCGATGATCGGCCCGAGGATGATCTCGATCGAGCGCAGGATGAAGAAGGTCTGCTCGGGGAACAGGTTGTTGTAGTAGAACGCGTAGAACACGCCGGCCGGCGCGGTCATGCCGGCCGAGATCGCAATCGCGATCATCTTGTAGCGGAACGTGTTGATGCCGAGCGAGCGCGCGGCGACCTCGTCCTCGCGGATCGCCTGCCAGAAATAGCCGACACGGCTTCGCAGCAGCAGGTGGCAGAGCACGAAGGCGACCACGGTCAGCGCCAGGATCACGTAGTAGAACATCACCGGCTTGCCGCGCAGGTTGATCAGGTCGTTGCTGGCGTAGTTGGCGACCGGCAGGAACAGGCCCGACGAGCCCTGCACCCAGGCGAAATGGTCGAAGCCGATGCGCGCGAACTCGGCAAAGGCGATGGTGAGGATGGCGAAGTAGACGCCGGCGACGCCAAAACGGAAGGCGAGAAAGCCGATGACCGCGCCGCAGGCGACCGAGATCAGGATCGCCACCGGCATGCCGACCCAGGGGCCGATGCCGAAATGCACGTAGAGCGCCGCGGTGGTGTAGGCGCCGAGCCCGACATAGAGCGCATGCCCGAGCGACAATTGCCCGGCAAAGCCCATCAGCACGTTCCAGGCGATGCCCGTATAGGCGAAATAGAGAATGACGATCAGCACCGTCAGCAGGTAGTCGTTGGCGAGCAAGGGCGCGGCGATCAGGCCGATCAGCACGAGGCCGAGCAGAACCAGCGCGTGGCGCGGCACGTCGTGGAGGAGAAGCGCCATCATGCGAGCTGCGCCATCATGCAAGTTTCTTGCCCATGATGCCCTGCGGCCGGAACAGCAGCACCAGCACGAGGATGGCGAAGGCGAACATGCTCTTGGCCGAGGGCGTGAAGAACAGGCCCGCCATCGCCTCGGTCAGCCCGATCAGCACGCCGCCGAGCAGCGCGCCGGGCATCGAGCCGAGCCCGCCGGTGATGACGATGACGAAGGCGAGCAGCGTGTAGGCGGGCCCGAGCGGCGGCGTGACGTCGACGATCAGCACGATGATCGCGCCGGCGGCACCGACGCAGGCCGCGCCGAGGCCGAAGGACAGGGCATAAAGCCTGTGGACGTCGAGGCCCACCACCAGCGCGCCGGTGTAGTTGTCGGCGCAGGCGCGGATCGCCTTGCCGACCGGGGCAAACTGGAAGAACGCAAACAGCGCCGCCGCGACCGCAATCGCGGCAGCACCGGCGTAAAGCTTGGTCGCATCGACGATCACAGGCCCGATCGCGAAGCTGTCGAACGAATAGGAGGTCTGGACGCTCTGCGCGTCCGGCCCGAAGACGATCAGCAGCCCGTTGACGATGATGACTGCGATCGCGAGCAGCAGCATGAACTGGCTGTGCTCGGGCCGGGCGATGAACGGATTGATCAGCGTCAGCTGCATGAGGTAGCCGACCGCAAACAGCACGGCGGCCAGCGGCAGCATCATCAGCAGCGGATCGAGCCTGAACTGGGCGAACAGCACCACCGCGAGGTACATCGCAATGGTCATCATCTCGCCGTGGGCGAAATTCACCACGCGCACGACGCCGAAAATGACCGACAGGCCGAGCGCCATCAGCCCGTAGACCAGCCCGGTCAGGAGCCCGCTGATTGCGACGTTCAGGTAGATCTCTGCCGGCACCGATCGAGCCCAATCGAGCTTATGCGCGGAGATGCACGCATGCTGTAAACGCGTTCGGCCCAGGCGGTCGCCGGCTGCATCCCCCGAAGCCGGCTCCCGGCGGGATCGGCTTCCCGCGGGCAGTGAAGCAGTTCCGGCGCAGCCGTCATGCTGCGCCGGAACAAACGATCAGGCTCGAACGGTCGGCTCAGCCGCGCTTGTCATACGGCTTCATCGGCCACTCGGCCTTGGCGTTGGTGGCGCCCTGCGGCGCAACCGTCACGAGCTTGCCGCCGCGGTTCTGAATCGCGGAGTTCTTCAGCTTGTCGTTCTGGCCCTTCTCGTTGAACGAGATGCCGGGCCCGGTGCTGACGTTGTCCTTGATGTCGGTCTTGCGGATCGCGTCGGCGAGCGCCTTCGGATCGGTCGACCTGGCGCGCTTGAAGGCGTCGGACGCCACCATCAGCGCCTCGAACGTGTAGACGTGGTTGGTGTTCATGTTGACGCCCGGATACTTCGTGGCGAGCGCGGCCTCGAGCTGCTTGCTCACCTTCTTGTTCGGGTCGTACCAGGGCACGAAGCTCAGCGGTCCGTCGCCGATCTTGCCGAGCGTCTTGAGATACTGGTCCTCGTACCAGCCCGGGCCCATGCTGAGGATGCCCATCGGCGACCAGCGCTGCTTGACCAGCTCGCGGGTCAGCAGGATCGCGTCGTTGAGGCGGCTCACCACCAGCAGCGCGTCGGCGCCGGTCGCCTTGGCCTTGGCGACCTCGACCGAAAGGTCGCGGGCGGTCGGATCGTAGGAGATCGTCTCCTTGATCTCGTAGGACATGTTGAACTTCGGCATCACCGCGCTGACGCCGCCCTTCATCGCCATGCCGAAGGTGTCGTTGACGTGCAGGAACACCACCGACTTCGGCTCCTTGC
>JAIESI010000050.1 GCA_019746135.1 Xanthobacteraceae bacterium
AAGGTGTTGCTGCACAACCACTTTCGCTGATTTGGCGCCCCGATGCGCTTATCTCTGTGAGATATCCGGGCTAGAGCGTATCCCGGTCAAGATGAACCGGGATGCGCTCCAGCCTCCTGCGTCTGCGCATGTCCTGTTCGGAAAACCGGTGCCCACTTTTCCGGGACATGCGCTGTCAGCCCTTCCAGTGCAGCACGCAAATCAGCGTGAACAGCCGGCGCGCGGTGTCGAAATCCACCTCTACCTTGCTCTTGATCGCGTCCTGCAGGATGCGCGAGCCCTCGTCGTGCAGGCCGCGGCGGCCCATGTCGATCGCTTCGATCCGGTCCGGCGTCGCGGTGCGGATCGCGGAATAGTAGCTGTCGCAGATCAGGAAGTAGTCCTTGACGATGCGCTTGAACGGCGTGAGCGAAAGAAGGTGCGCGATCACCGGCTTGCCGTCCTCGCGGCGGATGTCGAAGACGAGACGGTTCTCCTTCAGGCTGATGTTGAGCGTGTAAGGCCCGGCCTTGTGGCCGACCGGCGCGAAGGAGTTCTCCTCGATCAGATCGTAGATCGCGACCGAACGCTCGTGGTCGATGTCGGGGCTGGAACGGCCGATCGATTCCTCGTCGAGCGTCACCGCGACGAGCCTGTTGGGATCGGCTGGCTTCTTGCTCATCGGTGCAGCTCGTGTGTTCCGGGCGCACTGCGGCACCATAGCGCGTCGAAGACGCGCGTGAACGCGCTGATGGTGACGCAGTGCAGACCCGGGACCCCGGTTGCCCTCCGCGAAGAGAAAGAAACGGGCGTGCTCATCTCTGATTCAGGCGGATCGCAACCGAACGGGCGTGGGCGTCGAGGCCTTCGGCCTCGCCGAGCGCAATGGCCGACGGACCGAGCTTGGCGAGCTGCTCGGGGCCGCATTTGAGGATCGACGTGCGCTTCATGAAGTCGAGCACGCCGAGGCCCGACGAGAAGCGGGCCGAGCGCGCGGTCGGCAGCACGTGGTTTGAGCCCGCGACGTAATCGCCGATCGCCTCCGGCGTATGCGCGCCGAGAAAAATTGCGCCGGCGTTGCGGATTTTTCCGGCGAGCCGCTCGGCGTCGGAGGTCTCGATCTCGAGATGCTCGGGCGCGAGCGCATCGACCAGCGGCACGGCCTCGTCGAGGCTCTTCACCAGGACGATAGCGCCAAAATCACGCCACGAGGCACTGGCGACGCTGCCACGCGGCAGGGTCGTGAGCTGGGCTGCGACGGCCTTCTCCACCGTATCGGCAAGCGACGCATCGTCGGTGATCAGGATCGATTGCGCCGCCGTGTCATGCTCGGCCTGGGCCAGCAGATCGGCGGCGATCCAGTCCGGGTTGCCGTCCCGGTCGGCGATGATCAGCACTTCGGAAGGGCCCGCGATCATGTCGATGCCGACCGTGCCGAAGACCAGCCGCTTGGCCGCCGCCACATAGGCGTTGCCGGGGCCGACGATCTTCGCCACCGGCTTGATCGTTTCGGTGCCATAAGCGAGCGCCGCCACCGCCTGTGCACCGCCGATGCGATAGACCTCGTCGATGCCGGCAAGCTTCGCCGCGGCGAGCACCAGCGGCGCGAGCTTGCCGTCCGGCGACGGCACCACCATCACGACGCGCGGCACGCCCGCGACCTTGGCCGGCACCGCGTTCATCAGCACCGACGACGGATAGGCCGCGGTGCCGCCGGGCACGTAGAGCCCGACCGCCTCGATCGCGCTCCAGCGGTGGCCGAGCTCGACGCCGAGCGCATCGGTGAAACGGTCGTCGGACGGCTTCTGCCGCCGGTGATAGGCCTCGATGCGGTCGCGCGCGACGGTCAGTGCGTCGAGGGCGCGGCGGTCGCAGGCGGCGGTCGCGGCGTCAATCTCGGCTTGCGAGACACGAATGCCGAGCTTGTCGAGATCGACGCGGTCGAACTTTTTGCTGAACGCGACCAGCGCACGGTCGCCGTCTTTGCGCACATCGTCGATGATGGCGCGCACCGCCTGCTCGACGTCCTGTGCGGTCTCGCGCTTGGTGGCGAGAAAAGCGGAAAACCGCGCGGGGAAATCCGCGGATCGGTTGTCGAGGCGTATCGGCATGAGCGCGGTCCGCGCCGGGACAATCCCGGCTGCACGGCTGAATGGCCCGCGCCAAAGCGCCCGTCAACCCTGTTTGGCAAGCCGGATCGGAGCCTGGTCGGAAGCCTCAGCCGGCACGGCGTCGATTGCATGCTCGGGGCAGCAATCGGTGGACCAGCACGGGCCGAGATCGGCCAATTCGGCCTCCAGGCATTCGACATCGAGCCGCAGCACGCCGCCGCCGGAGAAGGTCAGCGTCACGGTGCCGGCCGGCTCACCCTTCGCGCTGAACGCGACCGCGAGCAGGTTCAGCACCTGGTCCTTCTGCACGGCATCGAGGTTGCGGCACTTGCAGGCAAGCACCCGGTCGAAGCGCAGCGCCGCACGGCGGCGGCGGAATTGGTGGGCTGCGCCGTTGGCGGCCTCCCAATCGAAGCGATTGAGGCCGACCACCACCCGGTTTTCGGCGGGGCGCCAGTGGATATCCGCGGCTTTGACCACCGCATCCTGCAGATGCGTGGAAACGACCTCCATGTCGTCTCCGTCAAGCGCGACAAGCTTGAGAAGGTCCATGATCCGGCTTCGCGTTTTTGAACCAATGCCGGGAAGGTAGGAAGGCCGCGGCGATGGTTCAAGCCTAAAATGACACGCAGGAGGGCCGGATGATCAGGCCGACCGACTGCTGTTTGAAGCGGGTTTTATAGGCCGCGATGATGTCCTGAAGCTTGGCCTCGTGGCCGGCATCGGGCGGCATGGCGATCATCACCACCTTGCTGCGCTCGCGCGCGATGGTCCCGCTCCGCGGGTTTTTCCATTGGCCGCGCGCGTCATAGACCGTGAGCCCGTCGGGAAAGCGCGGCGTCACCTCGGCGGCGAGGAAGCGATCCCAGTTGAAATCGCTGACATTGCTGCGGCCGAACAGGAGCTCGGCGACCATCCAGGATTTTTGATTGCCGGTGCATTGCAGGGCGGGCTGTGCCGCGGCTGCGGTCGCCGACGCGCTGAGAGCGAACAGCGCAGCCGCGAATGCGTACACGTATTTGAGCGCCTTGCCGTTGGTTTGCACCGGCTTGTCGACGTCATGGCCGGGCTTAGCCGTCCAAAGGACGGCGTCGCTTCGCTCGCCTATGTCCCGGCCATCTCGATCAGATTGGCATAGTGCGTCCCTAAGCGGGATGCCCGGGTCAGGCCCGGGCACGACGTGGAGGGAGCGAAGCAAGCCAACTACCAACTGATCCAGCGTTCGCACAACTCAGCCGCTGACGCGCTCGATCGCCGCGCCGCAGGCGCCGAGCTTGTCTTCGAGACGCTCGAAGCCGCGGTCGAGATGATAGACGCGGTTCACCATGGTCTCGCCTTCGGCGGCGAGCGCCGCGATCACGAGGCCGACCGAGGCGCGGAGATCGGTCGCCATCACCGGAGCGCCGCGCAGGTGGTCGACGCCGCTGATGACCGCGGTCTGGCCGTCGAGCTGGATGCGCGCGCCGAGCCGCGCCAGCTCCTGCACGTGCATGAAGCGGTTCTCGAAAATCGTTTCGGTGATGCGCGAGGTGCCCTTGGCCTTGGTCATCAGGGCCATGAGCTGGGCCTGAAGGTCGGTCGGAAAACCGGGGAACGGGTCGGTGGTGACATTCACCGGCGCAAGACCCGCGCCGTTGCGCTTGATGCGGATGCCTTCGTTGTTCGCGATGACCTCGGCGCCCGCCTGCTGCAGCGTGTCGAGCGCCGCCTGCAGCAACTCCGGCCGCGCGCCCTGCAGCAGCACGTCGCCACCGGTCATCGCCACCGCCATCGCATAGGTGCCGGTCTCGATCCGATCCGGCAGCACGCTGTGGCGCGCGCCGCCGAGCCGGGTCACGCCCTCGACGATCAGCCGCGAGGTGCCGATGCCGGAGATGCGCGCGCCCATCTTGTTGAGGCAGTCGGCGACGTCGCCGATCTCGGGCTCCTGCGCCGCGTTCTCGATCACCGTGGTGCCGCGCGCCAGCACCGACGCCATCAGCGCGGTGTGGGTGCCGCTCACCGTGACCTTGGGAAACTTGATCTCGCCGCCCTTCAGCCCGTCCTTGGCACGGGCGATGACATAGCCGCCGTCGATCTCGATCTGCGCGCCGAGCTTTTCCAGCGCCATGATCAGGAGATCCACCGGCCGCGTGCCGATGGCGCAGCCGCCCGGCATCGAAACCTTCGCCTCGCCCATACGCGCGACCAGCGGCGCGATCACCCAGAAGCTCGCCCGCATCTTCGAGACGAGATCATAGGGCGCGGTGGTGTCGACAATGCGCGAGGCGACGATATGGATGGTGTGACCGTTCTGCTGGCTCTCGCCCGGGCGCTTGCCCGGCACCATCATGTCGACGCCGTGGTTGGACAGGATGCGCTGCAACAGGCTCACATCGGCGAGCCGCGGCACGTTGTCGAGGATCAGCGTCTGATCGGTGAGCAGGCTCGCGATCATCAGCGGCAGCGTGGCGTTCTTGGCGCCCGAGATCGGGATCGAGCCATTGAGCGGCCGTCGGCCGACGATGCGAATGCGATCCATGAATACCCCCTGACAAACGCGCTTTAAGTATCGACCTAAATCTTGCTGTCGTCTTTGGTCTTGTCTTTGACCTGATCCTGGGCCTTTTCCTGCACGAATCCGGCGGAATCGTGGGTCTGCGACCGGCCCCGCGCCTGCGACTTGCGGCGCTTGAGGTTTTCGCGAAGCGCCGCGCGCAGCCGCTCTGCCCGCGCCGCGTCGCCCTTGCGGTCGCCGGGGTGGGCTTTCGGGGTGCTGCCGTCGCTGCCGGACATCATGGGACGTCTTATCACCGGTGTCTGTCGCTCGTGAACTGCTGCGGGCAGGGCCACCCGTTGCCGCGGCGTGCTGCGCCCGGGATTTGCGAAACTCTTCCGCGTTGCTCACCCTCTTTCGAGGGGAGCGGAGCGCCACAAAGCGCTGGTGCGGAAACCGCCGCACCCATGGCCACCTTACGGTCAGGCCTGTCCCTTCAGCGGAAGGGACGCCGGCCCATGACGCGGGCCGGCGCGCCTTGCGGCGCTCCACCACGGTGTTCGTGAGACCTGGCCTCACTACCTCGGGCCGTCGTTTGCCGCCCGGTCGCAACCGGCGACCGGTGGTCCAGCAGGCTCCCTGCGCACAGGTCGTAGTGCCCATAGAGCGGTGTCCGAGGCTTCCCGGGAGTCCGGCCGGCTGAGCCGGACCCGCAGGCGCACCGTTCCTGCCTCTGCCAAACGGGAGCCACCCGGATGGCGCCCCTCAACAAGCAGGATGAAAGAACAAATAGAGAACAAACCGCAATTGTCAACCCCGCGCCTTGGCGTTCCCTTGGCGGCCATTTGCCGGCCACTGCCGCCCTACTCGACCCGCGCAAACATGCGGCTCCATCGACCAGGGCCAGCGCCAGAATTGCCACGCGCTCTCGCCCTCGGCCAGCGAGAAATAGACCAGCTCCGGACGGCCGACGATGTTGGCGACCGGCACATAGCCGTGCTGCGCCAGCGATCGACTGTCGGACGAGTTGTCGCGGTTGTCGCCCGTCATGAAGTAGTGGCCGGCGGGAACGACGTATTCCTGGGCGTTGTCGAGAAAGCCGTTGTCGCTCATCTCGAGAATGCGGTGGCTGCGCCCGCCGGGCAGCGTCTCGCGGTACTGCCTGACCGGCTGCGGCCTGTCATAGGCGTCGCGCAACTCGAAATCGGCAAGCGCCTCGCGCTCCGTGCGCCCACCATTGATATGCAGCCGGCCCTCGAAAATCTGCACGCGGTCGCCCGGCATGCCGATGACGCGCTTGATGTCGACGGTGCTGTTGTCCTTCGGCAGGCGATGCACCGCGAGATCGCCGCGCGCGACGCGCGGCCGGTCCACGGCAACGATGTATTCGTTGATGAGCAGCGTCGGCGCCATCGAGGTCGACGGGATGCTGAACTTGCGGATGCCGAAGGTGTCGGCCCGGGCCGGACCGCTGCCCGCAACCAGGCCGAGATGCAAGGCGGCTGCGGCCAGCGCCGCAGCCACGGCCGACCGAAGCGTCATCCCGAGGGATTTCGCACGGCGAATCGGCATGGCGGGCGGCCTTCGCGGAATGATCACGGTGCTGGTCGGCCGGAACCGTCCGCCGGTTCGACCGCGGGGGCAGAGAGCACGACAAAAACCCCTTTTCTTGCGCCGCCAAAGCCCTTATGCAGTTTCCGCCATACCGGCCGCCCCGTGCTCATCGGGCGGCCTTGCGGTTTTGCTGCCGTAGCTCAGTGGTAGAGCACCCCCTTGGTAAGGGGGAGGTCGAGTGTTCAATCCACTCCGGCAGCACCACGATATCAATGACTTAGCCGGGTCATCGATTCGGCGGGCGAAATCGCATACTTCCCGCCCCTGACACCAATTCTGTTGTTTCCACTCAGCGCGGCCCCTCGGCGACTTGTGCGCCTCGGTAGGACCGCCGCAACAGTGCGAACAAGCTGCCGCCCGTGAGTGCGCCAATGAGATAGACGCCCGCGATGAGGATCGCGACCGGCGCGCGAGCGCTGAAGCCCAAAAACTCCAACGCGACGACGTCGCGATTCTGCAGCAGAAAAATCACTATCGCCAGCGCAAAGACAACAACGACGCACAGATGAAGCCAGCGCATGACCGCCTCCCTCGGCAGATCGAACATAAAGTGCTGCTCGCGATGCTATGCGCGCGAACGACTGCCAGTTAATGCGACTGGAATGGATACGGCCCGGCAGGTGCGCAAGGATTGCTGGGGACCTGCCGGGCCGCACGGAGTGAACACCGTCATCATCGGTGGTGCTTCGACGAAAAGAAGGCGTCGTACGCGGACGCGGATTTCAATACCAGCGGGCGCAGACGCCCCCCGCGCCCCACACCGCGCAGCGGCGAGCGGCGCGGCGAACCTGGCGTGTGGTGGTTCTGGCCACGCAGACGCCACCAACCCGTGTCCTTCCGGGCCCGCACCCGACGGCCGCTTGGGTGATCATCTCGTCGGGCAGGTTAAGCGGCGCTGGCGACATGGCCTGTGCGGATGGCGCGAGAGCCAGCACAAAGACCGCAACAACAAACAGCCTGATCATAGTTTCCTCCGATGCGTCGAAAATTGTTCAGAAGCAAACGCAGGACAATCTCGCGCCGCCGTGGGCGGCTCCGGAATTGCTCTGCGCGACAGCTGTCCTGTCAATTCTTATTTTTGGTGCGTCGATCACGACGCCGATCACGGCGGTTCACGCCTGCAACACTCGCCGCCGACGCTGGATTTCCAACGCGAGCTTCGGCGTCCGTTGCGGTCATCACCGTGACCGGGACTGCGAGGCTCGACGCGACGGCAAGTCCTGCAAGGGCGAAGACACCGCGGCGCGAGATCATTTCCGGTTTGACTTTTTCGTTCATCAAAACCTCCCAATGACCGTGGATGAGGCTATCGACCTCATTTGTGTACGTCATCAAGGAGCGGTTCGACATTATGCGCAGGTGTAAGTCAGTCAACCTGACCAATCGATTCACTCCCGCAAATCGCGAGAGCAATTCAATCATCTCTCCAGAGGCAGTTGCCGACAGCAACAGTGAGGCTGCGCCGGTGTGCATCGAGAGCAGATCATGGCCGCAAATGCCGTCCGATGCACCGATAGCGGCACGTTTCTGACACGCCCAATCGCGTTCTGTACGCGACGGCTCGGCCGGCCGCGACCCGCGACGAGGGGCTCTGGGCACCTTGTCCAGCGGTTGGGACGATTTGTCAGTGCGCGGCAGATGAAGCCCCGTTCTGGAACGCCGTCCCGCACTCTTCACCGACGGTCATCGGTCGTCGATATCCGGCATGCGCACGCACCAGCCAATCCACGTCATGCCGGGCCATAGCCGTCCGAAGGACGGCGTCGCTTCGCCCGCCTATGGCCGTCCGAAGGACGGCGTCGCTTCGCTCGCCTATAGCCGTCCGAAGGACGGCGTCGCTTCGCTCGCCTATAGCCGTCCGAAGGACGGCGTCGCTTCGCTCGCCTATAGCCGTCCGAAGGACGGCGTCGCTTCGCTCGCCTATGTCCCGGCCATCTCGATAGGCTGGCACGGTGCGTCCCCAAGCGAGATGCGCGGGACAACAAGCCCGCGCGTGACGGCGGAGATGGCAAGCCAAACCCAACTGGAAGCCAATTTAGCGCCGCCGCATGTGCACAGGTCGTCACTGTGACGCCGAGGCGTGCCTTGCGCCACGCGCTACCGGCCGAACAGCAGACGGTGCGTTCTGACGTGGTCGCTTTGCCGGTTCGTCATATGCGGTGCGATGTCACTCGCTTTTTTCGGCTGCGACGCTCCCGCGCCTCCGCCTGCGACGAGCGGAAGCTCGAACTGGCAATACTGCCAGGCGATCCTGCAGGACCGTGGTCCATTCAGGCAGACGCCGCCAAAATACGTGTGCGGACCGATCTCCGTGTAAGGTCCGGTGTCCCAAATGCCGGTTACGCTGCCGAGCTGGCCGCTGACGACGATCTGGCCGGTCTGCTGATCGATGACGTTCCAGTTGAACCGCTGATCTCGCGTGCCGCTCTTGCAGACGTCGTCGACGCCCGTGCAGGCCCGAATGCGAATGGCCGCCCTCCGACGCATCGGAGGATTCTCGGCGCCGTCCGCACCGACGAAATCGATCATCCAATCGCGCTGGGTCACCTCGACAAAGCAAGGTTTGTCGCCGGCGCGGCAGTTTTTGACCGGCTTGCAATTGATCAGCTCGGCGAAGGCCGTTGTCGAAGCGCAAAGACTGATGGCCAGGGAAGACAAGGCAAGGATCGGAAGTTTTTTCATCGGAGCTGTCCTCTCACACGATGGAAACATCGCGCCGCGGCATGGAACCGCGAGACGATCTCCGCCTTCCACTCACTTGGTCGCACGGCCCGGCCGCTGGTTCACGGACCTGAATCTGGGTTCCGCCAGCGGTACAATGCGGGCTTAGACGAGGGGCATCACGCCCGAACAGCAACGCGACCCGAGCTTGCTCAGAACCGAGACGATGCAAGCCGCGTCGAAAGTCGCGGACGCCGAATATCTCCGGCGTTTGATCTCTCGGGTGATCGATATCAATTGACCTGGATGCCCTGGGCCTTGATCACCCTGGTCCACTTCTCGACCTCATCGGCGACGTGTCTCGCGAACGCGTCGGATGCCAACGGCATCGGATCGAAGCCCAATTGAGCCAGCCGCTCCTTCACCGCCGGATCGCCGAGCGCGTCCAGCATCGCGCCGGCGAGCCGGCTCGCGATCTCCGGAGGCGTCCTGACGGGGACGCCCAGCCCGTACCAGCCGAACGACTCCTAGCCGCTCACAAGCTCGTCGATGGCCGGCACGTCGGGGAGCGTCGCCACCCGCTGCCTGGTCGTCACCGCGAGCGCACGCAGCCTTCCTTCGCGGACCAGCGGCAGCGCCTGCGCGACCGGAACCCAGACCACCTGAACCTGCCCGGCGATCAGATCGGGCATGAAATCGCTGCGATACGGGACGTGGAGCATTTTGGTGCCGGTCATGAGCTGGAACAGCTCGCCGGACACATGCTGCACGCCGCCGATGCCCGCCGAGCCCATGTTGACCTTGCCGGGATCGGCTTTGAGATAAGCGATGAATTCGGACAGCGTCCGGGGTGGGAACGATGCCGGCACGGTGATGGCGAAAGCCGTCCTTGCAATGCCGGCGATGGGCGCGATATCGCGCGTGAAATCGAACTTGAGATTGCGGTAGAGCGCCGCGTTCACCGTGTTGCTCGAGACCGGCATCAGGATCGTATAGCCATCGGGCTCGGCCTTGGCGACGTATTCGGTGCCGATGTTGCTCGCGGCACCCGGCTTGTTCTCGACGACGAATTGCTGGCCGAGGCGTTTCGACAGATGTTGCGCCACGAGCCGCGCGACGGTGTCGGGCGCGCTGCCGGCCGGGAAAGCGACGATCAGATGCACCGGCCGCGCCGGGTAAGATTGTGCGCGGGCAAACTGCGAGAGCGCAGGCAGCGCGGCAGCGGCTCCCGCCCCTCGCAGAAATCGACGGCGTGACGGTTTCATGGCATTTCTTCCCCGGGAACGGATGAGGACGACCGTGCGCCGGCGGCAGTTCGCAGGACGCGTAGCGAAGCTTAACCCGCCACCTTCGATGCACAAGATGGCCGGGTACGCCTTCGGATGAGGACCTTCATGCGCGCCGACGCGCAAACCGTTGTCGCACTTCTTCGAGGGTCAGAAACTTTGGATTGGGTTCAGCGAGCCGCCGCCGCACTTCCTCGACCTGCTCATCGTTCAGTCGCAGGTCGCTCTTGTCCTGCTCCTCCATCAGCTCGACCATGTGCGCCACATCTGCCTGGCGTTCGGCCGGCCAGGTCAGCACGCGATCGAGAATTTCCTTCACCTGCTCTTTCGTCATGCGGCCAGTGTATCAAGGCAGGCGAATTCCAACATCGCCTGCAGCGTCTTCGCCCCGCCTCTGCCGCCGTAGCTCAGTGGTAGAGCACCCCCTTGGTAAGCCTTGGTAAGGGGGAGGTCGGGTGTCCAATCTACTCCGGCAGCACCATCATGAAGCCAATGGGCTCAATGGCTCACTGTCAATCGTGGTCTTTCGAGAGCTGCTCCTGATGCACAGTAGTGCTCCACAGTGTTGCTACGCATGCCCATTCTTACGAAGCGGAAGGGGTCCGACCGATGGTGATGCCGCCGCACAGTTCCAGACACGGCAGGCAGGCGCTACCTCGCTCTCAACAGGCAATCAGGTCTGGAAGCCCGGTGCTGTCCGAAAAGTGGTTGGAATTCGGCGTGGCGCGATCTCCGATAACATGAGGGTATCGTTTCAGGCTG
>JAIESI010000283.1 GCA_019746135.1 Xanthobacteraceae bacterium
ATCTCCCGGACGAAGCCGTTGATCCGGCTCGTGCTCAACCAGATCGGCCGACGCCTGACCGAGGATCTGCATGCGCGAGACCGGCGACATCGCGTGCTGATGATGCTGGACGAGTTCCCGGCGCTCGGCCGCCTCGACTTCTTTGAGGGCGCGCTCGCCTTCATGGCCGGCTACGGCCTGAAGTCGTTCCTTATCGCCCAGTCATTGAACCAGATCGAGAAGGCCTATGGTCCGAACAACGCGATCCTCGACAACTGCCATGTGCGCGTGAGCTTTGCCACCAATGACGAGCGCACCGCCAAGCGCGTTAGCGACGCGCTCGGCACCGCCACCGAGATGAAGGCAATGCGGAACTATGCCGGGCATCGGCTCAGCCCCTGGCTCGGCCACCTGATGGTCTCGCGTTCGGAGACGGCGCGGCCGCTTCTCACACCCGGCGAGGTGATGCAGTTGCCCGCGACAGACGAGATCGTCATGGCCGCCGGTGTCCATCCCATCCGAGCCAAGAAGGCCCGTTACTTCGAGGATCGCCGCTTCAAGGAGCGCATCCTGCCATCGCCCGACCCGGCGAAATGCGGGCGTTCGGCCCGAAAGGACGCCTGGTCCGAGTTGAAGCCGCAGCGGCCCGACGCAGTGCTCGCGGCTGAGCTCGACAAGGCGGAGGACGCTGCCATTGGCGGGCTGCGGCGCGAGCCGGAGCTGCCCGACCATGTCGCGATCGCCAAGGAAACAACCGGACCTGCCGCGGCCGACGAGTTTTCCATCATGCTGGACGATGAGCCGGAAGACGCAGCGCGGCAGCGGCAGGCGTTGCGCCAGCAGATGCGCGGCGTGGCGCGACAGGTCGCGCTCGATCCGAATGATGGCATCGATCTGTGAGGCGGCCATGCGCGACCGGATGAACGTCTATTTCCCGCCCGAAATGCTCCGCCAGATCGCCGATCTCGCCGACCGCAAGAAGCTCTCCCGCTCCGCGATCGTCGAAGCGGCGGTTGCGTCGTTCCTGTCACCCGATGGCGCGGACAAGCGCGAGGCCGCGTTCGCGCGCCGCCTTGATCGCCTGTCGCGTCAGGTCCAGCGTCTCGAGCGCGACCTCGGCGTCACCGCAGAAACGCTCGCGCTGTTCGTCCGGTTCTGGCTGACGATCACGCCGCCTTTGCCGAACGATGCTCAAGCGTCAGCACAGGCCAAAGGGCGGGAACGCTATGAAGGATTCATCGAAACGCTGGGGAGGCGCCTGCAGAAAGGGCAGAGCTTCTTGAGGGAGATTCCGGAAGACGTGGCTGGCGTAGAGCAAGATCGATCGGCGAATCCCGCTGAAGACACTCTTTAGACGCTTAACAGCAGGCACCTCGGCAATCGGTGTCCGATAGCGCGTCCGTTCAATTGCCAACTGCCGACTCGGCTGCGCCGCGCATCCGTTGCCTGCGGATCGCTCCTCGTTGCGATGCCTAAGGGAGCAAGGTGTCCGGATAGCAGGACCTATCTTTCCATCTATTTATATATCTGGTTCAATATGTTAGGGTGTATATGGAAGAGTTTTTTCGATTCTGCGTTGTTTTTCTTCCATCCTGACGCTATCCTGAAGAAAACTAGGAAAGGGACTCCGCTTGTCGTCGGCCGAAGGAAAGATCGAGAAGGACCTGGTTCATCTGGCACGCGTCGCGCTGTCGGGTCGCACCCAGGACGTGACAGCGTTGCTGCACCGTTTTGCCAAGAGCTATCGCGAAAACGCGCCAGTGGTGGCGACCGCCATAGCCGCCTTACTGCGCGAGGCACCAACACGCTCTTCACCGCTGCGACGACAGACGGAGGCCGTGCTTCCGGTAGATGTCGACACCCGGTTCCATTTGCTGCGGATCGAAGAGAACCCGCTGTTTGAACACGAGCCGGTTTATGCGCCGGAAGTGAAGGCCGCTCTGGAGACGATCGTCGCCGAACGCCGGGGGATCGCGGCGCTGCTCGATGCCGGGCTTGAACCCAGCCGGACGGTGCTTTTCACCGGAGAACCAGGCGTCGGGAAGACACTCGCTGCACGCTGGCTCGCACGCGAATTGAACCGCCCGCTCCTGATTCTCGATCTTGCCGCCGTGATGAGCAGCTACCTCGGCCGCACCGGTACGAACCTGCGCCATGTTCTCGATTATGCGAAGTCGCTGGACTGCGTTCTTTTGCTGGACGAGCTGGACGCGATCGCCAAGCGCCGCGACGACCGCGGCGAAATAGGGGAGCTGAAGCGGCTCGTCACCGTCCTCTTGCAACAGATCGACGACTGGCCGCCGAAAAGCCTTCTCGTCGCGGCGACGAACCATGCCGATCTTCTCGATCCGGCGCTCTGGCGACGCTTCGACATCACCCTGCAATTCCCCATGCCGGGCCACGACGCCATCGAGGCCCATCTGCGGGCGGTGCTCGGTCCCGTCAGCGAAGGGTCAGAGGCGTGGTCGCGCGTCCTCGCGGTCGCGCTGGAGGGGCGATCCTTCAGTGACATCGACCGCGACGTGAAGGCCGTGCGCCGCAAGGCGGCTCTTGCCGGCGAGGCCGTCGATGCGCATCTCCCCGCGTTGTTGCAGAACTATGCCGGCACCAAGGCCGCGCGCATCAACCTCGCCGCGGAGCTGGTCGGCAGCGGTCTTCTCTCGCAACGCGCCGCCCATGAACTGACGGGCGTCGCCCGCGAAACGATCAGGGCACGAACGGCCCCCAGACCAAAGGTGCCTGGCCATGGCTAAGACCAATTTTCTGCTCGGGAAGGGAGAGCGCCTAACCGAGGATGTTGTCGTCCGCTCAGGCGGCGGCCCCAAGGCGCAACCTTACACGTTCCAACAGGCGCGGGCGCGCCTGGCGCCGATGCTTGACCAGACGGTCAGCCAGATCAGGGCACTGCCGCCCGAAGCCTGTCCGCAGGGCAAGGCTGTGGCGGCCGTGACCCTCAATCCCGAATTCATCGCAAAGTCCTATTTCCCCGCTGAGCTGTTTCGCCAAACGGGTCTGATGCCGGTCGGAAGCAAGCCGCGGCGCGTCAAGCCCGCGCAGCGTTCGAAGGGGCGTCCACCGGAGGAGGCTTTGACGACAGAGTTGTTCGTCATGGGCGCGAAGGAAGATTTCGCGCGCTGGCAGGCGGCGCTCGGCAACTGGGCCGAGGGGACGCCGGTCGCCCGTGACCTGATGACGGTCGAGGAGATCGCACCCCAGACCGTGCAGGAGAAGATGAAGGGCGCCATTCCTAAAAAGGGCACCACCGTGTTCGAAGTGGTGCTCCATGCCGATATGCTCGACGGCGAGCACGCCATGCTGCCGGAATTCCGCAACTACCTGCGGCGGCTCGGCATCGAGTCCGGCCTCAACAAGCGCTTTTATGCGGGCGGCCTGTGCTTCGTCGAGGTGGAGGCGCCGTCGGCGCTCGCGGAGCAGATCGCGACCTTTTCCATCGTCCGCGCGCTGAGGCAGATGCCGCCGCTGCGCGTGTTGCAGCCGGCCTTCCGCACGTCGGGGATTCCGTCCGCGACAGTGAATATGCCCGCCGCCGCCGCGATGGATAAGAAGATCAAGGCTGCCATTTTCGACGGCGGGCTGCTGCCAGGGCATCCATTCGGGGCCTGGGCCTCCGCGCACGACGTACCCGGCGTCGGGCCTGCGGTCGACGAGTTCCTGTCGCACGGCACAGGCGTGACGTCGGCCTTCCTGTTCGGTCCGGTCGATCCCGTGCGCCCGCTGCCGCAGCCCTACGCAGATGTGGACCACTACCGCGTTTTGGACGGCGATCCGGGGCAGAACCTGCATGAGCTGTACGAGGTGCTGGACCGCATAACCGGCGTTCTCGACAGCCGGAAATACGATTTCGTCAATCTCAGCATCGGTCCCTCGCTGACCGTCGAAGACGATGATGTTCACGCTTGGACCGCGGTGCTAGACGATCGGCTCGCGCGCGTCGACACGCTGGCGGCGGTCGCCGTCGGCAACAACGGGGAAGGCGACGAGGAACTGAAGCTCAACCGCGTGCAGGTTCCTTCGGATTGTGTGAACGCCCTGGCCGTCGGGGCGGCCGACACGCCGGACGCGGGCTGGGCGCGGGCGCCCTACAGCTCGGTCGGCCCCGGCCGCAGCCCCGGCCTCGTCAAGCCGGACGTGGTGCAGTTCGGCGGCTCGCTTCAGCGCCCGTTCCTTGTCGTCGGAGGCGGTGCCAAGCCCGCGCTTGAGGCCACGGGCGGCACATCCTTCGCCACGCCGAGCACCCTACGCCTCGGCGCGGGCATCAAAGCGCACTTCGGCGACAGCATCGGCCTGCTGGCTGTGCGCACGCTTCTGATTCACTCGACCGAGGAGTCGGAGCATCCGCACCGGGAAGTCGGCTGGGGCCGCGTGGCGCAGGACATCCAGGACATCGTGGTCTGCAACGACGATAGCGTGCGCGTCATCTATCAGGGCGACATCTCGCCGACGAAATACATCCGCGCGCCGATCCCGCTGCCGGACGGCGGCATCGCCGGCAACGCGGAAATCACGGCCACGCTCTGCTACAAGTGCCTCACCGATCCGCATCATCCCGGCAACTACACGCGCGCCGGCCTCGAAGTGACGTTCCGGCCGCACGATGGCAAGTTCAAGCGCGAGGACCAGATCCATCCCGATTCGCGCAGCTTCTTCTCCGCCGTCGATCACGGCGGCGAAGAGGAAGAGCTGCGGCGGGATGCCTGGAAATGGGAAAACTGCCTGCATGCGCGCCGGACTTTCCGCGGCACGAGCTTACGCAATCCCTGCTTCGACATCCACTACAATGCGCGCCTGGAGGGGCGGAACTACACCCCGCCCGGCAAGCTTCCCTACGCGCTGGTGGTATCGGTTAGGGCCAAGGGCATCGCCGACCTTTACGATCAGGTCGTCCGAAAATACGCCACGCAGCTAGAGCCGCTGCGCCCGGTCGTCGAGATACCGGTCCGCACCTGAGTCCTACTAGTTGGAGGCGCGCTGAAACCGGGTCATCGCGCCACTGATCCGCAGGCGGTAGTTCAGCATGGCTTCGCTGATCCCGTAGATGCGCTGCGCCTCGTCGAGAAGGCGGCGGAACATCACGTGGGCGGCGCCCTCTTCCGTCAAGAGCAGCACCCCGGCAAGGTGATTGGCCTCGGCTTCAATAGTGCCGTCGCGCGCCCGTTCGCCGGCCGGGGTCAGGGGCGGAACGCACTCATGCCCGAGGAAGCAGTGAGCCAGTTCATGGCAGATGTTGCTGCGTTGGCGGAAGAGATTGTGGGCGTCATTGTGCACGATGGCGGTGCGGGCTCCGCAGGGGACCGTCACCGCCGAAAAGCACGAATCCGCCGCCCGGAGCAACGGCGTGTCGGGGGCGAGATCGCTCAGCCTGATCAGCGCGATATCGTAGCGCGCGCATATCTCTTCGGGATCGATGGGCGCGACCGGCGACAGGCCCATCTGCCCCCTTATCCGCAGGGCAATGCGATTCGCTTCTGCTTTGAAACCGCGCCGGAATCCCACGTCAGTCGCCCCGCAGCTTCTCGTAGGTGCTGATGACGATATCCTCGATCAGCTTCGCGTTGGTGGGGGTGAGCTTCGGGTCCGCGCGCAGCAGCGCGGTGATCTTCGCGATCGGCTCGGCCTCCCGCTGGTCGGCACCGCGAATGAACATCTCGGCCTTGAGATTCGACCAGGCCAGAAGCGCCGCGAGCCCGTTTACATCCGGCTTTGCCCCCTGGCCGATACGCGACAGCGTCGAGGCGTTCACGCCCGCTTCCTCGGCGACCTCCTTCCACGTCTTTTGCCGGCTTAGACGGGCGGCGTTGAGCGCCGCGTAGAAGGCATCGCTGTCGAAACGGTCGGTCATGGTCGCCCCAATTGCACAAATAACATCGATTGCGATATTGAAATCGCTGCCCTCCCTTGATAATATCAAATGGATTGCTAGATCGCAATCGCTCGCAACGTCCATACCGGCGGAAATCCGCCAGAAAGGCTTAGTCCGATGAGTGCAGTGCAGCGCGAAGAGCGCCCGAAGACCGTGACGATCGTCGTCAACGGCCGTCCCCGCGAAGTTCCGAAGAACGATGACCTCACTTTCGAAGAGGTCATCGGCCTGGCGTTCCCGAACCCACCCACGGGCGACGGCATCCAGTACACCGTGCAATACACCCGCGGCCACGCCAACAAGCCGGCAGGCACGTTGGTTGAAGGGCAGTCGGTCAAGGCCAAGGAAGGGATGGAGTTCGATGTCACGTCGACCAATCGCTCTTAGCCCGGACCTGCTCCGGCTCCAGAATGAAGGCTACGACATCGAGATACGGGACGGCTTCCTGCTCGTCAGGGATGTCCCGTACGTCGACTCGACGGGAAGCCTCCAGCGCGGAATCCTGATCTCGCGTCTGGAACTCTCCGGCGACGTCACAATGAAGCCGAAGGATCACGTGGCATACTGGACCGGCGCGCATCCCTGCCACAGCGACGGCCGCAAGATCACGTCGATCCAGAACGGCTCCGCCCCACAGGATTTCGGGAACGGTTTGAAGGCCGATTTCACGTTCTCCGCCAAGGCGGATTACCGCGACTACCATCACAAGATGACGACCTACATCGCCCGTATCACGGGCGAGGCGACGAAGATCGATGCGGATGCGACCGCGCGCACCTATCCGCCGGTCCCGGCGGACGGGGAGGCCAGCGTGTTCCAATACGAGGACACGGCCACGAGCCGGGCCGGCATCGGCGCGGTCAACGCGCGGATCGGGGGCCAGCGTCTCGGTATCATCGGGCTCGGCGGCACCGGGGCCTATATCCTCGACCTCGTCACGAAGACGGCGGCTGCGGAGATTCGCATCATCGACGGCGACGTGTTCTCCCAGCACAACGCCTTCCGCGCGCCGGGCGCGGCGTTCCTTGAGGAGCTGGCCTCACGCCCGCGAAAGGTATTCTACCTCGCGGCGCGCTACGGCCACATGCACAAGGGAATCGTCGCCCACGACGTGTTCATCGACGACGCTAACGTCGCCCTCGTGGACGGCCTCGATTTCGTGTTCCTTTGCCTCGACCAGGGTCCGGTCAAGCGGGCCATCGTGGAGAGGCTCGTCGCCAATGGTACGCCGTTCATCGATGTCGGGATGGGCGTCGTTCTCAATGACGGGCAGCTGGGCGGCATCGTGCGGCTGACGATGAGCACGCCGGAAACAAGGGACCAGGCGGCGCCCCACATCTCGTTTGCGGACGACGACGGCGGCGCCAACGAATACGCAACCAATATCCAGATCGCCGAGCTGAACGCGCTCAATGCGTGCCTCGCGGTGCTGCGCTGGAAGCAGTATTTCGGGGTTTACAGGGACGGCCGCAACAGCTTCTATCTCGGGCTTTCAATCGGCACCGGAGAAATCGTGCAGGAAGCGGCCGGATGACGAGGATCACGGTCATTCGACCGCAGTTTGTGGAGTTCGTGCCTGACCTGCTTGAAGCGGGCGTGCTCTACATCTCGCGGCGCTACGCGACCGCCGCGCATCTTTGCTGCTGCGGCTGCGGCATCGAGGTCGTTACGCCGTTGAACCCGGCGAAATGGCGTCTTACCGAGAGCAACGGCAGGGTGTCACTGTCTCCCTCCGTCGGCAACTGGAGCCAGCCCTGCCAGTCCCATTACTGGATCACAGGAAACCAGGTGAAATGGGCGGGCGCGATGTCTGCTGAAATGATCGCCGCCGTGAAGCGGCGCGACCGGAGCGATGCGGAAAGGCTGACGCTTGCACCACCAAATTGGTGGACGCGACTTTGGCTGTTCATCAAGTCACTATTTGTGGGCACGAAGGATTGAAGAAAGTCGATTGCACACGGGTTTAACGGTCATGCAAGCCCCCGGGATGACGATGTCATGCTCCAACGAAATGGATGCCTGTGGGTCGACCAGCTTACCGAGCGACTCCGGCGATCGTCAAAGCGCAGCGCTCGGCGCGGATGCGGATCATATCGGCAAACTGCTCAATAGCCATTCTGTCCAACCCGAGACGCGAAAGCTCGCCCGCGACGACTGTTGCCTTGTCGCGAACGTCTTTGCTGATCTCTGCAACCCGCCTGCGTATCAGCGGCAGGCCCAGTCCCGCGTCTGCCGCAAATGCAGCCCAACCCTTCGCGTCCAGTTCGGCCAGCGTCGCCCGCTTCCCAATCTTCATGGCGAATTTCGGCGAGAGATCGGGGTAGGCAACCGTTGCCAGCAAGTCGTAGAGCGGGGCGAGGCGTGGACCTTCGGCGTCATAGAGGATCGAGAAATTCTTGCCGTGGGCGTCGGCGTTCCCGGCGATCACATTGAAGATCACCGCATCGAGAAGCTTCAGCACATCCACAGCGGGCCTTGCGGCGACGCGGCGGAGCAGCGCGAAGCAGTCCTTGAACGTCGGGCCGCCTTCGCTGGCGTACTTGGTCTCTGGCGGCACGCCGAGCGCCTGGCAGAAATCCTCCTGATGGATCCGGCGCACGAAGCCATCGTCGCCGGTGGCGCGGTCATAGCGCTGAACCAGCAGAAACGTTCGATCCTCCACGGTCCGCGGCTCGACAGGGGCAACGTCGAGGCCGATCGCGGCGGCAAGGCGCATCACGAACGCCTCGTTCTCGGTCGTGGCAACAAACCGCGATATCGGCGGTTTGAGAATATGCGTCGTCGGCTGGCCCGGCGCAGGCAAGGCCACCGCGCCATCCACCAGAACCACCGGCACCTTCGATTGCGCGCCGGCGAGAGAGAGACGCAGGCCTTCCTCGCCTGCCAGCAGTGGGCGGACGGGCAGCGCGTCCAGAACCCGGATCAACCCTGCATCGTCAAGCGGGGTTGGCCGTTGATCGGGGGCAAGAGGGGCTGGACCTTCGCCGGGCGGCAGAAGCTGGAGCGCGCCTGCCACATCGCCGCCGAGGCGATCAAGAAGGGCGAAATCATTAGCCCGCGACACGCCGAGTGCCTGAGCCGCGGCGTCGCGCTGGCTTTCTTCCGGCAGGAGACCGCCGAAAAACGGGCGGCACTCACGACGACTGAACGGCTCCGCTCGCTTTGGCAGCGAGGCGGACAATGGCAGTGCCTGCTCATCGTCAAGCCAAGCCGGCGCATAGGCGAAGCCGAGTTCACCGTGCTTGTCCTGCGTCAGCTGGCCTACCAGGTGCCCGTCCCACCAGATATCGAGGGTGCGCGTCATGCCTTGCGCGCTCCTTTGGTGTCGGGCGGCGGTGTGATATCGAGCGAGCATCCGAGCGCTGCCAGGACCTGAAGCGTCTTGCCGATTTGCGCGGTCGGCTTGCCCGCCTCGAGATCGACGATGAAGCGCAGGCCGACGCCAGCGGCGCCCGCAAGCTCGTCCTGCCGCAGGCCAGCGGCCTTGCGGGTTGTCCGAACAATGTCGCCGATCTCGGCAGTGGTGAGGTTGCGTCTGGCCATGATATTTACCGAACGGGAAAGTATCATGGATTGCTGAAGAATGTCTATAAGAATTTCCCGCTCGGGAAATCCTACGTCTCGAGGTGGCTCCCGGACCCGAAATATTCCCGCTCGGGAAAACAGCCTGATCGAAAGCCTAAGACGCTGCCATGGCTCGATGCCGGTCCGCCGATCACCTGTCTTTCTTCGCCACAGTACGATGACCCCTTGAGCGTTGTTGCAACGCCCCAATTCCTGCCTTTCTTACTCATCCCCGATCCAGGGCCGCGCGTCGCGCGGGCCCGCGGTCGCCCGATTCCTGGAAGACCCCGCGATCGTCGAGGTCATGCTCAACCCCGATGGGCGGCTCTGGATCGACCGACTCTCTGACGGCCTGTCCGATACGGGGGAACGGCTTTCGGCAGCCGATGGCGAACGTATCGTCCGCCTCGTCGCCCATCATGTCGGCGCCGAGGTGCATGACCGTCGCCCGCGCGTCTCGGCCGAGCTCCCCGAAACCGGAGAGCGCTTCGAAGGCCTTCTGCCGCCAGTCGTAACGGCACCAGTCTTCGCGATCCGCAAGCCTGCCGTCGCCGTCTTCACGCTCGACGACTATGTCGCCGCCGGCATCATGACGGCCGACCAGGCCGTCATCCTCCGGCAGGCGGTCGCAGCGCGCGCCAACATCCTCGTCGCCGGGGGAACCAGCACCGGCAAGACCACCCTGACCAACGCCCTGCTGGCCGAGGTCGCGAAGACGACCGACCGTGTCATCGTCATCGAAGACACCCGCGAGCTACAATGCCGGGCGCAGAACATCGTCGCCATGCGCACCAAGGACGGCGTCGCGACGCTGTCCGATCTGGTGCGCTCCTCGCTTCGGCTGCGGCCGGATCGGATCCCGATCGGTGAAGTGCGTGGGTCTGAGGCGCTCGATCTCCTGAAGGCCTGGGGCACCGGCCATCCCGGCGGGATCGGCACGATCCACGCCGGCACTGCGCTCGGCGCGCTGCGGCGCCTCGAGCAGCTCATCCAGGAAGCTGTCGTCACCGTCCCCCGGGCGCTCATCGCCGAGACCATCGATCTGGTGGCCGTGCTCTCCGGCCGCGGCGCGGCGCGGCGTCTTGCCGAACTCGCCCGCGTCGAAGGGCTCGGGACGGACACCGACTACCGCCTTTCCCCCGCAACCCAGCCACCCGACCCAAAAGGAGAACCCGCATGATCCGACATATCGCGCGCGGCCATCAGCGCCTCGCGACCGCCGCCACGGCGTTGACCCTGAGCTTTCTCTTGGCGCCCGCCGCCCACGCATCGGGCTCCTCGATGCCCTGGGAAGCGCCGCTGCAGTCTATCCTTCAGTCGATCGAGGGACCGGTCGCCAAGATCATCGCGGTCATCATCATCATCGTCACCGGCCTGACGCTGGCGTTCGGCGACACGAGCGGAGGATTTCGGCGGCTCATCCAGATCGTCTTTGGCCTGTCGATCGCCTTCGCGGCGTCCAGCTTCTTCCTGTCGTTCTTCTCGTTCGGCGGCGGGGCGCTCGTCTGAT
>JAIESI010000371.1 GCA_019746135.1 Xanthobacteraceae bacterium
CCGGCGTGCGAGGAGGCGGTGGCGCTCGCGCTACAGTGCCCGAAGCTGAGCCTTGGGCTTCACCTGGAGCTGGATGGGGTGGCTCCTAAAAACGTTCCTGCCGAGATTGAGCGGCAGCAGATGCGATTTGTGGAACTCGTCGGCTCCGCGCCTACGCATGTGGACACGCATCACGACCTGCATCGCGATCCCGAAGTGCTCTCTCCCCTGCTCGCCTGGGGCCGGCGCATCAAAGTGCCTGTGAGGGGTCACTCCGAGGTTCGGTATGTCCCGAAGTTCTACGGCCGGTCGGGCGGCGAGACTGATCTTGATCAGATCGGCGTTGACGCGCTCCTGCGGCTCCTGGACGAAGAGGTAAGGGAAGGCATGACCGAGCTCAACTGTCACCCCGGCCATCCGGAAGCGGGCTTTCCATCGAGCTACGCGGCCGAACGAGAGGTGGAGGTGCGAACGTTGTGCGACCCTAAACTGCGTAAAGAGATCCTGGAGAGGGGTTTCCGCCTCCTGGGCTTCCGGGACCTTTATCGATCCAGGACCTGAGCTTCAGTGCGGCGCTGATGCCCGAGCGCAGTTCGCTCCTCCGCCGCGATCGTGGCGCTCGCCGCCACACTTCTGATTGCGGTCAGTTTGCTCGCGCAACGGCGGGACCTTCTCATCGGCCGGTCGACGTCAGTGCCATGGTCGAGGAGAGCCAACATGCCCTCAGTTCGAAGGCGTGACCGTGTAGCCGTCGAAAAAGACGTAGCTGTCCGCCTTCGACCACAACCCCACTCGCCCGGAGACCGGCTCGGCCAGCGTGTGCTCAAGATAGAGCTTGCCGTCGAGATAGCCTTCCACCCTGGTGCCGGCGATACGAACCTTGAGATCGTGCCAGACGCGGCTCGGCGTCGGCGTGTTGCGGATCCACTTGACCGACGAGCGCTTGCCCTTCTCGAATTTCCACAGCACGAGGTTGTTCTCGAGCGGATTGGCGCGAACCGTCAGGTAATCGCCGTTGGTCTTGAGATTGAACAGGATGCCGGCTCCCTGGTCGATGCGGCCGGAAATACCTTCGAAGCGGACGCTGATTTCGCCGCCCTTGAAATCCTGCACGTCTCTCGCCACGGCGTAGGGGAAATAGGCGTAGGCCTGCACCCGGTCGAGAAACTCCGCGTAGCGGTCGCCGTAAAGCGCGCGCGCCTTGTCGGCGACACCGGCCGAGGACTGCCCCTCTTTCCATTGCCGTCCGTCGACCGCCACGACCTTTTTGCCGCCCTCCTGCTCGATCCGCCAGATCCCGACGACGCTGACAAACGACTTCGGCTCGGCGCCCACGGTCTCCGCCGAGAGATCGACAGTCAGAGGTTCGGCCGCGAGCGGAACCGCGGCGATGACCAGCGCGCCAGCCGACAGTGCGAGGATCGTGGCCCTGGATGCGATCATGGACGGCCTCCATCTCGATGTTGCGTGAGGTGTGAAATGTTCGGCGGGCGGCGGCTCCACCACCAGCCGAGAACGATCAGCAGCGGCAGACCGCCAAAAAACCACGGCAGGGCCCATTCCGCCTTGGTGACGAGGGGATAGCCCGGGTAATCGGGAGTCGAAAGCGGTGCCGGCGGCGCGGTGCCCGCGAGCGCGTAGATCAGCGGCAGAATTTCGCGGTGGCTGGTCGAGCGGCTCACGTCCGATCGCCGGCCATAGAGGTACGTCACCTCGCCGTAACGGTCATCGTTCGGATTGATGCGGGGGCTGAACACACCTTCCGCAAGCCGGACCGTCACGTCCGGCATGACGCGTTCGAGCTTGGCCAGCACGTTGCGCTTGAGATCGGCATAGCGCGGGTCCTCCACCGACAGATGCACGGTGATCCGCAACGGCGCCTTGAGCTGCGACAGCGCCCGCTGGTCGGCCAAGGGGAAGGAATTGCGCCGGTCTTCGGTGACGTCGAACGTGGCGCGCAGCGTGGAGGCAAAGCCCAGCGCGGTCGCGACCACGGCGATGCAGACGACCGAGCGCAGCAGCTTGCTGCGAACCGGAACACCCGGCGGCAGCCAGATCGCCGCCAGGGCGCAAAACCCGCCAATCGCCGCAACGATCCCGGCCACGAGACCGGCGGAGAGGATTCCGGTCTCGAACGTGCGGATCGCCGGCGTCAGCGACAGCTGCGACAGCAGACCGGCGATGCCGGAGCTTCCCGCGGCCGTGAAATCGAGCACCCAGGATCCGATCGTGAAAGCCAGCGTGATGATCGCCGCGGTGGCCGAGGATTCGGCAATCGCCGAAGCGAACAGCGCGATCGAACCGATCAGCAGTCCGTAGAGCAGATGGCCGGCGGCAAGATTGGCCAGCTCGGCAATGCCGACATGGCCGCCGAGCATGCACCAGATCACCAGCGCGGACGCCGCGATCGCCGCCGCAACCAGCCAGGCCGCCGCCACCACGGCAAGCTTGATGCCGATCAGCGTCGAGACCCGGTATGGCAGTTGCACCAGGAGGCGGAGCGCTCCGGTTTCCTTTTCGTCGCCGAGCGCGCGGATGGCGACAAACGGAAACAGCAGCGTGATCGCAACGTAGAAGCTGCCCAGCGTCGGCACGAGAATGCCGTCCCGCGGCGACAGCCCGCTCGCGGCGACGGGCGCCCCCTGCGCGGCGCTGCTCGCTTCGCTGTAAAGCTGGAGCGCCTGGATGAAGCTGAACCCGACCAGCGGACAAACGAGCAGCAGCAGCGTCCAAAACGCGCGCCCGCCCGCGAGCGCCCACAGCTCCTTGACGAGAGCCGGTCGCCACGGGGCGAAGGTCAGCCGGTCAGGCGAGCGCAAGGAACACCTCCTCCAGACCGGCCTCGGGCGCCCCCACCCGCGCCCGAAGCTCGCCGAGCGTTCCCGCGCCGCGCACCTTGCCGGCCGAAATCAGCACGAAGCGGTCGCAGATCCGTTCGGCGCCGGTCAGCTGATGAATGGAGAGAAGCAGCGTGCGGCCCCGGGCCGCCTCGCCGCGGAGCACCGTCATCATCGCGCGGGTCTGCTTGAGGTCGAGGCCATCGAACGGCTCGTCCATGAGCAGCAGGGGATGCGGCGCGAGCATGCCGAGCGCCAGCATCAGCCGGCGATGGAACCCTTTCGACAGCGCGGCGACGCGTTGGGCGAGAACCGGATGGAGGCCGACCCTGGCGACAGCGCTCGCGGTGTCGTCCTGGGTCCGGCCATAGACCCCGGCCATGAAGGACAGCACCCGCGCCACGTGCTGATCGCCGTACGGCCTGATGCCGTCGGGAACGTAGAACATCACCTCGCGGCGCCGCGCCGGCGCGACGGTGGTGTTCCGCCACGAAACCTCGCCGGCGTCCGCGGGAATAAGCCCCGCCATCGCTTCGAGCAGCGTGGTTTTTCCGGCCCCGTTGGGTCCGATCAGGCCCAGCACCTCGCCCTCGCGAACCGCGAACGAGACATCGTCCAGCGCAACCTGCTCGCCAAAGCGTTTGCTCAGCGAGGCGACCTGCAGCAACGGCGCGTCGTCCGGCGCCGGCGGCGCGACCGGCTCGCCGGTCGCGCCGACCAGTCGAAGCTTTCCTGTCTCCCGGCCGTGGAAAATCATCTTGGATCCCGTGTGGTCTGACGACCCGAGCCTGGAGCCTTGGCTTCAATTCGTCCTGCTCGCGGTCTTGTCGATCGCGGCGCGCAGGCCGCGCGCAAGCTTCAGCGCATCGTCGTTGGCCCAGAAGTGCATGAAGAACAGCCGCGGCGCTTCGGCCAGCATGTGGCTGTGAACCGCGGTGATCTCGATGCCGCCGGCGCGCAACGCCTTGATCACCGGGTTCACCTCGTCGCCGGTCAGCACGAAGTCGCCGGTGATCGCAGCCTTGCCGCCGCCCGTGGGCTGGAAGTTGATCGCGGTGGCGACACCGATCGGGCCCGCGGGCGCGAGCTCGATGCCATGCTCGTTGACGGGGTCGCGGCGCGGCACGCCGAACTGATAGACGCCGCCGTTGGCCTGGCCCTTCGCGCCGATGATCCGGTCGAGTTGCGCGGTGTCGAGATCGATCGCGGGCTGCGGCGCGGACGGGGCTGCGCCCGTGGTGGCGGGTGCAAGCGGCGTCCTGCTCTCCGCAAGCGCGTTGCGGATCGCCGTCGCGACCTGCACCGGATCGCCGTTCCCACCGACATGCATGTAGAAGGTGGCGGGATTGCCGCGCAGCAGGTGATTGTGGATGGCGGTGATCTCCAGCCCGCCCTCGATCAGCCTGGTCAGCACCGGATTGATCTCGGTTTCGAGCAGCACGAGGTCGCCCATCGCCAGGACGCCGTCATGGGCGGGCTTCAGCGCAATCCAGCCGCCGAGCGCGAAGGCGGGCCTGATGGTCACGCCGTCCACGGTCACGTTGAGGTCGGTGCGCGGAAAGCCGTAGCGGTGCACGTCGCCGGCCACCGCCGCGGCCCTGCGGCCGAAGGCGGCATCGACCTTGTCCCAGTCGATCTGCTGCGCCTGCTGCTGGGCGCGAGCGCCCGCGGCGAACGATGCCAGAAGGATCGCGGTCGTGAGAATTCCGAGAGCGCGTCGCATGGTCTTCTCCTGTTCCAGCGCCCCCTCTTGCCTGCTCAAGTCGTCAAAGCCTCGAACCGCCCATCGGCATGGCCCGTTCCGTCGTCGAACAGGGTCATGCCCCGATCAAGCGTCCGCGAGCACCAGCGCCGCGCCGTGCCGCCGGTGCGCGGGTCGATCGATTGCACGAGGCCCGGTTTGCCGATGGCCACATGCACCAGGCCGGTCGCGGGATTGACGAACGTCACGTCCGGCGCGCCGGCGATCGGCCACTGGTTGGTGACCCGGCCCGAGCCGCTGTCGACCTCCACCAGCGCGGCGTCGTCGCAGGCCACATAGAGCCGCCCCGCCCGTGGTCGATGTCGACCCCGTGCGCACCGCCCGAGGGCACGCTCCAATGCTGCACGTCCTGCAGATCGGGCAGACGGGCGGTGAGCACCATCGACGGATTTTGAATGGCGAGGAACACCCGCTCGCCCGCGGCATCGGTCACGCACCAGCGCGGCCGGCCCGGCAAGGCAAGCGCATGGCGTTGCCCGCCGTCGAGGCTGATGACTTCGAGCGTCGGTCCTTGCGTCTCGTCGCCGATGCAGGCGGCGATCGCGAGCCTGTGCGCGGCAACGATGGCAACGCCATTGGGCTTCGGGCCGACCTTGAACACCTGTCTGGTTTTCAGTGTCTCGCCATCGACGACGGCGAGGCTTGCCGCGCCACGGTTGGTGACGAGCACGATCCCTTCGCCGGCCACCACACCCGCCGCCTCCGGAAAGCCCGCCAGATTGGCGACGTGCTTCTGGCCGTCATGGTCGATCACATCGACGCTGTCGTTTCCGGTGTGGGCGACAAACACCCGGCGCGTCTTCGGATCGAACGCGCCGTGGTCGAAGGCGCCCTTCGCGCCCGGAATGGCAATGCGGCCGTTGCTCTTGAGCGTCATGGTCAGTTGGCCTTGTTCCCGAGCTGCAGGCGGCACCAGGTGTAGAGGGCGTCGTACATGACGAGGCCGTGCGTCAGCATCTCGTGGTCGTCGGGAAAGTTGCTCGACAGCCCGTAGGAGATCGCGAGCAACCCTTCGCATTGCGGCGTGAGGTCAGGCCGGGAGGTGTCGGCGCCCCGGACGATGGTGGCGAGACGATCGAGCGCAGCGTCGTGAATGTCATAAGCGCGAACGATCGCATCGAACGAGCAGCGGTCGCCGACATGGCCGAACTCGACGTTCTTGATGTCGTAGGGCGTGCCGCCGACTTCGCCTGCGACCTTGGCCACGTCATTGGCTGGCACGTAGATGAATTCGGCGTCGGGAACCACGAACCGGCTGATCAGCCAGGGGCAGGCGATCCGGTCGATCTTCGGATGCTCGCGGGTGACCCATTTGTTTTCGGAAGCGTCGCGCTTGCGCCGCGTCGGCAGACGCGCGTCCTTCCAGCCGGCGATGCCGCCTTCGAGGTAGCTCGCGGCGATACCCGCCTTTTGCAGGGCGACGGCCACGCCCTGGCTCACCTCGTGGCCGTGCGCACAATAGGCCACCACCGCGCGCCCAGTGGGCAACGCGCTCTGCCACCGCGCCACGTCCTGCGGCGGCCGCCAGGACGCGCCGGCGATCAGCCGGTCGTCGGCGTTGAACGCCTCGGGCTTGCGGACATCGATCAAAAGCGGCGCTGCGGCCGTGCCCAGCCGCGCGTAAAGATCATCGTGAGAAATGGGAACTGCGTTTCCGTCCATGCGCAATCTCCTCGAATGCTTCGAGTGCTGCGCAGAGCTTGGACGTGAGAGCTCGTCTAAAGGGGAGCCTGCATATCCCCTGTGCTTTTCAAAATAGGCGCATCGTGCGTGCAGCGCAAGCGTCGCGACAATGCACGCAGCAGCGTCAGCGGTCCCGCGCGCAACCAACCGCACTCACGTTGCGCAAATCGTTACTCTTGACGGGGGCGGCACTTTGCACCAAATGGTGCGCGCCGGGCTTGATCGCAGTCGCCCGGTTCTGCCAAGGCATATCGCCCAAGCACTGCTCTTTCGCCCGCGCGCCGGGCCAAGGGCTTTTGGCGATGCCATAACTCCGCAAAGTCTTTCGCACGGCGGCGGCATTGGAGCATCCAATGTCCCAACGACGTTTGATTGTCCCGCAACGCTTCAGTCGCGCTGCCGGGAATTGGCACTTGCGCGCCAGCGGCGCGCTGCTTGTGCGCGACATCAGGAACGCAAATGGACCGCAACGGTCGCGGCCGACGCGTCGCGCTGCGCCATAGGCTTCATGCGCGAAAAGGAGGAGTCGCGCGATCGCGTATTCCGGGAACAGTTCCTCTGGCCTGCGCGCTCGGTGCCAATCGGCCTGGACTTCTGGTTTGATGAGGCGGTTGGCGATTGTTGGATCCACAGCCATGCCGCTGCGCGAAATGACGAAGAGCGCCGCCGCCATTCGGCGGCCTCGAGGTTCGGGGATGAAAGGCTCCCTGTCAGGCCGTGCACCGCTCAGGCCTTCCACTATGATCGATACTTGAGGAACCCAGATACTTGAGGAACCCAGATACTTGAGGACCCCATGACCGACACCGCAGCGTTTCGCGCCATCGATTTTCACAGCCATCATGTCCCGGCACGCTTCGAAGTGACCGCCGGCCGCACCGCGCCGGCGAACCAGCAGCAGCGCTGGCAGGCGCTGGCGCAAAAGCTCGCCGACGAAGCCCTGCTGGTGAAAGACATCCGTGACGGCACGCTCAGCGCCCGCGTGGTCAACATCCCGGCGCAACTGATGGCCGGTGCGGACGGCCGCGTGCCGCACCAAACCATCGTCGCCATCAACGACGAGGTCGCGGCGCTGGCCGCGCGCTATCCAGGCAAGATTTACGGATTTGCATCCGTCGACGGCTTCGACGGCGATGTCTCCGCGCACGAAGCCGAACGGGCGATCCGCGAGCTCGGCCTGCGCGGCGTCTTCATGGACTGCGCGCGCGGCGACATCATGATCGATGCACCGCAGGCCCGCCCGACGCTGGAGACAGCGGCGCGGCTCAATGTGCCGGTGTTCGTGCATCCGGTCGCGCCGCAGGCGCTGACGAAGCAGATGGCACCCTATGGCGTCATGGGAACGCTGTTCGCCCGCGGCACGACCAATTCCGCCTCGCTGATCGCGCTCATTGAAGGGGGCGTGTTTTCGCAACTGCCCAACCTGCGCGTCGTGGTGACGGCGCTCGCGTTCGGCGGACTCGCGATGGCGACCGCGCTGGAAAGCGAAAGCCGGCTCGATACCGGCACCATCGCCGTGCTACGGCGGAATGTGTGGATCGACACGATGTGGCCGCACCCGGCGCTGATCCGCGCGGCCGTGGACCTTCTTGGCCATGAGCACGTGATCGCCGGCAGCGACTGGCCGATCGTCGACAATGACTCCGTTCCCGGCGGACTTGCGCAGGCGATGCAGCGCGCCGGCATTCCCGGCGATCAGCAACGAGCGATCGTCGCAGCAATTGCCGGAAGCTCCTGCGCCTTTGACGTTTCCAAGCTCGAATCAGGTATTGACTTTCTTGTTCACGCCAACCACATCGCGGCAGTCGGGCTTGATCCGCAGTCGCCCGGCCGATCCAAGGCATGTCGCCCAAGCACTGCTCGTTGCCCGCTCGCGGGCCGAGGGCTTTTTGGCGATGACTTAGCCTCCACAAATTCTCGTCCCGAAAGCGAAGTGCCACCGGTGGCCCAAGCTGCCGTGGTTCGGGCCTGCGACAACCGCCCGGTCAGCTGGCGTACAGCCAAGCGTTGCCTCGTCGTCCCATGGAGATGAGATATGTCTTGCGCTTGCAAAGACTCCTCTTCCAAGATCCTGCTCCTGACTTCGACCTCCGAATCCCGGCCCCTGCCCCGATTCATGGACGCGGTGATTGCCGCCATCGAGGCCTTCCAGGAAGCGCTGAAAATGCGTCGCCTCGCGCACAGAACCTATTTTCTCGGCGATGAATGATGACGCGCAACTGACACCACGTGCGGGGACAACGCGGGCTCCCCGTGAAGCGGGCGGCTGAACCCGTTCAAGCCCCGGCCTTCAGATCATGACTCGACGCACCGCGCGCATGGCGCGGTGCGGCGGGAGAACGACTCTTGTTGCAAAACCTCATGTTGCAGGACTTCATGTTGCAAGACTTCATGTTCCAAGACCAATTCCCGGGTGGAGCGCGCAACGCCTTGTTGATGCGCTTTCCGCGCGCCTGGCGAAACACTCTCGCCGTCAGAAGACTGCAAGAGCTGAGACGGCTGGCCGAGCCCGATGACCGCCTGCTCGCGGACATCGGCATTGCCGGCAGCGATCTGCCCGCGCTGGGTCGCGCGCCGCTATTGCGGGACCCGACGAAGCTGCCGGCGCAGCGTGCCCGCGACCGGCGGAATGCGCCCGCGCCGGACAGGCGGATGCGGTTCGGGCGGAGCAACGGGGGACAGTCGCGGCAACAGGCGACGCCGACGACGATCGGATAGCGGCCCCCTTGCGAGGCCAACGCTCCGCACTACGTACACGGCGCGGGGCTTTGCAGTCTCCCCGTCAGACGAGCCGCTCGTCCAAGCACTGCGCAATGCTCGATTGATCGAGGAGGTTGCGCATGGACGGTTCCCGGGCTCTCCATTCTCTGTCCACCGAAAAGCCGCACTTTCGAACGCCGCCCGCAGCCGCGCGCGGCACGGTCGTCGTCCACGGCTCACGGCTGAGCACGCCGATGTATGCCCATGAAAAGGCGGCGCTCGTTCATGTCGCCTCGGCGATCGCCCGGCTCAAGCAATACGACCTCGCCCATTCCTACAGCGATGCGTTGCGACAGTCCGGACGAGTATTCTTCGTTCCGGACGACTCGCTGACGAGCGACGAGGCTTCGAGCCTCGGCGCAGGCTGCGCCAGCGAAATATTCGGCGCAATCGTGCCTTATCCGTTCGTCAAGACGAAAGCGATCACGCATCGGCTGGTCCACGACGATGCAGAGCGGCCGGAGGGATGGTCGTCCGCTTTCTCCGATCGGGTGCGGGAGGCGGTCTTGCCGGGATACACCGCGTTCAGCGCCCGCGACGCCGTTGCGGCGGCAAGAATGCTGTTGCGGCTCGGGCCGGTTCGTCTGAAGCCGCCGCTTTGCTGCCGCAGCGTCGGGCAGGTCGTCGCCAACGAGGAGCGCGCGGTGAAGGCATTCCTCGACCAGTATCCCAGCGAGGAGCTCGCGGCGTATGGCCTGGTGCTCGAGACGAATTTGCAGCAGGTCGAAACGCTCAGCGTCGGCAAGATTGCGATCGACGACATGATCGCAACGTACTTCGGCGTGCAGAGAACGACGAAAAACAACACGGGAGAGCCGGTCTACGGCGGTTCAGACCTCGTCTGCGTGCGCGGCGACTGGGGGGCGCTCGAAGCGCTGGCGACAAACGGCGATATTCGCGCTGCCATCGCCCAAGCGAGGTGCTATGACGCGGCCGCCGAAGAGTATCCGGGATTCCTGGCGTCACGCCGAAACTATGACGTCGGGAACGGGTTCGACGCCCGAGGCCGGAAGCTGTCGGGGGTGTTCGAGGCATCGTGGCGCATCGGCGGAGCCAGCACGGCCGAACTTGCCGCACTGACGGCCTATGCCCACGATCCGAGCCTGCAGGTCGTTGCGGCGTCTTCCGTGAAGAAATTCGGACGCGGCCACAGAATTCCATGCCATGCCATCGTGCACTATCTGGACGATGATCCGCTCGATGGTCCCATTGCCCGGTATACGACCGTGAGGACATCGCCGACGCACCGGCTTGCGCAATCGTTCAATGTCCCGGTCGGGCCAGGCGCGGGAGCAGATCATGCCGGCCGCCGGACTGTTTCGTGGCGCGCTTGACCGGCCGGCGCACCCGCAGGCCGGCTCCGCTGCCGGCCATCGTCTTGTGACCACGCACGTCACGTCGCCCGACTCGATGTCGGAGCCTGCGGACAGCCTCCCCGATCCGGCCCCTGCATCCCGTGCCGCAAGTGCAATCGTCAAAACACGCCCCGATCGTCAGCGCGGATAAAGCCGCCAGTTGGTCGGGCGGACCGCCACCTGCGCCTTCCGCGGCAGCTCCGCCCCGGCCGGGACGTCGATCTCGAAGCGGTGCCGGGCGCCGACCTCGAGCTCCAGCCGCCGGGCGTCGCCGATCCGGCGGGAGCCGCTGACCACGCCGACGATCGAGCCGCCCTCCTCACCCGCGCCGGACAGGCGGATGTGGTTCGGGCGGAAGAACAGCGTGGCCGGCCCGTCGGGCTCGCCGCCGGCGTCGATGGCAATGACGCGGTCGTCGAGACGGACCCGGCCGTTGTCGACCATGACCGGCAGCGCGCTGGAATCGCCGATGAAGTCGAAGACGAAGGGGCTCGCCGGCCGGTCGTAGATGTCGTCGGCGCTGCCGACCTGCTCGATCCTGCCCTGGCTCATGACCACGACGCGGTCGGCCAGCTCCAGCGCCTCCTCCTGGTCGTGGGTGACGAACACCGTGGTGTGGCCGGTGCGGTCGTGGATCTCGCGCAGCCAGCGGCGCAGGTCCTT
>JAIESI010000288.1 GCA_019746135.1 Xanthobacteraceae bacterium
CGGCCCTCCTCAGGCCGACCGCCCATGAATCACTCAATTGCTGATTTGGGAATCCCCTAACTGAAGACAGGCCCTAGGTCCCCCGGCGCGCTGGAGATCAGCCGTGTATCGCGCCGTGTCCGTGTTTTTGCCAATTGTTTGTTCGCTGCTTGCACTCGCGGCGCTGCTTTGGTGGCTCGATCCGAAAACCATTGCCGACGCGTTGCTGGGTTTTTCCTGGCAGCCGCTCACGGCCGTCGGCCTGGTCCTGTTCGTCGGTGCAGCGCTGGCCGGTCTTCGGCTGCGAAGCCTTGCGCACCGGATGGGCCATGACCTGACATTCCGCGACGCCATGCAGGCCATGGCGCTCGGCCAGATCGGCGGCACGCTGTCGATCCAGTTCTTCGGGCAGGTGGCGGTGCGCACCGCCTTGCTTCGCTCGCGCGGCGTGCAACTGCCGGAAAATATTGCGCTGGCATCGCTTGAAAAGCTGGCCTCGTTTGCGGTCGCGTTCGCCCTCGCACTCGGTGGGGCGGCTTGGCTGTTCGGCGAGGTCGCGCTCCAGCTCGACCAGGGCGGATTTCGCTTTCTTCACCTTGTGCTGGGGTCGCTCGCTGCGGCGGCAGGCGGTGCGCTGCTCGGCTGGGGCCACTTGTTCTGGCGCCCGGCGCACCAACGGCCGGCAAATGACCTCACACGAGACCTCACGCGACCCTTGCTCGCGAGCGTTGCCTACACCGTGGGGATCCAGCTTTGCACCGCGGCGGGTTACATCGTCGCCGCCATGGCGTTGGTGCCGGGCATCCCTGTCGGCAACCTCGCCGCTGCGTCGTTCGTCATCATGTTTGCCGCAAGCCTGCCGATCAGCTTGTCGGGGTGGGGCGTTCGCGAGTTGAGCGCGGTCTTCGTGCTCAAGGCGATCGGCGTTCCGCCGGGAACCGCCGTCGCGATCGCCGTGTCGATCGGCATGCTGTCGCTGCTGGTGATTGCCGCCATCGCCGCTCTCAGCCTTGCCTTGCCGAAAAGGTCTGCCGCAACAGCGCCGGCATTTTCGCCGCGTCGCGAAGGGCTCGACATGGCGACCGCTCTGGCATGGCTCGTCCCGCTTCTGGTCGCCACGCTGATCGTCATCCAGGTCCAGGCCCCCACGCCATCGGGCGTGCTCAACGTCAACCCCGCGGATCCGCTCGCGGTCATTGGCGCAGCGCTGTTTGTGCACGCGGTCATCAAAAACGGCACGCCGGCCTGGCGGGTCTCCTGGTTGTCGTGGCACGTCGCGACCATGACCGCGGCGATCGTTCTGTCCTTCCTGATTGGCGCGCTGTCGTTCGGATTGACCGATTGGGCCGTGTTCAATCGCCTGCTCGGCTGGTTCGTTCTGCTCGCCTATGCGTCGACTGGCGCTCTGATCGCTCAAGCCGCGGGTGCGAACGGCGCCAGGATATGCCTGAACACGTTCGTCGGTGCGGTGCTGGGAGCTGCCGCGATCGGCCTGATGATGATCGCCGGTCAGAACGCCGGCCACAATCTCAGTCCCCATCTGCCGGTGTTGCCGCTCGAAGGCCTGTCCGGCAACCGCAACGGGTTCGCGTTCTTGCTGGTCATGGCGCTGGCCTGCACGCCTGTCATTGGCGCCAACCCGGTCGTGCTCGCCCTGCTGGGCCTTGGAATCTGGTTCGCCGGCTCGTTCGCCGGGCTGGGAGCGGCCGTGCTCGTGGTCTTGGCAGGCGCTCTGCAAGGATATTTTCCGGCGCTCGCGCTGATCAAAGCAGCCGTGCTCGCGAGCGCGGCCATGCTGCTGTTCGCTGCGGCGCCCACGCTGACCGCCACAACGGGCGACGAGGCCACGCTTTCCGCCTTGGTCTATTCCGATTTTTCCATGGCGGAGCGGCTGAAAAGCCTCTCCGGGGGGCTGAAGCTGTTTCTGCAGCACCCGTTCTTCGGCGCAGGGCTTGGTGCTTACATGGAAACCCAGACCCAGCTCGGCACCCCGCTGGTGATCCACTCGACGCCACTTTGGCTGCTCGCCGAAATGGGACTTGCGGGATTTGCCGCCTTTGCCTGGTTCGGCTGGAAACTGGTCAGGGATTCGCTCGCCTGCAAGGACCGCCGCGAGGCTGCCGTGCTGCTGCTTGCCATCCTGGGCTTCTGCGCCATGAGCGCGGTACACGATATGATGTACCAACGCTCGATCTGGCTCCTCGCCGGAGCACTGCTCGTCACGTCGGCCGGCAGGCGTGATTCGCCGCCTTGAAGCGGCGTGCCGACCTCGCGCGAGGCGGCGAAATCAAAATTACGCCACGCCGAGCTTCTTCTGCAGGCTGGTCGACGAGGTCGTGTACTGGAACGTCAGCTTCTTGTCCGGATAGATGTAGCGGTGCGCCTTCTGCGACATCAGCGCCACCTCGTGGAAACCGGAGAGAATGAGCTTCAGCTTGCCCGGATAGGTGTTGATGTCGCCGATCGCGAAGATGCCGGGCTCGCTGGTCTCGAAGTTCTCGGTGTTCACCGGGATCACGTCCTCGTTGAGCTTGAGACCCCAGTTCGCCACCGGCCCGAGCTTCATCGTCAGCCCGAAGAACGGCAGCATCGCATCGCAGGCGATCTGGCCCGTGGTGTTGTCGTTGCGCTTGACCACCGCCGCGCTGAGCTGGCCGTTCGCGCCTTCGAGGCCGGTGACCTGGCCCTGCACGAAATCGATCGCCCCCTCCTTCACCAGCGCCGTCATCTTGTTGACGCTGTCGGGCGCGGCGCGGAAATCGGCGCGGCGATGCAGCAGCGTCAGGTGCGACGCGAGCGGCGCGAGGTTGAGCGTCCAGTCGAGCGCGCTGTCGCCGCCGCCGACGATCAGCAGCTTCTTGCCCTTGAACGCCTCCATCTTGCGGACCGCGTAATGCACCGACGTGCCCTCATAGGCCTCGATGCCGGGGATCGGCGGACGCTTGGGCTGGAACGAGCCGCCGCCGGCCGCGATCACCACGAGCTTGGTCTCGAACACCTTGCCGCGGTCGGTCGTCACCTTGAACAGCGGGACGCCGATGCGCTCGATGCTCTCGACCATCTCGCCGAGGTGGAACGTCGGGCCGAACGGCTTGATCTGCTCCATGAGCTGATCGACCAGGCCCTGCGCGGAAATCTTCGGGATCGCCGGAATGTCGTAGATCGGTTTCTCGGGATAGAGCTCGGCGCACTGGCCGCCGACCTTGTCGAGGATGTCGACGAGGTGGCACTTGATGTCGAGCAGGCCCAGCTCGAACACCCCGAACAGGCCCACGGGGCCGGCGCCGATGATAAGCACGTCAGTCTTGATCGGATCACTCATGAGAAACGGTCTAACTTTCCGGTGGTTGTGGCGTCAGAAGGAGGCGGTCGCGGGACTGTCTAGCGGTCATGGCCCGCTGCGAAAAGGGGGGTGTTCCGGCCGCCCATGGCCTCGTCCTAAATCGCTGAATTTTCCCGCAATTTTCCGACGAAGCGCAGACGTATCCCGCTGAATTCGGCTTCCGGGAGGTGGGGCGGGCCGATACGATGCGTGCCGCTGCCGGTGCGCAGGAGAACCTATGAGAAGACGTCATTTCCTCCTCCTGGCTCTTGCACTGACGACAACCGGACCTCTCGCGTCCCACGCCCAGGAGCTCAACTATCCCCAGTCCTTCCGGAGCCGCGATGTCGCGGCGAACGGCATCCGGCTGCATGTCCGCGTCGGCGGCGCAGGCCCTGCCGTGCTGCTGCTGCACGGCTACGGCGAGACCGGCGACATGTGGGTGCCGCTGGCCAAGGAGCTGGCGCGCGACCGCACCGTCATCGTTCCCGATCTCCGCGGCATGGGCCTCTCGGCCATCCCGGCCGGCGGCTATGACAAGAAAACCCAGGCGGCCGACGTTGCCGGCGTTCTCGATGCGCTGAAGATCGAGCGCGCCGACGTCGTCGCGCACGATATCGGCAACATGGTTGCGTTCGCCTTTGCGGCAGCCTACCGCAATCGGGTGACGCGGCTGGTCGTGATCGACGCACCCGTCCCCGGTGTCGGACCGTGGGAGGAGATCCTCAAGAATCCGCTGCTCTGGCACTTCCGCTTCGGCGGTCCCGACATGGAGCGTCTGGTCGCCGGGCGCGAACGCATCTACCTTGACCGGTTCTGGAACGAGTTCTCTGCGCATCCAAGCCGTTTCAGCGAGGCCGCGCGCAGACACTATGCGAAGCTCTACGCGCGTCCGGGTGCGATGCGTGCGGGCTTTGCCCAATTCGCCGCGTTCGATCAGGATGCGGTCGACAACAAGGCCTTTGTCGCGGCGGGCAAGCTCGACATTCCGGTCCTGGCGCTCGGTGGGGAAAAATCCTTTGGACTGACGATGGCGGCAGTCATGCGATTTGCCGCAAGCAACGTCGAAGAGGGTGTGGTTCCCGACTCGGGTCACTGGATCATGGAGGAGAACCCGAAAGCGACGATTGCCTTGGTCCGCGCCTTTCTCGACAAAGCAAAATAGCTCGCTCCGCTGCAACGTCCGGCCGCAACTATTCTGCCGGCCAATTCCACGGGAATGAATGACTGTGAACGACACGACCGCTCCGAAGCCCGCCAAAAAGCCCGCGCCGCAATTCTCCGACTACCCGCATCAAGTCACCGACAACATCCGCTTCGGCGACCTCGATCCGCAGGGCCACGTCAACCAGGCCGTGTTCCTCACCTATTTCGAGACCGGACGCGTGGCGATGTTCCGCAACAAGGACCTCGGCATCGGCGTGCCGGGATTGACCTTCGTGATGGTGCGGATGGAGGTCGACTACGTGAAGGAGCTGCATTGGCCGGGCTCGATCGACATCGGCACCGGCGTCGCCGAGTTCGGCCGCTCGTCGTTCAAGGTCTCGCAGGCGATCTTCCGCGACGGCGTCTGCGCGGCCATCGGCAAGGCAACGCTGGTCTGCATGGACGTCAAGACGCGCAAGGCCACGCCATTGCCCGAGGAGGCGATCGCGCGACTCAGCAAATGGAAGCTTCAGGACGGGTGAAGAGCGCCTACGCCTGCCGCTCGGGCGTGCGCACGACAAGCCCATCGAGCGCATCGCTCACCTTGATCTGGCACGACAGCCGCGAGTTCGGCCGCACGTCGTAGCCGAAGTCGAGCATGTCCTCTTCCATCGGCGAGGGACCGCCGACCTTCTCGCGCCACCCCTCGTCGACATAGACGTGGCAGGTCGCGCAGGCGCAGGCCCCGCCGCATTCGGCCTCGATGCCGGGAACGTCGTTCTTGATCGCCGTCTCCATCACCGTCGAGCCGTTTTCGGCATCGATCGTGCGGGCGTTGTCGGTGGAATCGATAAAGGTGATCTTGGGCATGAGCCGTGCCGTCGGGAGGAGAGGAAGGCCGGCCGGACGGCCGGGCGGCCCCTATCTAACGGGTTGATCGGGGCTGCGCCAGCGGCTTTTGCCCGCAAAATCGCCCAAAACGACCGCACACGGCCTCGCGGGCCGCGAGAAGCTTAGCTTTCTAAGCGATCAGCCCGCGAGCAGCCGCGCGATCTCGGCCTTGGCCTCTTCGAGGACGGCCGCGAGCGTGTCGATCGCCTCCGCGAAGGCCGCCTCCCTGAAGGCCGCATCCCGAGCCTGCTCGACGGCCTCCGCCGCGCGGGCGACGCCGAAGGCGCCGATGCCGACCGCCGAGCCCTTGAGCGTATGCGCCGAGGCCGCCGCCACGGCGCGGTCGCCGCGGCGGATGCGGGGAAGCAGCATGTCGGCCTGGCGATCGAACAGCGCCAGCACCTCGCGCTCGAGGCTGCGCTCGCCGAGCGTCATGCGCGACAGATGTTCGGTGTCGATGGCCCGTGCGCTCGCGAAAACCGGCCTCGGCTCGCTGACTTTGGCAACCGCACCCATGAATCGTCTCTCCCCCGAACCCAGCGGTGTGGTCCGCTTGTATCGGGGCAGCATGACGGCAGATCGGCCAAAGCCGGGTAAAAACCGGTGCGAAATGCGCCGCTGAATGCGCCACTGGTTAACGCTGCCCTGTTCTGGCCCGAAATTTGACCGACAATTAACGACTGTGACCTGCGTGTGGGGAGACTTCGTTAACCACGGGGGAATTGAGGCAGGGTCTGGTTTCGCGGCCACATCGCGACCAGGAAACCGTGCGTCGAACGCACTCGGTTAACGATGATTAAAAAAGCCTTACGGTCGGCATTTCTTTCGATGTGCCAAGCCGATAGGATGGTTGACGTATGGCGGGGAAGCTGTGGACATTTCTGTGGAAAGCCCCGGTGTCCGGTGGACATTTCGGGGCAGATCGGCCCGCCTGCCAGCCCGGCCGGTTAGGGGATCGGCGACGATTGTGGGGCTAAGCGTCTGAGCGAGAGTGGGGGTCCAAGTTTGGGGGGCTAGCCTGACGATGCGGCACATCCGACAGGCCAAGAACTCAGCCAGGACTCTGGGGTCAAGTTGTAGAGAGTGAGGCGACGGCCGATGGCGAACAATCCGAAGAAGATGAAGGATCCGACGGATCAGGCGCTCAATGCCATCCAGGAGGTCCTGAGCACCACGGATCACCCCTCCAACCGCAGCGAGCCGGCCATGGAGCAGGCTTCCAGTCCGCCACGCGAGGCCGCACGGCGCCAGCGGCGCGACGTCGGCGCTGCCGCGGTCGAAAAGGAACTGTTCGACAGTCCGGCCGGCGATGACATGCGCGCGGGCACCCGCGCCGCCAACGACGACCGTCAGTCGATCGGCCAGATCCTGCAGACCTTGCAGCGCCGCCCGGCCAAGACCTCGTATGTGGTCGCCACGGTGTTCGCGCTCGCCTGGGTGATCGGCGGCGCCGCCCTCGCCTTCATGTTCCTGCCCGAGCTGCAAGGCGTGCTGAAGCAGGGCTCGGCCGGCGTTCCGGCGATGATCGGCCTTGCCGCCTTCCTGCTCGCGCCGGTGATCTTCTTCTACGTCATGGCGCACATGGTGTGGCGCGCCCAGGAGCTTCGCATCATCGCCCAGTCGATGGCGAGCGTCGCCATGAAGCTCGCGGAGCCCGAAGAGGTCGCCCGCGAGTCGATCGTCACGGTCGGCCAGGCAATCCGTCGCGAGGTTGCGGCGATGGGCGACGGCGTCGAGCGGGCGCTGGCCCGCGCCGCCGAGCTCGAGGCGCTGGTCGCAAACGAGGTGTCGGCGCTCGAGCGCGCCTACAACGACAACGAGGTCCGCATCCGCGGCCTGCTCGAGACTCTCGCGCAGCAGCGCGACACCCTGGTCGGCCAGGCCGAGCAGGTGCGCAACGCCATCACCGGCGTGCATCTCGACCTGTCGCACGACATCTCCTCGGTCAGCGACCACGTCGCGGTGCGCGTCAACGACAGCGCGCAAAAGATTGCCGCTGCGCTCACTGAAAAGGGCGAGCACATCACCATGGCGCTCGGCCGCGCCGGCGACGCCATGATCGAGGCGCTCGGCGAGCGCGGCGGCGACCTTCTGGAACGCCTCGAGCGCGCCTCGGGCGAAACCTCCAACGCGATCGCCAACGCCAGCGACCGTCTGACGTCGAGCCTGAACTTCAAGACCGACCACATCACCGAGGAGTTCGCGGGTCTCACCACGAACCTCGCGGAGATGATGGAGAACCGCCTCGAAGAGGTCACCCAGGGCTTCGCGCAGAAGTCCACCGCGGTCGTCCAGCTCATGGAGGACCGTTCGCAGCAGATCACCGAGACGCTGGTCGACACCTCCAGCCGTCTCGCCGAATCGATCGCCACCTCCGGCGACGAGGTCAACTCGACGCTCAAGTCGACCGGCGACTCGCTGGTGCTCGACCTCAGCCTGCGCGGCGGCGACGTCGTGTCCAAGCTCGAGTCGACCGGCGCCCGCATCACCGAGACCATCGTCACCCGCGGCGACAAGGTCACCGAGACCTTCCGCGAGAACGCCGAGCACCTCGCCTCCACCGTCGCGACGCAAGGCGACTCGGTCCGCGAGATGCTCGCCGCCCGCCTGCAGGCGTTCGAGGAAATGTTCTCGCACGGCGGCGCCGAGCTCGCCGAGAAGATCACCCGTGACAGCTCGACCCTCGGCAACCTCATCACCCGCCACCTTGCCGAGTTCGACCGCACCGTGAAGACCTATGGCGGCGAGCTGGTCGAACGTCTCGGCCAGCGCACCACCGAAGTCTCCGGCGCGATGCGCGACTACATCGACGGCTTCGACGGCAAGGTCTCGACCAAGGCCACCGAAGTCACCGCCACGCTCGACCAGCGCCTCGCCCGCTTCCAGGAGGCGCTCGACAGCCGCACCCAGACGCTCAACGACGCCCTCTCCTCCCGCGTCATGGACATCGCCAAGACGCTGGCCGAAGGCGGCAAGGAGGTCGTCACCGCGCTCGACAAGCGCATCAGCGACGTCACCGGCATCATCAACGCCCGCGGCACCGCACTCGCCGACAGCGTCGGCGCCAAGATCGACCAGATCGACAAGGCGCTCGGCACCCGCGCCATCGAGGTCGCCAACAACCTCGACACCCGCATCGGCCGATTCGAGCAGCTCTTGATCGGCCGCGCCGAGCACGTCACCGAGCAGATCGAGGTCCGCACCAAGGCGGCCGCCGATGCGCTCAACGCGCGCATCGAGCACTTCGCCAACTCGATCAAGACCAACTCCACCGACGCGACGCAGTCGATCGGCCGCGCCGCCGCGGAAGCGATGCAGGCGGTCAACCAGACCACCAGCGCCGCGACCCAGACCATCGTCCAGACCCGCCAGCAGGCCCACGACGCGGTCACCCAGACGGCGAGCGATGCAACTCATTCGCTCGGCCGCACGGCGACGGAGGCGATGCAGGCCGTCACCCAGACCACCAGCGCCGCGACCCAGAGCATCGCCGAGAGCCGCCAGCAGGCCCACGAGGCGGTCACCCAGACGGCGAGCGACGCAACGCAGTCGCTCGGCCGCACAGCGGCGGAGGCGATGCAGGCCGTCAACCAGACCACCAGCGCCGCGACCCAGAACATTGCCGAGACCCGGAAGCAGGCTCACGAGGCGGTCACGACGACGGCAAGCGAGTCCGAGCGGAGCATGGCTGCGCTCACCGAGAACACCCAGCGCACACTCGGCGGCGTCACCGGCGAGGCCGAGAAGACGCTGAACAAGGTCTTCACCCACTTCGAGAACCTGTGGCTCGGCCGCACCGAGGCGATCTCCGGCCAGATCGAACAGCGGACCCGTCAGGTGTCCGAGGCGCTCGAGTTCCGCATGGAGCACCTCGCCGCGACCATCACCAACAATGCCAGCACGGCGACGCAAGCTCTCGGCAACGCCTCGGGCGAGGCCGAACGCACCCTCGCCCAGGTCGCCAACGCCGCCGAGCGCACGCTCACCAGCGTCTCCAGCGAGACCGAACGCGCCGTGGGCCTCGTCATCGGCCGTTTCGAGAACATGTGGACCGGCCGCATCGACGCCATCAACGAGCACATCGATTCCCGCACCAAGGCGGTGTCCGAAGCGCTCGACAGCCGCATGACCGACCTCGCCGAGACCATCAAGACCAACTCGGTTGAGGCCGCACAGGCGATCGGCCGCGCCGGCGCCGAGGCCGAGCGTGCCGTCGCCGCCATCTCCGGCGCCACCGAGCGCTCGATGACCAGCGCCAGCAGCAACCTGACCAACACGCTGAAGCAGAACTCGTCCGAGATCGAGCGGGCGCTGACCGCCATCTCGACCGGCGTCAGCACCTCGCTCAAGCAGAACGCCGGCGAGGTCGAGCGCACGCTGACCGCGGTGTCGGCGGGTGTCAGCAACGTTCTCAAGCAGAACGCCAGCGACGTCGAGCGCACGCTGCTCGGCGTCAGCGCCGAGGTTGCGCGCAACTTCGTCGGCAAGGCCGACGAGATCAGCCAGCAGGTTTCGAACCGCGCCACCGAGATGACGCGCATTCTCGACGCCAACTCCTCGACGCTCCTCTCCGCGCTGAGCGGCAAGAGCAAGGAGTTCAGCTCCGAGGTCATCAAGGCGACCGATCACGCGGTGAAGGCGATCGAGGCCCAGGGCTTCACCTTCACGCGGACCATGATGGACAACAGCGAGCAGATCGCCCGCCTTGTCACCGAAGCGACGCAGACTGCGACCGGCACCGTCAACAAGACGCTGAAGGACCTTCAGGACACCTCCAGGTCCGCCATCGAGCAGTCGAAGCAGATCACCACGTCGAGCGTCTCCGAGATGATGGAGACGCACAACATGCTCCGCAGCGACACCACGACGCTGTTCGAGCGGCTGCGCGAGGCCAACATCCTGCTGCAGGAGGTGCTGAGCGGCGCCCACGAGAACATGAGCGCGGTCGAGAACACCCTCGTCACCCGCGTCTCGGAATTCGTGGCCACTATGAACGAGCTGTCGGAGAAGGCCGGCGTGAGCAGCACGCAGGTCGATCAGCACATCAGCTCGTTCCATGGCGTCACCAACAAGGCGCTGGCGGATCTCGGCACGCTCGCGACCCAGTTCGAGGCCCACGGCAAGGGGCTCGTCGAGGCGGTCGCGCTGCTCGAGAAGAGCAACCGCCGCACCGAAGACAACCTCGGCGAGCGCCGCGCCGTGATCGAGCAGCTCGTCGTCTCGCTCGACACCCGCACCGACGACATCGAGCAGCGCCTCAAGCGCTTCCAGGGCCTGCTCGACGAGTCGCTCGAAGGCGCCAACAACCGCGCCCGCGAGATCGCGCGCATCGTCGCCGAGTCGAGCTCCGAGGGCGCCCGCTCGCTGGAAGAGGAGCGTCGCCGCGCCAGCGAGCTGCTGCACGGCATCTACACCCAGCACAGCGGCGAAACCCACGAGATGTTCGCCCAGACCACGCAGCGCTTCACCGAGACGCTTCAGGGCATGCGCCAGATGGCGTCCGAGATGCAGCGTGAGCTGGAGTCGACCCGCAGCGAGCTGCGCCGCGGCATTCTCGAATTGCCGCAGGAGACGGCCGACAGCGCCGCGCAGATGCGCCGCGTGATCGTCGACCAGATCGAGGCGCTGGCCGAGCTCAACCGCATCGTTGCCCGGCACGGCCGCGGCATGGATACGTCCGAGCCGGGCCGCCGCGGTCCGGAGCCCGCTTATGCGGCCACCCCTGCCCGTCACGAGGCGCCCGCGGCCCGCCACGAGGCCCCGGCCC
>JAIESI010000248.1 GCA_019746135.1 Xanthobacteraceae bacterium
TTCGCAGGCATAGCGTGCCTGCCGTCAGGCAGAAATTCCACTTAGCGCCCTGTGCAAAATTCCGGGACCGGCTCTGGTGACATCGGCGGCCAGGATCCCTAAAGACGTCGATGAGATCATTGTGAGCCGCTGTTCCATGTGTCACGCCAGGGAGCCCGTCTGGGCCGGCATTGTTATGCCGCCAAAAGGCATCCTGCTGGAGACGCCGGATCAGATCGTCCAGGCCGCACAGGAGATCAGAGTGCAGTCCGTGCTGACGATGGCAATGCCGCCCAACAATATCACGCAGATGACCCAAGAGGAGCGCCGTGCGCTCGCCGCTTGGCTCGCGAAGCTGTGAGCTCACGTCTGATGCGATCGATCGCTATTGAGCCATTGACCAAGGCCGGCTTTGCTGCCTTCGGCGACGCCATCGAGACGCAGGGTGCCGAGCGTGTCGACATCAATCAGGGCTTTGCCGAGCGTTTCAACGGTCTGGCCGGGATCGACGTCGCTGCTGAAGGAGGGCGGCTCAACGTATCGCTCTTTTTGGCCAGGGCGAGATCCAGGCCAATTGCTATAAAAATGATGGAGCGCCATCCGCTCGGTAGCCGGCTGTTCTATCCGCTTCAGGACGCTCCTTGGTTCGTTCTCGTCTGCGAGAACCCGCACCAAATGGAGGACGTACCGCGCCTTCCGCGCCTTCCGCGCCACCGGACAGCAGGGCGTCAATTGCGCCAAGAACATCTGGCATCACCCGCTGCTCGTCCTGAAAAGCAACGAGCGCTTCATCGTCATCGCTCGGGCGGGACCTGGAAGCAATCTCGAGGAAGTCTGGCTCGACGAGGCGCGCGCTGCAGCTTGCGTCGGATCATTGAACAGCAGAAGAAAGATCATGAGCGCACGTCGCTACGTCACATCCCATGGCGGCCATCCGGCTCAAACCGAGCCGTTGACCGGCCGCGCCGTATTTACCGAAGCCTATGCCGTCATTCCCAGGGGTGTGATGCGTGACATCGTGACGAGTTGCCTACCGCAGTGGGAGGAGACCAGAGCCTGGATCATCGCCCGCCCGATGTCTGGATTCGTTGAGACGTTTTCTCAATATATCATGGAGGTCGGTCCGCGAGGCGGCAGCGATAATCCGGAACTCGATCCGCGCGCGGAGGGCGCGATCGTCGTTGCAGAAGGCCAGGCACGCCCAGCTTCAGATGCGAAACCGGGCGGAGGCTTGCGTGTCAGAAGTTCAATTGGCATCGAACGCCTGAAAGAAGAAGCTCACCAGGAAGCAGCGAGAGGTGGCTGAGGCCGGACCAAGCCGATGGATCGCTTCACGACGTTTCAGTTGTTCGTTCGCGTCGTCGAGACTGGCAGCTTCTCCAAGGCTGCCGGCGACCTCGGGCTGACCCAGCCGACCGTCACCAAGCATGTGTCGGCGATTGAGCGCCAGCTCGGCGTACGCCTTCTGAACCGTAACTCGCGCGGGATCAGCCTGACTGAAATCGGCGCGCTCTATTTCGAGCGCTGCAAGATCGTCCTGCGCGAGCTGGAGGCGACCGAAAACATCGTCGGTCAGCGCCAGGGAGAGATCATAGGAACGCTCAGGATTGGCACCTCCATGACGTTCGGCCGGCAGGTGATCGCTCCGATGCTGATAGGCTTTCTCGATCTGCATCCGGCCCTGAAGGTCGATCTGATCTGCGACGACCGTTATGTCGACGTAGTCGGGCAGGGCCTCGATATGGCGCTCCGGCTCGGCAAGCTAGCCGACAGTGCTCTGGGTTGCCGCTATCTCGGCAACAATCCATGGGTCATGGTCGCCGCAGATACATACCTGTCGAGGCACGGCCAGCCTGATCGGCCGGAAGATCTCGCTGCGCATCAATGCCTCGTGTACAGCACGGTCCAAGGCGATGACGTCTGGCACGTGTGTACGCCACAAGGTGAGCACGTCTCGGTGCATGTCAGCGGGAAGCTTAAATCCAACAATCTCTCGATCCTGCTCACGGCTGTGCGCGCTGGCCTCGGCGTCGCGATCATGCCCAACTACGCAGCCGCAGCGGCCATCCGGGCGGATGAGGTCAAGCGCATCATGACCGACCACGTGTTGCCGCAACAGGAGATCAATGCCGTCTTTCCGTCGCCTCAATTCGTGCCCAGCAAGGTTTCCGTGTTCGCGTCCTACCTGCAGCGGCGTTTCGCAGGCGAGTGGTGGCAGCAGGCGTTACCCTGAGGAAATTGCACTGCGAGCATCGCTCCAGGCCATCCCCTGATTTTGCGTCCATCTGTCGGAGCGCAGTGGGGCACGGCTGATATCGCCGTCGGCCTACCCGATCGTGCATTCCCGGACGGAATAGTTGGTATTGCCACGCCTGGCGTTCCGCGTCACGCGCACGCTCGGTAGACCGTCCTCCGGCAACGAGATCAGAGGGCGGGCCATGGCGCGCATGACGGCCGCACAGGCGGCGGTTCTGGTGATGGAGAAAGAGGGGGTCACGACGGCCTTCGGCGTGCCCGGAGCCGCGATCAATCCGCTCTATGCGGCATTGAAGCCCCGCAACTCGATCAGGCACTTTCTCGCGCGCCACGTGGAGGGCGCCGCGCACATGGCCGAGGGCTACACCCGCGCCTTCCCCAACAACATCGGTGTCTGCATCGGCACATCGGGTCCGGCCGGAACGGACATGATCACGGGCATCTACTCCGCAACCGCGGATTCGATCCCCATCCTCTGCATCACTGGCCAGGCACCGCGAGCGCGTCTCTATAAGGAGGATTTTCAGGCGGTCGAGATCGTCGAAATCGCCAAGCCGGTCGCCAAGTGGGCGGTGATGGCGCGCGAGCCTGCACTGGTTCCTCGGGTGTTTCAGCAGGCGTTCCATCTGATGCGCTCGGGCCGGCCCGGACCCGTGCTGATCGACCTGCCATTCGATGTGCAGATGGCTGAGATCGAGTTCGACATCGACACCTATGAGCCGCTGCCAATTTACAAACCGCGCGCAAGCCGGGCGCAGGTCGAGAAGGCGCTGTCGATGCTCAACGAGTCCGAGCGTCCGCTTATCGTCGCCGGCGGCGGCATTATCAATTCCAACGCGTCGGAGCTTCTCGTCGAGTTCGCCGAAATCACGGGTGTGCCGGTGGTGCCGACTCTGATGGGTTGGGGCGCAATCCCAGACGATCACAAGCTGATGGTGGGCATGGTTGGGCTTCAGACCGCGCACCGTTATGGCAACGCAACGATGCTGGCCTCGGATTTCGTGCTGGGCATCGGCAATCGCTGGGCCAACCGCCACACCGGGGGGATCGAGACTTATACGAAAGGCCGCAAGTTCGTGCATGTCGACATCGAGCCGACGCAGATCGGCCGGGTTTTCATGCCGGATTTCGGGATCGTCTCCGACGCGCACGCCGCGCTTGGGCTGTTCGTCGAAGTTGCCAAGGAGTTGCGCGCTGAGAAGAAGCTAAAGGACCGCAGGGCTTGGGTGGCAGACTGCCGTGAGCGCAAGAAGACGATGCTGCGGCGGACCCACTTCGACGACACTCCCATCAAGCCGCAACGCGTCTACGAGGAGATGAACAAGGCGTTCGGCAGAGATACCTGTTACGTCTCGACCATCGGCCTGTCTCAGATTGCCGCCGCCCAGTTCCTGCACGTCTACAAGCCCCGGCACTGGATCAATTGCGGCCAGGCTGGCCCGCTTGGGTGGACAGTGCCGGCTGCGTTGGGTGTCCGCGCGGCCGATCCGGAGCGCGAGATCGTCGCCATTTCCGGCGACTACGACTTCCAGTTCATGGTCGAGGAACTGGCCGTCGGCGCGCAGTTCAAGCTGCCTTACCTGCAGATTGTCGTGAACAACTCCTACCTGGGTCTGATCCGGCAGGCGCAGCGCAGCTTCCAGATGGACTACGCGGTGCAACTGTCCTTCGAAAACATTAATTCGCCCGAGCTGGGAAGTGCCGGCGTCGATCACATCAAGGTCGCCGAGGGATTGGGCTGCAAGGCACTGCGCGTCACCGACGCCGACGAGATCCAGGATGCATTCCAGACGGCCAGGCAGCTCATGCGCGAACATCGCGTGCCGGTGGTTGTCGAGATTATTCTCGAGCGTTTGACCAACATCGCGATGGGCACCGAGATCGACAACATCTCCGAGTTCGAGGATCTCGCCAAGTGTGCGGAGGATGCGCCGACCGCGATTGCTCTTGTTGATTGAGCGCCTGCGCGCCACTGCCCTGCATGCCGGACGTCGACAAGCGGGAACACGATGCACGGAGATGACGAGGATCGCTATATGCCCAAGTTCGCTGCCAACCTGACGATGCTGTTCAACGAGGTTGAGTTTCTCGATCGGTTCGGCGCCGCTGCAAAGGCAGGCTTCCATGGTGTCGAATACCTGTTTCCGTATCCCTACCCCAAGGCCGCGCTCGCCGAGGCTTTGGCCGAGCACAGGCTGGTCCAGGTTCTGCACAATCTCCCGGCCGGCGATTGGAGCAAAGGCGAACGTGGTGTCGCCTGTATTCCCGGCCGGGAAGGTGAGTTCAAGGACGGCGTCGGTAGTGCGATCGAGTACGCCAAGGCGCTGCAGTGTAAGCAACTCAACTGCCTCGTCGGCATCGCTCCGCCCGAGGCGAAGCCAGACGCGGTTCGCAGGGTGCTTGTCGACAACCTTGGCTTTGCTGCCCGCGCGCTCGACCGCGAAGGCATCAAGCTGCTCGTCGAGGCGGTCAACAGCTTCGATATTCCGGGCTTCTATCTCACACGCACAGACCAGGCCGTGGCGCTGTTCGACGAGATCGGCGAGAACAACCTCTGGCTCCAGTACGACATCTATCACATGCAGCGTATGGAGGGAGAACTGGCGGCTACGATCGCAAAGCATCTCCCGCGGATCGCCCACATCCAATTCGCGGGCAACCCGGGCCGCAATGAGCCCGGCATCGGCGAGATCAACTACGACTACCTGTTCCGTCGGATCGACGAGATGGGATACGGCGGCTGGATAGGCTGCGAATACAAGCCCAGAACGACAACGGTCGATGGACTCGGATGGCTGGCGCGTGCCGCCACCAATTCCTGATCAAGCAGCGATTCATCGAGAGGCAGAAATCATGGCAAAGGTCGGGTTCATCGGTCTGGGCATCATGGGCACGCCCATGGCGAGTCATCTCATCGACGCAGGGCACGAGCTCAGCCTGTTCAGCCTGCCGAGCGTTCCGGCATCCCTGGCTTCGCGCGGCAGGGTCTGCAAGAACGGCAAAGAGGTTGCCCGGAGCGCCGACATCATCATCGTGATGGTGCCTGATACCCCAGACGTCGCGAAGGTGCTGTTCAGCGAGGGCGGCGTCGCCGATGGACTGAGCAAAGGCAAGATCGTGGTCGACATGAGCTCGATCTCGCCGGTTGCGACCAAGGAGTTCGCCCAGCGGGTCAATGATCTGGGCTGCGAGTACATCGACGCACCGGTCTCCGGCGGCGAAGTCGGCGCCAAGCAGGCTACGCTCTCGATCATGTGCGGTGGCGGCCAGGCTGCGTTCGACAAGGTGAGGCCGATCTTCGAGGCGCTTGGCAAGAACATCAGTCTGGTCGGCGGCAACGGGGACGGCCAGACCTGCAAGGTGGCGAACCAAATTATCGTCGCTCTGACCATCGAGGCCGTAGCCGAGGCGCTGCTATTCGCCTCGCGGGCAGGCGCCGACCCGGCCCGGGTCCGTCAAGCCCTGATGGGCGGTCTTGCCACCTCACGCATCTTGGAGCTGCATGGCGAGCGCATGATCAAGCGCACGTTCGATCCCGGCTTCCGCATCGAGCTGCACCAGAAAGACCTGAACCTCGCCCTGTCCAGCGCTCGCGCGCTCGGCCTGTCGCTGCCCAACACAGCGACGGCACAGGAGCTCTTCAACGCCTGCTCAGCACACGGCGGCTCCCGGTGGGACCACTCCGGCATGGTGCGAGCGCTGGAAATCATGGCCAACCACGAGATCGGCGCCAAGGCCGGGAGCTGACGTCACACTGCAAAACCTGACCTCCATGCTCGCCAACGCCGACGCTTGCTGACCGTATGTGCCGGTGCGTGAGAGAGGAAACAGCGCCATGCGCGACGACGAAGCTCGAGCTCTGCTTCGCCGGATGTTCGATTCCGCGATCGCGGCGGCGGACCCGGCCAGGGCCATCCCCTGCAACCTGCCTGCTCCCCCGCGCGGGCGAACTGTCGTGGTCGGGGCCGGCAAGGCGTCGGCGGCGATGGCTCGAGCATTCGAGCAAAGCTGGAACGGGGAGCTTTCAGGTCTGGTCGTCACGAGCTACGGCCATGGAGTGCCATGCCGACGTATCGAGATCGTGGAGGCTTCCCATCCCGTGCCGGACGCCGCAGGTGAAAAAGTGGCCCGCCGCATTCTGGAGGCGGTGCAGGGCCTCGGACCTGACGATCTGGTTGTTGCTCTCATCTCGGGCGGCGGCTCGGCCTTGCTGGTGGCGCCGGCCGAGGGCTTGACGCTGGCGGACAAGCAAGCTGTGAACCGGGCGTTGCTGGCGTCGGGCGCCTCCATCGACGAGGTGAATTGTGTTCGCAAGCATATCTCTGCGATCAAAGGCGGACGCTTGGCGGCGGCAGCTCATCCGGCGCGCCTTGTCACATTGGTCATTTCGGACGTGCCGGGCGATGACCCTGCCGTGATCGCATCCGGCCCGACGGTCGCCGATCCCACTACGTTCGCTGGTGCACTCCAGATTCTCGCCAAGTACGGCATCTCGACGCCGGGGGCAGTGCTGGAGCACCTCAAGGCAACCTGTGAAGAGACGCCGAAGCCGGGCGATCCCCGATTGGCAAACACCGGCACTCGCATCATCGCGACGCCGCAGGCTTCATTGCTGGCCGCGGCCGAAGTCGCGATGCGGTGCAACATTCTGCCCGTGATCCTTGGTGATGCGATCGAGGGAGAGGCACGGGAGGTTGCGCGTGTCATGGCCGGCATCGCCCAACAGGTCGTCCGGTATCAGCAGCCTGTGCCGGCACCCTGTGTCTTGCTCTCCGGGGGAGAGACGACGGTGACGGTCCGCGGAAGCGGGCGCGGCGGTCGCAACGTCGAGTTCCAGCTGTCCCTCGCTCTCGCGTTGCGCGGGATGCCCAATATTTGGGGGATTGCCGCAGATACGGACGGCGTCGATGGTGCCGAAGCGATAGCCGGCGCAATCGTCGCTCCCGGCACATTGCAGCGGGCTGCAGCCCTCGGCATGCGTCCTGCGGAGATGCTGGCAAACAATGATGGCCACAGCTTTTTCGAAGCGCTGAAGGACCAAGTCATAACCGGGCCAACGCTGACCAATGTCAACGACTTTCGCGCAATTCTAATCGCTGCGCCATAGTCATCCCGGGCGATATGCGCCGCCGCCGCCGGGCGAAAATCGCCGCGACCATCGGATCGGCGAGCGCGGGAGCTTGGTCTGCAGTTTGATGCGAGAAAGTAGATGGTGAGCGGGAAGCCGTAAATCTCGGCGTAAAGCCTAATGATAAGGGACTGAGTAACGTCGCGCTCGTTCATTCGCGCCGATTGGCGAGCGAGAAAAAATTGATAGAACGTCCCATCACACGAGGACGATCATCAGCACGCTCCGTGGCACAGGACCTTCGTTACCGGTTCGATCCCTCGCCCCGTTGCGCCAAATCCTCGAGTCATGGAAATGCTTCGTGCATCCGAAAAACCGGAGGCGAAGGGATGCGGCCATCGGGGTGCGGGGGGCAGCCCGACGGCCGCATCGCGCGTGCCCATCCATGCCGGGGGGGCGTCCGCAGGCTGGACCGTCACGCAACTCAATTCATTGTCATTTTCCTGCCCGTCGCGCAGGCTCCCACTATGACTTCGGATCAACGCCCCGGCCGGTTGCATTCTCACCCGAACGTGAACGAGGTGGCTGATACCTATCAAGACTAACGCGAGACGCCAGGAGTTGAGCTTGACCTCATGTCGGACTGCAGAGCATGCGTTTTTCGGCGTTATCGCCCGCCGTGGATGGTTCAGTCCGCGTGCCCTGGAGCCAAGTGCGCTTTCCAATAACATTCGCAAAAGCAGCCAGGCCGGTTACAGGTTTGCGTGTTCACAAACGAAATTTTTTCTGGTTACCAAGGCATGATTGAGGTCCGAGAAATGCCCCGGCAAGCGCGCGAAGCTGGTGCGCATGTTATGTCCATGGGTTCATCGGAATTTCCTCACGAAAAGCAAAGCGCGCCGCAACAGAGCAGACGAATGCCGGATGCTTGCGCCGGCCTTTCGCAAAGCCCAACACCGCAAAGATGATGCGGGCGGCCGAGAAGTATTCGCGTGTACCTGAGGGCAGAAGCCGCCAGGTTAGACCGCTGGAATATCGTAAAAAGTGTCACTCAGGGACAACGCCTTGGCGGGCTGTCCCGGGAGAACTCGATGGCGTTGTCGTCACCGGCTCCATGAAGGGCTAGCGGCCGGCCGCTTCGAGCAGCTTTGTTCGCTTCTTCAGCAACACCAGGATCAAGTAAAGGAGCGTCCCCGCCCAGAAGAAGGTGGACCAGGCAAAACCCTTGTCGATCCAACCAGACAGGGTTGCTCCCTCGGTCAGATCGTGACCAAGCTCGACCAATGTGAAAACTACAACGATGAGATAAACGCCGTGAAACTCACGCCGCAGTACGGTGCGGATCGAGAAAGTTCGCGGTGGTGCTTGCCACAGCCGGAAATTCGGAAAAAAGACCGGAGTGCTTCCAGCCCATCTTCTGTAATCCTCGCCGAACTTGGCCTCGAGGAACGACTCCTCGGCAAAAATGATGCGCTCGTAGTAGAGCGCGAAGGCAATCGTGGCAATGAGGACCATCCACCACACTTTTGTGGCGAGCACGATTCCAAGCATCACCATGAAGTTGCCGAGATATAGAGGGTTTCGCGTTACCGAATACAATCCGGTCGTGTTGAGACTTTCAGCGATTTGGCTGCTCGTGTTTCGTCCCGATGTGCCGGCTGGCACGAAGCCTGTAGTCAAAACGCGAACCAGGATGCCGGAGAAAGCGATAGCGAGACTGCCGAGCACCCAGATGAGTTCCGCTCGCCGGCTGAACCAGTGGTCGAAAGCGGCCGGCTGTAACACTGCCGCAGCCAGAAGCGGCGTCAGGGCGAGCGGCAAATGGCTTCGACCGCGAAACAGGAAGGTGCCATGCTTGCACATCATGTCCTTCAGCAGCATCAATCCCCCATGCGGCGACATCCGAACGGCCACCGTTTTTATGACACACAATCAAATAGGACTTTCTTGAGGCACAAGTCCGGGCTCGCTGTCGGAAGATTCCGGCCGTTGGGCAGCGTCGGATGCGCTGCGATGGCGGAGCGCACTGAAACCGTCTTCAGCATCGGCAGACAGAAACCGATGCGCGCCGACGTTCTAAATCTGGTGAACCCGGCTGGCATCGGACCGCCGGTTGCCCGGACGGCAGATAGGTCTTTGTTTAGGCGAGTTGGGCTGCTCCTCGCGCGTCGCAAAAGTGGGGTGGTGACGAAAGGTCGAAGCGTGCCGCATCCATACGACAGACATAGACCCGTGCTCGGTCCGGTGCGAGGCCGCGGCGCGTGGCGCCGGTATGCGTCCTAACGCCGCGCGAGCAGAACTTTCAACTGAATTTGCTGATTACCCTATTTTGAACCCGAGTGGCTCGCGCCGTTTCTTCGGCGCAAAGGTGCGCCAAGCTGAACCAAAGTGCCCTGGACCGTGAACAGGCTCATGACGCGCCTCCAAAGTTGAGGAGGGTGGACCGGGCAAACATTATTTACATCGTAAAAGATGTTGCAAAAAACGGACCTGCGGAGCTTGACACTGATGCATGGGGAGACGGGTTACCGCAAAGGAGGCGCTGGCAAGGAATCTCCGGAGGTTCCGGCAGGAGAGGGACCTTTCGCAGGAAGAACTGGCTGCCCGCGCCCGGCTGACCCAGCACCTGATCAGTGCTTTAGAACTCAGGAAGGCGAACCCCGAGCTGAATTCGCTGGAGCGCGTGGCGAGAGCGCTCGGCGTGAGCGTTGCCGAGCTTTTCTTCTGATCCGACCGGTGGTCCGCCAGTCGGCGGCACGGGTATCCGATGCCGCGGTGACGGGCCTCGTGCTCCACTGGGCTGGCTCCGCAAGAACCCTCGGCGCGGTGAACGCTTAAGCGGGGGATAAGTCAGCGGGAAAGCAGCGTTCTTGAAGCCGCTGCGAGCGTCGACTGCCGAGCGCGCGTCGACGGCTTCAACTTGCAGCGCTTCGGCGCAACGCTGTCCGACGTTTCGGTCGCGGTCGATGGCAGAAAGCTGATTGTGACGATTGTACGGGGCGAGGGCAACGGCGCGGCTGTCTCGACATGGTCTTTCCTGATTCGCAGGCCCGCGATGTGCCCGCCGTCAGTCGGAAATTCCACTTGTCGCCTGTCCAGGTTTCCGGGGGCGGCTCTACCACCGTGTCCGGCAGTTCCGGTTGATGCAGCATTGATATACTCGGCGACCGCATCCGAGGCATTTGTCGTATTCGTTGCTGTCGTTCGTACAAGGAGTGGAAAATGTAACAGCACGCGAAAATTTCTTTTTTTGTCGCCGGCGTGCTGTCGATGAAGGCCTCATCATACATTGATCAAAATACATCGGCAGAGGCGTCGCCCAGCAGTTTGGAGAAACAACACTGCGGTCGGAGAAAGCTTCCACCATGTCATCTGAAGAAAACAATGAGGCCGGGGAGTGCCGCGTAGACGAATGGCACGCGCGCCTTCTGTCGTTTACGTCGGACGCAGAAAAGATAGTTGCGGTGTTGCAGGCTGAGCAGCCCGATGTTTGGGCGCAGTACGTCTGTGCGGTTGCTGAGGAAGACCAAGTATCCGACGAGGTTTCGTTGGAAATGACAAAGGTGGCGCGCAGATTGTTTCCAGAACGTACGTTGACTGATCTGACCGATCTGAGATTTCGGATGAATGACGTCGTCGCGGAGCGGTTTGCTCCATCAGAAAAGGACAGGCGATGAACAAGTTGGTTTACCTCGATGCCAATGTGCTCGCCTATGCCGCTCGGGGCGGGAGATACAGCTTCTTGATCGATCGCAAGCTGTTTTTCAGCTTTAGGAGGTGCCGTCGCGGGGTTGGTTGGAAATGAGGGTGGCGTAGTCTCCGAGATGTTCAACCTCGAATCATCCGGCGTT
>JAIESI010000080.1 GCA_019746135.1 Xanthobacteraceae bacterium
ACGCCGGATGATTCGAGGTTGAACATCTCGGAGACTACGCCACCCTCATTTCCAACCAACCCCGCGACGGCACCGCCGTGCCAACCAATATCCGGTCATTGCCGCGAGGCCGAATGATCAGGTTCACTGTTCTGGTCTTGGCTGGTTGTGACCTATCGGCACACAATGCGTGGACAGCGTAGTTGGTCCCGGCCGGAGCTGCGGTTTCCACGATCCAGCCCACGCTGCAACTGTCATCGCCGTAAACGTATTTGGCCTTCGAAATCTCGATGTTCTGTTTGTCTCCTGCTTCGCATTGCGGTGCGGTGAGCGCCCACGTTCCCAACAACCCGTCCGCAAACGCCGTTCGTCGTATTTCGTCGCCGTTGGCGACCTGCGAAACCAATACAAGACAGGCCGCGATCGCGCTGATTGTCCGTATCATGATGGGCTCCCTGCTTTGGCCAAGGTTTGCCTGATCGTCTGCTTGCCCGTTGACGCATCTGCCAACGTCGCAATTCGCTGACGATGTTGGCGGCATGGTACCATCGCCGATCCCTCTCGATGCGATTGGGATTGAATTTGGTGGCGGTGCCGCCAAACGCCACAGCATGCCTGGCGTCATAGAGGTAACCCAAAATAGTCCGGTCGCTTTGCAGCGCGGATGATCGCATCTGCTTCCCATTCCATATCTGGTCGCAGACGGGCCACTGACCTTGCCAAGGAAGGTCCTGACGGGCGTGCATCGAGCGCGCCCGCCTCACCTCTGTTCCCTGTTATTGCGGAATGAACGTCTTGCCCGAGGGCCCAATGCCCGTGACCTGGATGATCACTTCGCCATCCTTGGCCCAGGTGTAATGCGCAGCCTTCGACGGTTCGGAATAGAACGTACCGGCGGGATACGCCTTGAGCCTGCTTTCATCCCACTTTTCGCCAGAGCCAAAATAGAAGGTGCCCGACAGCACAACGACGGTGCGCGCCTCGTCGGGATGCCAGTGCGGCATGTCCTTCCAGCCGGGCGAGAACCGGACGCGCGATACGAACAATCCCGGCTTGGTCGGGTCGCCATAGACCACGACAGTCTGGGGCGGACCGCTCAAGGGGCCCTTGAAGACGATATCCTCAGGGAGCTTGACGATGCTTTCGCTCGCGCCCTGCGCCGTAGCTGGAACCGGGCTCGAACCCAGCATCAAAACAAAGGCAAGTATTGCTGAATATCGCATTGTCATTCGGCATCCCTCCCTTGCGCGTGAATGGGCCGTGTACTCATGCATCGCTTGACCTATTCGATCACCTCGTTGGCTGCGACAAGCGTCGTCGAAGGCCGAGCGCTTTGGCCGTCCTGAGATTGATGGCGAAACGACACTTGGCAGGCCGTTGCACCGACAGTTGGGATGGCTTCCCACCCTGAAGGATTCGGTCGACGTAGGATGCTGCGCGCCGAAACGGGTCTACCCGGTCAACCCAGCAGCAGTCGGTCCTCCTTCGGATGCGAAAGAATACGATCGGAGTTGTGCGCGTCTCCCGTTGCGATGGGATTACGACTTTAGAGGGAGCCGCCGGATCGGGCTTGCGTTGCACCAGGTCCCGCGCCTGGGCCGTCGTGAGTTGGGGGTCATTGCCATTCCAGCAAATGTCGACCTTCACATTCTGGCCATCTACCCAACTCAATTGGATCGCAAATTCAAAGTCGCCTCGATGTTTGAGCGAAACAAATATTGACGGCCTGCATTGAGCACAAAGCAGCCCGACGACTGGGGCGTCGCTCGGCCGGATATTTACAATGCTGCGGCTCGTCTGCGCGGTGTCGTCCGCGAACCTTGTCCTGTCGTGTGCGTCCGTGCAGGCCGATACAATCAACCTGCAACAGGCCTTTGCACGCGGTGCACCGAACGTTGCTCATGTGTGGGGCAGGCAAAATGTTACTCCGATTTTTGACGGAGTAAGGGTCCGCTATCCGGAGGGCTCGATCGATCCGGGCAGGTCACCGCCCAATCCACGGGGCGGCGCGGGCTTCGAGATGCACTTTGCGGAAGGAGCACCGACCAGGACGCTGACCTATCAAGTGCGTTTCCAGCAGGGATTTCAATACAACAAGGGCGGCAAGCTACCCGGTCTGTTTGGCGGTAGCGCTCCACGCGGTTGCATCAAGAACGATGCAGACGGTTTTTCGGCGCGTCTGATGTGGCGAGCGGATGGAGCCGGCGAACTGTATCTCTATGCGCCCGGACGCGACGCGGCGTGTGGCGACAGCATTGGCCGCAGCAACTGGTTCTTCATTTCGGGAACCTGGCACACCATCACGCAAAAGGTGACGATGAACAATCCGGGGGCCAACGACGGCTCCATCAGGCTGTTCGTTGACGGCAAGCAGGTTGTCAATGCCGATAACCTGATGCTGAGGAACCGGCCCGACACGCAAGTCGCTGGATTGCTGTTCTCCACATTTTTCGGCGGAAGCGACATCAGTTGGTCGTCACCGCAAACGCAATGGGCGGAATTTCGAAATTTCTCGTTCCAATGACCAGGACACCGGCTGTGTTCTGCCTGAACCCACCCGTCCGAGGGCATAACTATGAGCCAAAGCAGGAAAAACCCACCGGCTTTGCCGGATAAGACAGTGGCCGTGTCCGCGGGGAGCGGGACGGATCGCGGACGGAAGCTTCCACGCGTCACCGTTCCGCTCACCGTGGGGATTGGTGGCGCTCCCTACCGTGCGATGAACTGGAGCGTTGACGGGTTCTGCATCGATGCGCCACCCAACGTCTCGATGGGAGACACGGTGGATTCGCGGCTATGCCTGCAATTTGATGGCGTGGCGGTGACCTTCCCTGCGGCGGCGAAGATGGTGTCATTGCGCGATCGCCGCGCGAATTTTCAGTTCACCAGGCTGGAGCCAGAACAGGCCGGTGTGCTGCATCGGGTCATCGAGGATCACCTCAACCAGCAGGTGGTTCAGGTTGACGAGTTTCTCGAGGCCGCACGGATCTCCCCGCCGGAGCCCAGCCGCGCGCACAAGGTCGACCGGCTGTTGCGTTTGGGGTTCATGACTGCGCTGCTTGGCGCAGTCATGACCGGGATTGTCATGGCGTTATCGGCCATGCTGTTCACCCAGCAATCGCAGATCGTAGCGGTGACCTCGCCGGGATGGGTGATCAAGGCCATGGCCACGGGCGTCTCCATTGGACCGCCGCTTGCCCCTGGCACTCTGGTTGAGCCGGGCACACTGCTGGCCAAGGTCACGACGCCGGAACTGGCCGAACGCGAAGCCACCCTGTCCGCCGGACTGGTCAACGCCAGGCTGGACATCGATAACCAGCGCACCCGCTTGTCTCAGATGCAAGGTGCGACGGAGGCGTTCAAGACGATGATCGAGACGCGGCTGGCGGCGCTCAAGACCAAAGCCGACAGCCTCAACAAGCAGATCAATCTCTATCGCGACCTGAACCAGCGACGGGAGGCTATCGTCGGCAGAGTCATGTCGCAAAACTGGCTCGACGCCCAACGGATCCTCGAAGGCAGCGATCAGGCGCAACTGCAAGGCGCGCAGGCCGAAGTCAGTCTCGCCAAACTGCAGGAATCTCTCGCCGCCATCGGCATGTTCAGCCTGACCGAGACAGGCAGTTTTGAGAATGAACAGACGATAGCGATCAAGATTGCTCAGGCTGAAAATTCGCTCAATGGACTGCAGACACAACTGAACGTCCTCGAAGGTGCGACGGCACTGCGCAGTCCTTGTCACTGCAAGCTGGGGCTGGTGAATGCCCCACCCGGCGCCACCGTGACCACCGGTACGCCGTTGTTCACGCTGCTCGAATCTGGGAAGCAGAGCACCGTTCAGGCGCTGATCCCAATCGACAAGGTCGCGGGGTTATCCATCGGCTCGCCGGCGGCTGTGGTGCTTAATTCCGACACGGTCAAGGGCCGACTGGAACGCATCTCGTTCGATCCCGACCCGCACCAGATCGGTCTGCCGGAGGAAGTGATCAACGCCGACCGTAAATACGCGATTGCCACGATTGCTTTGCCCGAGGGGATCGGACCGGTTCTGGTCGGTACCCCGGCCAAGGTGTTTCTTGGAGTAAGTCCGTTTTCAAATCTGAAGGCGCGCGTGATGATGATCGTGCCGAGAATCCGGTGACGCTCCCCGGGCCGTTCGCGAAGCTCTTAAAGCTGATTGGCGACATCACAAGGAGGCTTTTTCTTGAATATGCTGCGGTACACGCCGCTGTCATCAGGCCGGTCTTATGCGGTCGGCCTGATCATCAATTTCGCCGGCTGGATCATCGTGCTGGCGTGGCTCATGTCCGAGCACCCGGACGGGCTTCTGCAAATGGTGACAGAGCATAGCGCGACGTTTGCGGTATTCGGCGTGATCGCGATGTGGCGTTATCTTTGGCTTGCCACGCACTTTTGCCGGGCCATGATCTATCAGTATGTGACTTTTCCGCGCGTCCGGCTGGCATCGCAGAACGCCGGGAAGGCTTCGCACATTTACGCGGTCGTGCTGAGCTATCGCATGGAATCCGATGTGAATGCGACGGCCTACATGGCGATCGCGCGCGATATCGCCCACTACGGCTGCGCGGGCACGATCGTCGCCTGCATCTCCGACCAGGCGGATATCGATCTGCTCGAGTCGCTGCCGCTTCCCGCATGCGTCCGCCTGATTCCCTTGATGCAAAGCGGCCGCGGCAAACGCGATGCGATGGAACGGGCGCTGACCTTTTTAGCCAATGAGAGCCGGCCAGCGAATGCGTGTCTCGCCTTGATCGACGGCGATTCAGTTCTCCCGCCCGGCACCTTCTCCCGCACCGCTTGCCTGTTGATGCACGACCCTCACATTGGGGCGGTCACCGCCAACAACACGCCCGCCGTATGGGGCAGCGACCTCATCCGCAACTGGTACTGGCTGCGCATGCAACAACGGCACCTGCTGATGTGCTCGATGTCCATGTCGCAGAAGGTATTGGTCTTGACGGGGCGCTACTCGCTGTTCCGGGCCGACATCGGTCTATCGCGCGAGTTTATCGCTCAGGTTGGGCGCGACGTCATCGACCACTGGCGGATTGGTCGGATCCGGATGTTGACCGGGGACGACAAAAGCACGTGGTTTTCAGTGCTCAAACATGGCTGGGGAATGCTCTACGTACCAGATGTGCACGTCTGCTGCCTGGAGAAGCCGGCTGGTAACGGTCTGCTCAACTCCACGGTCCCGCTGATGGCGCGATACTACGGCAACATGGCGCGCAACAACGGTCGAGCAATCCGGTTAGGTCCGCGCGCGATCGGCCTCTTTACCTGGTGGTCGCTGATCGATCAACGACTGTCGCCGTGGACGACAATGCTCGCTCCAACCGTTGCAGTGACCGCGAGCGTTCTTTGGTGGCACAGTGCCTTCATTGCTTATCTGTCATGGGCGTTCTTTACCCGAACCGTGCAGTGCCTCGGGATCTGGCTGCTTTGTCGCCGGGTCCATCCGTACATGACCTTCCTGCTGATGTACAACCAGATGACAGGCGCTGCGGTGAAAGTGTTTGTCTTTTTCAATCTCGATCGGCAGAGATGGACGCGACAGAACACCGGTTCCAGTGCGAGAGCAGCGGCAGTCTATTCGTCCGCCCCGTTGATGTGGACATCGGTCACATTGATGGTGCTTGCAGTGTGTCTGATGGTGGTCTCTCTGTAAGCACCCGCCTCACAAAGCCACTGCCAGCGGACACCACGCTCCAGCCGGTTCAATCGCGCTTCATGATGACGGTGCTGTCGATCTGCTCGATCAGGTCGAGATCGATCAGCACGGCCGCCCCCTTGCGCTCCGGGTCCTTCGACTGCTCCTCGTGATTGGTCAGGCCCCACGCCTTCTCCCACTCCGGCCCGGTCGTGACGATCCGCGCCTTGCCGTGAAAGCGGATGCAGCCGGCACGGTACGGGTTCTCCTTCCGCGCCGGGTTGCGGTAGTAGACCGTCACGTTCGGGTTCTCGCCGATGCGCTTCTGCGACGAGCGATGGCTGCGCTCCCAGTAGCAGAGCACGTCGTCGTTGAAGACCGCGACGCTGCCCTTCGGGCTGATCTGCGGCCGGCCGTCCTTCGACGCCGTGCCGATCAGGCACGGCGTGCCGTCGGCCAGCGCCTTGTCGAGCAGGTCTTTCATCAGCGGAGTCATCTTGATCATTGCTTCTTCACCTTGCGTTCTTGAGCACGCTGGCCCATTTCTCGGTTTCGGATTTGATGCAGGCGCCAGGCTCTTGCGGAGACATCGTCGAGGCTTCGAGGCCTTGCCTCTCAAAGCTCGCGCGCACCTCCTCGGTCGCCACGAGACGTGCCGTCACATCGGACAGCCCGCCGGGTGCAGCGATCACCATGATCTCGAGCGGCCGCTGCGGCCAGTCCTCGGCATAGGATTGCGAGCACGCCGCGAGCGCAACGGCCCCGGCCATCGCGAACCTGCAAAGCTGACTAAACACGCCCACCTCCCCGCCGTGGCCTCAGTCTCCCATCCGGGCTCGGCTGAGCGCAATCGGGTCGGCGCACCATCGCCCGGTCAGAACGGCCCGCGAAACACGAAAAACGCCCCGGCCGCGATCAGGGCAAAGCCGATCGCGTAATTCCAGGTGAAGGCTTCCTTGAGATAGAGCACCGAGAAACCGGCAAAGACCACCAGCGTGATGACCTCCTGCATGGTCTTGAGCTGGGCTGTCGTGTAGACGCCGCTGCCCCAGCGGTTGGCCGGCACCGCCATGCAGTATTCAATCAATGCAATGCCCCAGCTCGCCAGAATGACGCCGAACAGCGGCGCCTCCTTGTATCGGAGGTGCCCGTACCAGGCGAACGTCATGAAGATGTTGGAACCGAGCAGCAGGAGAATCGGCAGGAGTTGCGGCGAAACGAACGTAGGCATGACAATCTCTGGGTCCGATCGTGTTTTGCGAAATCGTGCTCTAGACTCACCGTGTTGATTCGGCCCCGTCAACGCGAATCCGTAATCTTGCGACTCACGCTTGCGACCGCATTCGCCGTCCTCGCCACCGTCGCCGTGGCGCAGAACGCGCCGCGCGCGCCGAAGCCCTACATGGCGGTTGCCATCACGCCTGCCAAGGCCTTCGCCGATCCCGGCTTCGCCGCGTTCCGCAAAGCCATTGGCGCGGCGGCCAAAACCCGGCTCTACGGCGACCTCGAAGCGCTGGTGCAGGCGCAGGGCTTCTTCTGGGACCGCGATTTCGGCCGCGGCTACGATCCGCGCCGGCCCTCGGCCGACAATCTCGCGGCGGCGATCGGGCTGGAACGCCGTGACGGCGCCGGCTGGAACATGCTTGCGGTGCTCGCGACCGAGGACGCGGTCGAGCCGCTCGATTCGCGGCCGGGCGTGGTCTGCGCCCCAGCGCGACCGGGCTACGACTCGATCGAGTTCTCGAAGCTGCTCGACAAGACCTACACCGGCGAAGTCGATTGGGCCTATCCGCGCGCGGGCGAAACGCCGGTGCTGGCGGCGCCACAAGCCGGCGCGCCGGCGGTCGGCACGCTCGGATTGCAGTTCGTGCGCCTTCTCGGATTCGAAGGCCCGGAAAGCGACGTGCCCGGACGTAACCAGTGGGCGCATGTCGCGCTGCCCGACGGCAAGACCGGCTACGCGGCGCCCGGCAGCCTGATGTCGCTCACCCCCGACCGCCTCTGCTACATCAAGGACTTGGTTGTGGGCTGGCGAATCGCAGGCTTCGTCGCCGGCGGAAATTAACACAACGATTTGACGGCGGAATTTTACCAAATGCACCGCATTCGAACCCGACAGGCCGCAACAGCGACTTAATTTGGCGTAGATTCGCGCGCATTGAACCCACCGAAGGAGATGCCCCGATGGGCTATCGCGTCATTGCTGCAGGCTGCATCACCGCTTCGCTTTTTGTCGCCGGAACCGTCGCCTCGGCGCTGGCGCAGAGCCAGCTGCCCCGGCCCGGACAATTGCCTCCGGCCGGCGGGCAGCAACAGCAGCAGCAACCGCAGCAGCAACGGCCGCAGGCGGCACCACCGCAGCAACAACAGCAGGGGCAGCCGCCGCAGCAGCAGGTGGCCGCACCGAAACCTTACAAGGTCGTCGCCATCGCCGCGCCACCGATGGTCAACGACCCGAGCTTCGCGGCCTTCCGCAAGCAGATGACCGCCGCGGCGGAAAAGAAGGACCGCAAGGCGCTCGCCGACATGGTGTCGAAGACCTTCTTCTGGATGGGAGAGAAAGGCGACCAGGCCGACAAGAAAAAGCCCGGCATCGAGAATCTCGCCAAGGCGATCGGGCTCGACGCCAAGGACGGCTCCGGTTGGGAAACCATCATCGGCTTTGCGTCCGATCCGACCGGCGCGCCATTTCCGGAGAAGAAGGACACGATCTGCGCCCCGGCCGAGCCGCAGTTCGACGGCAAGGAGCTCGAGGCCCTCGCCAAGGCGACCGGCACCGACGAGGCCGACTGGGCGTTCCCGATGCAGCCGGGCCTGGAGATGCGCGCTGCCGCGCAGCCCAGCTCGGCGGTCGTCGAGAAGCTCGGCATGCACTTCATCCGCGTCATGGAGGACGGCACCGAGCCGAGCGGCGACAATCCGATGATCAAGATCGTCGCCCCGTCCGGCAAGGTCGGCTTTGTGCCGGCCGACGCCATCAGCCCGCTCGGCAACGACGCCATGTGCTACACCAAGGAAGGCGGCGCCTGGAAAATCGGCGGCTTCCTCGGCGGCGAGCAGTAGAAATTTCAATCAACTTTTTGTGCGGCGCGTGCCGGAATAGGCGCGCGCCGCGATTGTTTTGCACTCTAGGCCCCGTCTGCGTGCGTAGCGTCATGACATTCCATGACGCGCCGTCGTAGGCTTGGGCTGTTTGGGCTTGGGCTGCCGGGTCACCACCCGTGCAGCTCGCACCATAAACGTCTAGGAGGGGCGACCATGAAACGTGTTCTCTGCTCAACGTTGGGAGCCGCCCTGCTGACGGCTGCGCTCGGGCTTCCGGCGCAGGCGCAGCAGCGGCCGCAGATCGAGACCAAGAAGGTCGACGGTACCGACAACGTCTACATCTTCCGCAACGGCAACCATCAGGCGATGTTCGTCGTCACCAAGGACGGCGTCATCGCCACCGACCCGGTGGCCTATGGCCGGCCGACCGGCGGCCAGCAGTACCTCGACGAGATCAAGAAGGTCACCGACAAGCCGGTCAAGTTCCTGATCTACAGCCATCACCACTTCGACCACATCGCCGGCGGCAAGGCGTTCAAGGATGCCGGCGCCCGCATCATCGCGCACAAAAATGCCACCGCGCGGCTCAAGGTCCTGCAGGATCCGCACACGCCGATTCCTGACGAGTCGATCGGCAACAAGAAGGTGATCAAGCTCGGCGGCACGACGCTCGAATTGCACTATCTCGGGCTCAATCACTCCGACTCGACGCTGGTGATGCGCCTGCCGAAGGAAAAGATCGTGTTCATCGTCGATACGATCCCGGTCGGCGCATTCCCGGGCCGCGGCTTCATCGACATCTATCCGCTCGAGACCGAGGAGTTTCTGAAGAAGGTCATGGCGATGGACTGGGAGCGCATGATCCCGGGCCATCCAGGGCAGCCGAACGGCCGGCTCGGAAACAAGGACGACGTCAAGGCCACGCTCACACTGATGCAGGACGCCTCGGCCGAAATGAAGAAGATGGGCCAGGACGGCAAATGCTGGGATCAGGCCGAGAAGGATTTCAAGCTGCCCAAGTACGAGAGCATGCCGGGCTACGCCAACGGCCTGCCGTTCGTGGCGCGGCGCTATTGCGGGCTGTGGGGCCGCGGCACGTAAGTCACAGCGCGCTTTGAAAAATACAACGGGCCGCTCCCGCAAGCGGCCCGTTTCATTTTTCAATGGCAAGCGATCAGCGCGCCGCCGCGGCCGCCTTGTCGATCGACGCTGCGGTCTGGCCGAACAGGATCGCCCGCTCCTCCGCGGTGCGGATGCCGCCCTGGCCCGGATTGACCTTCGCCACGTGCTCGTAGGCGCGCTTGACCGCCGGGCGTTCGGCGATCGTCTCCAACCACTTCTTCAGATGCGGGAAGTCGGCGATGGTCTGGCCCTGCCGCTCGTGCGGCACCACCCATGGATAGCTCGCCATGTCGGCGATGGAGTATTCGCCGGCAAGAAACGGCCGGTCGGCAAGCCGCCGGTTCATCACGCCATAGAGCCGGTTCACCTCGTTGCGATAGCGGTCCATCGCATATTGGATCTTGTCCGTCGCGTAATTGCTGAAGTGGTTGTTCTGCCCGGACATCGGGCCAAGGCCGCCCATCTGCCAGAACAGCCATTGCAGCACGTCGGCGCGTTTTCTCGGCTCCGTCGGCAGAAATTTTCCGGTCTTCTCGGCGAGATAGACCAGCATTGCGCCCGACTCGAACACCGCGATCGACGCACCACCGCCGGGCGGGTCGTGATCGACCAGCGCAGGGATCCGGTTGTTCGGAGAAACAGCGAGGAATTCCGCCTTGAACTGCTCGCCCTTGCCGATGTTGATCGGAATGATCTTGTAGGGCAGTCCGGCCTCTTCGAGAAAGATCGCAATCTTGTGCCCGTTCGGGGTGGTCCAGTAATAGAGATCGATCATCGGCCTATTTCCTTCCGCTTAAAACGACGGTCGCAGCTTTATCATAAGCATCGATCGCCGCGGCGCCATGCTTCGAAACCATGTCATCCGGCTATGGAAGAACTTGCCACGCGGCGGCCGCCCGATGGCATCGACCGGCTGTGGGCCGCGGCCATGCCGCAATTCCGCTCTACGCCCGAGCCTTGGCGGCATTCTTGAAGCCGCCGCAGCAGCAAGGCAGGATCGTGCCGCAAGGCATGAGCAGCACCATGAGTCCCGCACCCGCCGTCCAAAAGCTGCCCTTGCGCAGCCTCGCCTGCAAACGCTGCGGCACGGCGTTCCAGTGCGGCAGCGCCGGTGCTGACGGCTCCTGCTGGTGCATGGACGAGAGCTATCGCCTGCCGATGCCGGACCCTGCGGCGGGCGACTGCCTCTGTCCGGCCTGCCTGCGGCGCGAGGCTTCGGAAGCGAGGGAACGAACGGCATGACGAACTGGAATGCTCTCCGCGCACCCGCACTAGTACCCGGAATCAGAGCTGAGTGATACGGCGGCCTTTGAAGGGCTTTTGGCGGACTCGTTTCTTGGTCCACA
>JAIESI010000175.1 GCA_019746135.1 Xanthobacteraceae bacterium
AAGGTGTTGCTGCACAACCACTTTCGCTGATTTGGCGCCCCGATGCGCTTATCTCTGTGAGATATCCGGGCTAGCCCTGTAGCTTTCGAGATTCCGACGATGCTCAGCCTCGATCTCGAATTGGCGAAAAATTCTCTCCGCGCCGCCGCGGACCACTTCGTCGAAGGCCTGCAAGGTTGCCGGATGGGGAAGCGGCCCCGACCAACTGGTCAGGATTGTCGATACTTCGCTGTAATCTTCTTCTTCAGCGGCTGGCCGTAATTCAACGCCATCGGGCTGATCCGGACGTTCACTTTGCGACCCGACTTGGCGGCCTCCAGCACGGCCATCACCATCGCTCGATTGCGTCTCGCGACCTCCTCCCCCGTGAGGTATCGGGAGTTCTTTGCCTTGCCCGGTATCTTGGGAAGACATTCGCGTGCGACCGTTTCAATAGCCTTGTTGAAGTCCCGACCGACTTTAAGCCAATCGGCTCGCAACCGGGAAGGGTCCGGTGCCTGCGTAGGCTGTGGCGGGTCCGGACAAAACGATGCCAAGTCGCCAAGTCCTTTGACGAACGCAAGGATAGGGTTGAAGTCTCTAGTCATGGGTCCCAATCTTCGATCCAGGATAACGCCCGGAAAGTAAACGGGTTCTCCAAGATCTACCTGGATGTGATGGCAGCATGGTGATGCCTTGGGGGCGCTCTGGGGCAGGTAATCGCGGCGAGCGATCCGACAAGGCCGTGCCTTTCGTTCCAGACTGGCCATTTCTGCGCTCAGAATCGTCCTAGGTCAAATATTGTCCCCAGGACGGGTCCTAATGGCACTAAAGAACAAATAAAGAACGCAACCGGGGAGTCAACCCCGCGAGTCTGGCGACCCGCGGGTTAGCGCATCAGATCAAAATGAACGGGTACGGTGGCGCGGAACGACCCGCCCGGCGGCGGCGGCAGCGAGACCGACCGCATCATCTGCAGAACCGCGCCGTCGAGGGCGCTCACGCCCGATGAGCGGGTGATGCGGAAGCTCGTCACGCCGCCGGAACTGCCGATCGCAAACGTCACCACGACCACACCGCGCTGGTCGCGCGCGCCGGACGGATAGAACTTGCGCCGGTTGAGCTCGGCCACCAGCAGCGCGCGGTAGTTGGCGCTTCCCACGGCGCCGGAAACGCTTGCAACCGCCGAATGCCGCGATGGCGCGCTCGCGCTCGAGGCCGTCGATGCCATCGACCGCGTCTTGGGCTTTTTCTTTTCCTGCTTCTCTTTCGTTGGCTTGTTGTCGTTGGCGATGGTCGGATCGCCGCGGTCAGACCGATCGCGTACCATCGCCTGGTTCGGCTCGGTCCGCATCGCCTGCTGCACCGGACCGGTCCGCTCGACCGCTGGCGCGGCCTGCGGCTCGGAGCGCACGGGTGAAGCCTCGTTGGCAGCGGGTTTTGCGGGCTGCGCTTGCGAAGCAGCCGGGGCGTCGGCGGCGCGTTCAGGCGGTCGTGCCGGAGCGGCCTCCGCAACGTCAGTCTTCGACTCCGGCGTATCGCTCGCGACAGCCGTCGCCGCGGGGTTGAACTGCATCAAGGATGCGGGAGCCGGACGCGCCGATTGCGGCGTCTGCACCGGCTGCGCCTCGCGGCTTGGCGTGGACGGCGCGGCAGCGCGCGAAGGCTCCGCGGCAACCGCCTGCTCTGAAGGAGCCTGCGCCGGTGTCTCTGCTGCACGTGAAGGTTCCGAGGCCGCCACCGGCTCGGACGGGGGCTGTGCCGGCGCATCTGCGGCTTTCACCGCGCTCGCATCGGGCGCCGGAGATGTCTCGCTTTCAACGGTGCGTTCGGGACGCACCTCTGCCTGCTCCTTGCGGTCGATCCGCTCGGCGCGTGTCGGCGGCATGACAGCCATTGCAACGCGGTCCGGCGCGCGGGCCGCGGCCGCCTCGACGGGTTTCGCTTCCTTGGCCTCGACGGGCCGCTCCCGCGGCTGTTCAACCGGCTCGACCTTCTCGACGATCTCGGACTCCGCCGGCATGCTGTCGACCGACGCCGTGGATGGCGGGCGCACCTCGACGGCCTCGGCCGGATCGGGCGTCTGCATCGACGGCGTCGGATTGCCCTGCGTCACGACGACGACCGCAAGCGGCGCAGAGACTGCGGCCTCCTGGGCGGTCGGCCATGGCACCCCGAACAGGATCGCCGCATGCAGTGCCGCCACGGCGCAAACCGCCGCGGGCCGCAGCCAACCTGGCGCAACGCTGATGCCTTGCCATCCCGTCATGACCAGCGGACCCGCGCTAGCACGCTGCTGAAAACCTCCGGTCGTCGTCATTCCGGGGCGCGCCCGTCAGCGCGTTCACGCGCGTCTTCGACGCGCTATGGGCGCGAGCCCGGAATCCAGTTTCGCAGGGACTTCCTCCTGAACTGGATTCCGGGCCCGCCGCTTCGCGGCGTCCCGGAATGACCGCGCGAGAGTTTTTCAGCACCCTGCTTAGACTCTTGAGTTTGCGCATGTCCTATTCGGAAAACCGGTGCCCACTTTTCCGGGACATGCGCTGGTTTCAGTTCGGTGAAGCGGCCCTCACCGGCGCCGCCGCGTCCTGCTGCATGCGGGCATTGGCGATCAGCGCGACCTTGACGAAGCCGCTCGCCGCGAGCTGATCCATCACGGTGACGACCTCGCCATAGGCCACGTCGCGATCGCCGCGCAGATGAATCGCGCGATCGCGGTCGGCGCCGAGCTTGCTGCGCAGCGCTTCGGCCACCTGGCCCGGCGCGATCTCGTCGCGGCCGAGAAAAAGCTTGCCGTTCTTCTGCACGGTGATGATGACCGGTTCCTTCGGATCGACCGGCTGCGCCGACCTGGCCTGCGGCAGGTCGACACGCATGCCGGCCGCGAGCATCGGCGCGGTGATCATGAACACGATCAGCAGCACGAGCATGACGTCGACCAGCGGCGTCACGTTGATCTCGGCGAGCGGCTGATAGAGCGAGCGGCTGGGGCCAGGGGTTTTCATGTCACTTGGCTTTCATCTCACTTTGCCTCTCACTCGGCTCCTCATTTGGCTCCTCACTTGGCTCCTCACTTGGCCTCGCCGGCAGGCTGACGCGTCGCCTGCGGGTGCGCGGTCAAGGTCACCGCGTCCTCCTCGATCAGGTGCTGCAGCGCCTGCCCGGCGCGCGCCAGCGAGGCACCGATCCGGTTGTAGCCGATGGTGGCCGGGATCGCCGCGGCAAGACCGATCGCGGTCGCGGCCAGCGCCTCGGCAATGCCCGGCGCGACGACGGCGAGGCTCGTGTCCTTGGCGGTGGCGATGGCGGAGAAGCTCGCCATGATGCCCCAGACCGTGCCGAACAGGCCGACGAACGGTGCGACCGAGGAAATGACCGCGAGGTTCGGCAGCCCGCCTTCGATCGCATTCAGAAGCTGCTGCGCCGACCGGCCCATCGCCTCGGACACACGCGCGCGGGCCTCGCCCAGGCTTTCGCCGGGGATTGCAAGCGATGCCGCCTGCCGCCCCGCCGCGGCGACCGGCGCAAGCAGCGCGGCGTCTGCACGGTTGCGATGGCCGCGCGACGCCGCGATCGCCTTGCGCAGCCGCGCCACGCCCCAGGCGCTTTCAACGATCAGCACCCAGCACCAGATCGACGCGGCCAGAAGCATCAGGATCACCGATTTCCCGACCGGCCCCGCCTGCATGAACAGCTGGATCGGATTCAAAGCTCCGGCGACGTCATCCATGGGACACCCCTCACTTGAAGAAACGGACGTTCGTCAGCCGCGAGGCGAGGTCCAGGCGGTCGAGGCACGCCCCGGCGTCGCCGGGCGCGCAGGCCGTCACGTCGTTGACCAGCAGCGATCCGATGGCAGCGCAGTCGCCTTCGATCTCGAACGCCTTCACCACGGTCTTGGCGCGACGCAACGGGCCAAGCTCAGCCACCAGGCGGCGCTGCACGACGCCATTGGTGCCAAAGACCGCGAAGTCGAGCTTGAGGCTGTCGATGGCGGCCTCGCCCTTGTTCTCGATGACAAACGACATGCGGCAGCGGCCCTGGGTGCTCTCTGCGGAGTTCAGCTCGACGCGTATCGGGTCGGCGGGTTCGTTCGGCGCCGCAGCGGCCGCGGCCGGGACCGCGAGCATCACGGCCAGCGCCAGGACAACCGGTTTCATGCGCTCCTCCGCTGCGGCTCGCACAGCCGGTCGGCCATCGCGCGGAAGGCGGCGAGCTGGCTTGCCAGCAACTCCCGCTTCTCGTCGCGGCCAACGAAGATCTTGAACATCACGCCGCCATCCAGGTTGAAGAACAGGATCGACGCGGACGGGCGGCCGAAGAACGGGCGCTCGACAAAGGCGATGCCGGCGCAGCGCTCGTGCTTCAGGTGGCCGTGGAAGCCGGTGCGGCCGGCGAGATTGTAGTAGCCGTGGCCGACCGTCCCCGCCGGGATCGGCCCGGTGAACTCCATCACCCCGTCGTCGGAATGGACGATCAGGGTGACGTCGCCCCAGGTCGCGACCTCGCCCATGACCTCGACGAAGCCAGCGGCCGGCGCGAAGCGGCGCATCGCGTCCGGCAACGCCTCGACGGTCTGCCGCAAGGTGGCATCATGGTCCTTGGCGACGGTCTCGAACACCGCGCCGGGCTCGGCCGCGAGCGCGGCAACGAGCTTGGTGTGGATTGCTGCGTCGTTCATGGGGCGCTCACGCTTTGGCGCGATCAGGCAACGGCCTGCTTCGGCGCCAGTGTCTGCCTGACCTCGAAGCCTTCGAACTTGGGGTGATCGAGATAAAGCGATCCGGTGGTGGCGTTGCCGGCGCGGGCGTGCGCGGCGCGGAATTCCTCGGACCTGGTCCAGGCCTCGAAGTCGGCTTTCGTGCTCCAGACGGTGTGCGTGGCGTAGAGGGTGTGATCCTCGAGCGTCGGCCCCCTGAGCAGGTGGAACTCCTCGAAGCCTTTCATGCGGTCGAGATACGAGTCGCGGTCGGCCCACACCTTCTCGAAGGCCTCTTCCGAGCCCTTCTTCACGCGAAACCGATTCATGGCGATGAACATCTTCCAACTCCTGTCTGATTGTGCCTGATCCGACGGCCGTCAAGGCCGACCGGTACTGTGGACGCGAAGCGCGACGCGGTCGCGGACGCGTCGCGGAGGACGACGCAGTCCGCACCCGCCGCCGTTTGCGGCTGTCGACGACTGATGTCTTCTAGCTGCCGATTTCACCCCCGCTCTTTGAAGAACTCGTCGCCGAAACGGATCTTCACCGCGCCGCGAACCGTCAGGCCCGGATAGGGCATGGCGATCGGATCGCCGCGGCCCGACGGATTTGGATAGGACGACAAATAGCGCGAGTACTGCTCGTCCAGCAGGTTCTCGATGCTGAAGCTGTAGAGCAGATCGGGATTGGGCTCGTAACCCGCGTAGAGATGCACGAGATTGAACGAGGAGGTCGGTGGGAACGCCGGGCTGCCGGAGCTCGACGGGATCTCCTGCAATTCCTTGCTGGCCACCGCCTGCCAGCGCACCGCCAAAGTGAGCTTGCGGTCGAGCAGCCGCGTACCGAGCGTCGTGGTGGCCGCGTCCGGCGGGATTTTCGCAAGCGAGGAGCCGGTAATTTCGTTGCGGCCGCGGACATGGCTGTAGTTGAAGCCGGCGAACCACACGCCGGCGTCGTAGGTGCTCTCGATTTCGTAGCCTTCAAGGCGCGCTTTGGTGATGTTCTGATACTGCAGGCAGTCCGGACCGGGCACCGGAATGGTACAGGCCGATCCCCCCTGCCCGGTCTGACCTGCGTTGAACGTCACGGACTCGATGAAGTCGCTGACGTCATTGCGATACACGTTGGCCTTGGCGCGGAACGCGTCGCCGCGCTGCCAGATGTCGTCGAACCGCAGATTGAGACCCGCCTCCTTGGTCTTGCCGATTTCCGGCTTGAGTGCCGGGTTCGGCAGGAACGTGAACGGCGCGAACACGACCGGGTGAATGCCCGCGACCAGCGTCTCCGTCACCGCCGGCGCACGATATCCTTCGGCATAGGTCACATAGGGCGTAATCCCGCGGAACGGCGTCACGCCGACCGTCACCTTGGGCGAGACGCGGTCGCCGCTGGTCGACACAGCTCCGCCCTGGAGGCTGTAGCGGTCGTAGCGCGCGGCGGAAATGACCTCGAGCCACTCGCCGTAGTTCGACTTCAACTGAACGAAGGCGCCGGACACGGTCCGGTCGCCGGACGGCGTGAACACGACGCCGAAGCCGCCGGTGTCGACGTAGTCCTTGAACGCATCGCCGCCGACCGTCAGCGTGTGACGCACCGGGCCGGTCTCGAACCGCGAGTTGTTGTGGGCGTCGAAACCGTAGGTGTTGATGGTGAAATGGCGCGACTGGCCGATGAGGCCGATCCCGCCAAAGGCCGGCGGCAGGCCCTGATCCTTCTTCTGGTTGGTTTCGGTCTTGGTCCAGTAGGTCTTGATGTCGTATTCGAACAGCCGGTCCTCGGGGCGCGAATAGGTCCAGCCCGCCGTGGCGATCCGGTTGTTCACCGTGGTGCCGAAGATCGACGAGATCTGCCGGCCGGCGAGCGCGCCCGACGTGGCGATGAACGGCTGGCCGGTATCGTATCGAGTGTCGTAGTTGATGAAGCTGAGCTTCATCTGATGACCAGGCAACGGCCGGTAGGTCGCCTTGGCGATCTGCGTCTCGGTGCGCGAGGACGTGTTCTCGATCACCGTGCCGTTGCCGTCCTTATAGTCCGACTGCGCGCGGCCGGTGGCGCCGAACATCACCTCGGCATTCGGATTGATCCTCGAGGCGACGAACACCGACCCGACGCCGCGCCAGGTGTTGCTGCCGGCCTCGCCGCGGGTGACGATGCCCCACTGCTGCCCGCTGCGCAGAATGTCGTCGACGTCCTTGGTGCGGAACGACACCACGCCGCCGATCGCGCCGGTGCCGTAGATATTCGCGACCGGACCTCGCACCACGTCGGCGCCGGCCAGCAGCTCGGGCTCGAGATAGAAAATTCCGTCGGCATTGTGGCCGGTGCGCTGGAAATTCTGGCGAGCGCCGTCGATGACGACGGCGACGCGGCCGAAGTCCTGCAGGCCGCGGATGTTGACCGACGTGCCAGGATCGTCGGCACGCTCCTGGACCCAAACGCCGGGAAGCCCCCAGAGCGCCCCGGACACGCGGCCCGGCATGGTCCGTTCGAGCTGCTCCTGCCGCACGGTGCTCACCGCCGCCAGCGACTCGCTGGCCTTCTCCGGCGTCTTGGTGGCCAGCACGGTGATCGCATCGAGCATCACCGTCCCTTGTGCCTGTGCTTGTGCTTGTGCCTGTCCTTGCGCTTGTGCGAATGCCGGCCAGCAACCGGCCAGCAACGCAATCGTCGAAACCCCGAAAAACAGCGCGCGTGCGCGCCGTGTCCGCCCCGTCATTGACACCCCCGCGTAGCGCCGCTTTGGGCGCGTTTTTCGATCTGGCGGGCTGGCGGGCGATCGCGTGGACGCGAGGGCTGGCTGGCTGGCTTCTGTGCAGACCTTTGGAACCGCACAGTGTTGCTTTTGTATCGTCCATGTAATATCGACGTCAAGACTATGAAATGTAAAGTAAAATTGCTCTAAACTACGGAGATGTCCAAGTGTACTACTTTAAAATCGCTCAAATCAGCCAGTATTCGGCACGAATAGACCAGTAGCGCGCGCGTCACGGCAAATGACAGCCGTTTCGAACGAAGAGAAAGCCAACGAGCCGACGCAGCCGCAGCGTTCTTCCGGCCCGGCACGCAGCATTGCTCTTTCGGACAACTGCCTCGACAGCCGCGATCTGTTCGCCACAACACGCGAAATCGCCATTTCGCATGCGGGCGAGACCTACCGCCTGCGGCTGACCGCGCAGAACAAGCTGATCCTGACCAAGTGAACCGGTGGGAGACCGTCGTGACATCAGCCCGCTTGCCGCTGCGATTTCCGATCACGCTCGCGTGCGTGGCGTTGCTGACGGCATTCGCCGCGGGACCCGCCAGGACCGTCACGCTCGAGGACGCCACCGGGCGGCGCGTCGATGTGCAGAACACCAGCCGGATCGTTTCGATCGGCGGCGCGATCACCGAGATCCTCTACGCGCTCGGGCTTGAGAAGAAGATCGTCGCCATCGACACGACGAGCCTCTACCCGCCCCAGGCGGCCGGCGAGAAGAAAAGCGTCGGCTATATGCGGCAGCTTTCGCCGGAAGGCGTGCTCGGGCTGGCGCCGACCCTGATCGTGACGATCGAGGGCGCCGGACCGCAAGAAACCATGACCATCCTGCAGAGCTCCGGCATTCCCCTCGTCGTAGCGCCCGATCATTTCACCGGCGAAGGCATCGTCGAAAAGATCGACCTGGTCGCCAAGGCCACCGACACCGCAGCGCGCGGGCAATGCGTGATCGATCGGGTGCGGGCCGACCTTTCCGCACTCGCCGCCATCAAGGGCGCCATCGCCACGCCCAAACGCGTGCTGTTCGTGCTGTCCTTCGTCAGCGGCCGGGCCATGGTGGCGGGACGCAACACCGCCGCCGACGGGATCATTCGCCTCGCCGGCGCCGCCAACGCCATCGCCGAATACGAAGGCTACAAGCCGATCAACGACGAGGCGGTGATTGCGGCCAAGCCTGATGTGGTTCTGGTGATGGAACGAAGCTCCGGCCAGACACTGACATCGGAAGCGGTGTTCACCCACCCGGCCTTCGGCGCCACGCCCGCCGCGGCCAGCAAGGCTTTCATCTCGATGGACGGTCTCTATCTGCTCGGCTTCGGACCGCGCAGTGCGCGGGCGGCGCGAGACCTCGCGACTTCGATCTATCCGGAAATCAAGTCGAAGCCGTTGCCGTCCGAAGAAAAGGTTGTCTCTGCCGATATCTGCCGCGCGCCATGACGCAGGATGCGACCGCGAAGCAACGGGCCACGCGACGCCCGCTGCGGCAGATCGCCGGCCGCGGCACCGTCATCGCCGTCCTGCTTCTGACCTTGCTGCTCGCGGCAGCCGTTGCCGTCACGATCGGCGCGGCGGGCATCCCCCTCGCCCGGTTGCCTGCGGCGTTGGGGCTGCCGTTCGGCAGCACCGACCCGGCCATGCTGCAACGGGACACGCTCGTGCTCTGGTCGGTCCGCCTGCCGCGCATTGCGCTGGCGATCATCGTCGGCGCCCTGCTCGCGGCGAGCGGGGCCGTCATGCAGGGCCTGTTCCGCAATCCCCTCGCCGACCCGGCGCTGGTCGGCGTATCGAGCGGCGGCGCGCTTGCGGCCGCAGGCACCATCGTGATCGGCGACCGGATCGCCGCCCAAGGCAAGGGCGCCGTGGCGCTCGAATTCCTTCCGTTCGCGGCGTTTCTCGGATCGCTGGTGGCCACGTCCGTGCTCTATCGCGTGGCAACGCGCGAGCACCGCACCTCCATTGCCGTCTTCCTGCTCGGCGGTCTTGCGATCGCCGCCCTCACCAATGCCGGCATTGGGCTCCTGGTATTCATCGCCGACGACCGTCAGTTGCGCGACGTGACGTTCTGGCTGCTCGGCTCGCTCAGCGGCGCGACCTGGGCCAAGGTCATGATCGTGGCGCCGTTTCTGGCGGCGATGCTCGCCGCCACGCCGCTGATCGCCCGCGGGCTCGACCTGCTGGTGCTGGGCGAAACCGAGGCCTATCACATGGGCATTCAGGTCGAGCGCCTGAAGAAGACCGCGATCGTGCTGGTCGCGGCGATGACCGGGGCCGCGGTGGCGTTTGCCGGCGTCATCGGCTTCGTCGGCATCGTCGTCCCGCACATCCTGCGGCTTGTTCTCGGACCGGGCCATCGCCTGCTGCTGCCGGCGTCGGCGTGCCTCGGCGCCATCCTGATGATCGCCGCCGACACCTGCGCCCGCACCATCGCCGCTCCGGCGGAAGTGCCGATCGGCATCCTTACGGCGCTGGTCGGCGCGCCGTTCTTCCTCGGCGTGCTGTTGCGCCAGCGCGCGCTGGCCGGCCTATGACGCTCAGCACATGATTCCTGCTCTCGAAGCATCGGCGCTGTCGATCGCGGTCCGCGGCAAATCGCTGATCCGCGATATCACGCTGTCGATCGGCCCCGGCGAGACGGTGGCGCTGGTCGGCGCGAACGGCGCGGGCAAATCGACGCTGTTGCGGGCGCTGTCCGGCGAGCTCGCCGCCAGCGCCGGATCGGTCAGGCTCAGGGGCCGCGACCCGAAAAGCTACGCACCGCGCGCGCTCGCGCTGCAGCGGGCGGTCCTGTCGCAAAGCGTCACGGTCGCGTTTCCGTTCACCGTCGCCGAGATCGTCCGCATGGGAGCCGGCGAGCGAAGCGGCCCCGCGGTGGAGGAGCTGATCGACGCAGCGCTCGCCGAGCTCGAGCTCGACGGATTTCGCGAGCGCATCATCGGCACGCTGTCGGGCGGCGAGCAGCAGCGCGTTCATTTCGCGCGGGTGCTGGTGCAGGCGGCCTGCGGCGAGATGGCGCACGGTCCCGGCATCATGCTGCTCGACGAGCCGACCGCGAGCCTCGACCTGCGCCATCAACTGGATCTGGTCGCCGCCACGCGCCGCAGAGCCTCGCGCGGGGTCACCGTCATCGCCATCCTGCACGATCTCAATCTGGCCGCGCTGTTTGCCGGCCGCGTGATCGTGCTGGCCGGCGGCCGGATCGCCGCGGACGGTGCGCCGGAGCGGACCATCACCAACGCGCTGCTCGGCGAAGCATTCGGGGTCGCGGATGCGGTCGGCCGTATTCCGGAAGCGGGCGCGCCCTTCGTGCTGCCGCATCACGCGCGCAGGGCGTAGGAGATGCCGCGGCGATCGCCTGTGGCCGTGACCGCAAAATGACGGCGCGCGCGAGCTAGCCGCGGCCGCGCGAGACCCGCTCGATCTCGGCCCGCACGATCCGCTCGACCATGCCCGGCAGGTTGTCGTCGAGCCACGATTTCAAGAGCGGCCGCAGCATCTCGCGCACGAGGTCTTCCAGCGTGCGGGCGTTCTGCACCAGCACGGTCTGGGCGAGCGTGTTGAACGCGGAATCGACCGCAGCGGTGGTCGAGTTCGACAGCAGCGGGTGTTCGGCCGGATCGGCGGCAGGCGGCGGCGGTGGCGCGGGCGCACGCGGCGGCTCCGCCATTCGCTGCGGCTCCGGCTGCGGATCGGCGAAGATCACGTCGTTCTGGCCATCGATGGTCTGGAAGCTCAGCGGCTCGGGGTCGGCCATCTGCTCGGTCAGGTCGAGAATGTCATCCGGCTGCGGCGGCGCGGGCGGCCGCTCCTCGACGCGGGGCGGCGGTGGTGGCGGCGGCGGCTCGGCGGC
>JAIESI010000251.1 GCA_019746135.1 Xanthobacteraceae bacterium
AGCGCATCAAATACGGCACCACCCTGAGGCTCCAGGATGTGTGAATCAAAGAGCCCCGCGAGGGGAGGGTGGCCGCGGAGCGGCCGGGTGGGGAGAAGGTGCGTTTGCCGCTGGCTTCTCCCCACCCCCGCGCTTCGCGCGGACCCTCCCCTCGCGGGGAGGGATGAGACCGCCCGTGTCACTGACGGTTCAAGCGAGAGCAAACACGCTCTAAGGCAGTTGGGGGCAGAAGTCGCGTCATGTTTGCGCTCATCGACTACGCCATCAGCCATGCGCGGCTGACCATCGTCACGCTGGCGTTCCTGCTGCTCGCGGGATTTGTCTCCTATGTGACGATCCCGAAGGAGGCCGAGCCCGATATCAAGATTCCGATCATCTACACGCAACTCACCCAGCGCGGCATCAGCCCGGAGGATTCCGAGCGGCTGCTGCTGCGCCCGGTCGAGACCCAGCTCAAGTCGGTCAGCAACGTCAAGGAGATGCGCTCCACCGCCTATGAAGGCGGCGGCTATGTGCTGCTCGAGTTCGAGGCAGGTTTCGATTCTAAGGCGGCGCTCGCCGACGTGCGCGCCAAGGTCGATCAGGCCAAGCGCGACCTGCCGCGCGATGCCGACGAGCCGACCGTGCAGGAGGTCAATCTTTCGCTCTATCCGGTGCTGGTCGTGGCGCTGTCCGGCGACGTGCCCGAGCGGACCATGCTGCAGATCGCCCGCAACGCCAAGAACGCCATCGAGCAGGTGCCGGGCGTGCTGTCGGCCGAGTTGCGCGGCGCGCGCGACGAGGCGGTGGAGATCATCGCCGAGCCGATGCTGCTCCGGAGCTATGGCGTCTCGCTCGATCAGTTGATCACCGGCTTCAACGCCTCCAACAGCCTGATTGCCGCGGGCGCGCTCGAAGGCGCAACCGGCCGCTTTGCGGTCAAAGTGCCGAGCCTGATCGAGCGGCCGCAGGACGTGCTGAACATTCCGATGGCCGCCTCGAGCGGCGCGGCCGTGACGGTCGGCGACGTGGTGCGGATCAAGCCGACCTTCAAGGACGCGACGTCGGTCACCCGCGTCAACGGCCTGCCGGCCATGACCATCGAGGTGTCCAAGCGCACCGGTGCGAACCTGATCGAGACGGTCGACGGCGTGAAGAAAACCGTCGAGATCCTGAAGAAGACCTGGCCCGCCGCGGTGCAGGTGAGCTTCACCCAGGACAAGTCGAAGGTGATCCGCCAGATGCTGGCCGACCTGCAGAACTCGGTTGCGACCGGCGTTCTGCTGGTCGCCGTCATCATCCTGTTTGCGCTCGGCTTCCGCGCCTCGCTGTTCATCGGCATCGCCATCCCGGCCTCGTTTCTCGCCGGCGTTCTCGGCCTCCAGCTTGCCGGGCTGACCGTCAACATCGTCGTGCTGTTCTCGCTGATCCTCGCGGTCGGCATGCTGGTCGACGACGCGATCATCGTCTCGGAGTTCGCCGAACGCCGCATGGCCGAGGGTATGCCGCCGCGCGAGGCCTATGCGCTCGCCGCCAAGCGCATGTCCGGCCCGGTGATTGCCGCCACGGCGACCCGCGTCGCCGCGTTCTCGCCGCTCCTGTTTTGGCCGGGCGTGGTCGGCGAGTTCATGAAATATCTGCCGATCACGCTGATCGCGACGCTGTCGGCGTCGCTCGCGGTGGCGCTGTTCTTCACGCCCACGCTCGGCGCGCTGCTCGGCCGCGCCGCGCAGCATCCGCATGACGAGCGCTCCAAGGCGGACGGGCTCTACATGCGCACCGTCCGCCTCGCGTTGCGCCGTCCGGGCGCCACGCTCGCGCTCACCGCGCTGCTGCTCGTCGTCGTCCAGGTCGGCTACGGCAAGTTCGGCCGCGGCGTCGAGTTCTTCCCCAATGTCGAGCCCGACTTCGGCCAGGTGATCGTGCATGCGCGCGGCAACCTCGCCCTCGACGAGAAGAACCGCGTGCTGGCCGAGGTCGAGAAGCGCGTGCTGGCAACCAAGGGCCTGCATACCGTCTACACCCGCGTCGGCGAGCAGCCGCGCGGCTCGCAGGAGATGACCGAGGACACCATCGGCGTCATCCAGTTCGAGTTTGCCGACTGGCGCAAGCGTGCGCCCGGGCATGAGATCATGGACGGCATCCGCGCCGCCACCGCCGACATCCCGGGCGTTCTGGTCGAGGTCACCGCGCCGCGCGCCGGCCCGCCGACTGGCAAGCCGATCCAGGTGCAGCTTGGCGGGCTCGACCCCGAGGCGCTCCCCGCCGTCGCCAAGAAGGTCGCCGGCATCCTCGCCAAGCATCCCGAGATCCAGGACCTCGACGACGGCCTGCCGCTGCCCGGCATCGACTGGAAGATCTACGTCAACAAGGCCGAGGCCGCCAAGTTCGGTGCCAGCCCGGCGATCGTCGGCACCGCGGTGCAGCTCGTCACCAACGGCGTGAAGGCGACCGAATTCCGTCCCTCGCACACCGACAAGGAGGTGGAAATCCTGGTGCGTTTTCCCGAGGATCGCCGAAGTCTCGACGAGATCGACGAGCTTCGCGTGCAGACGCCGTCGGGTTCCGTGCCGATCGGCAATTTCATCGAGCGCAAGGCCGCCCCACGGGTGGGCTACATCAACCGCGTCGCCGGCAACCGCGTGATGACGGTGTCCGCCAACGTCGTGCAAGGCGTGCAGACCGCGAAGGTGCAGCAGGCGATCGCCCAGGAGCTCGCCCAGACCGATCTCGGCGCGGGCATCACGTGGAAACTCAAAGGCGAGGATGAGGAGCGCGAGAAGGCCGGCGCGTTCCTGATGAAGGCGTTCGGCACCGCGATCTTCCTGATCTTTGCGATCCTCCTGGCGCAGTTCAACCGGCTGACCTCGGTGGCGCTGGTTCTCTCCGCCGTGGTGCTGTCCACCATCGGCGTGCTGCTCGGCCTGCTCGTGATGGGGCAGGCGTTCGGCGTGGTGATGACCGGCATCGGCGTGATCGCCAACGCCGGCGTCATCGTCAACAACAACATCGTGCTGATCGACACCTACGACCGGCTGCGCAACGAAGGCTGGGAAGCCTACGACGCGATCATCGAGACCTGCCGCGAGCGCGCGCGTCCGGTGGTGCTGACCGCGGTCACCGCGATCCTGGGCGTCCTGCCGATCGCGTTCGGCGTCAACATCGAGTTCCTGACGCGCGAGGTTTCGGTCGGCGCGCCGGCGACGCAATGGTGGATCAGCCTCTCGACCGCCATCGTGTTCGGCCTGGGCTTTGCCACGATCCTGACGCTGGTCGTCACGCCCGCGGCGCTGATGGCGATCGAGCACTGGAGGCAATGGCGGCTGCGCTTGGTGAAGTCGCTTTCCGCGCGCTTTGCGAAACCGTCAGCCGCATAGCCACCGCCGTCATTCCGGGGCGCGAGCGAAGCTCGCGAGCCCGCAATCCATACTCCGCAGCCGTGGTTATGGATTCCGGGCTCACGCGCTTCGCGCCTGCCCCGGAATGACCGAGTTGCTATTTCTTCCGCAAATCCCGCACCCGCACGGCCTTGCCCTGCGAGCGCGGCAGTTCGCCCGGCGATTTCAGCGCGATGGTGCAGCTCACGCCGAGCCGTGCCTTGATCCGGCCGATGATGTCGCTTGCGGTCTTGTCGCGGAACGCGTCGTCCTGCACAGCTCCAGGCGCAAGCTCGATCTCCACCATCATCGCGTCGAGCACGCCTTCGCGCGTCAGCACGATCTGGTAGTGCGGCGCGAGGTCCGGCATGCCGACCAGCACCGCCTCGACCTGCGACGGATACACGTTCACGCCGCGGATGATCATCATGTCGTCGTCGCGGCCGGTGACGCGCAGGATGCGCCGGTGCGTGCGCCCGCACGCGCACGGCTCGTCGGTGAGCCGCGTGATGTCGCGCGAGCGGTAGCGGATCATCGGCAGCGCTTCCTTGGTCAGCGTGGTGATGACGAGCTCGCCCGCGTCGCCCGGCTTCACCGGCTCGAGCGTCTTGGGGTCGATCACCTCCAGCAGGAAATGGTCCTCCCAGCCGTGCAGCCCGTTGCGCGCCTGGTGGCACTCGATGGCGACGCCCGGACCGATGATCTCCGACAGGCCGTAAAGATCGACCGCCATGATGCCGAGCCGCGCCTCGAGGTCGCGGCGCATCGCGTCGCTCCACGGCTCCGCGCCGAAGATGCCGATCGCGACCGGCAGCTTGCGGACGTCGACGCCCATGCCTTCCGCGACTTCGGCGATGTTGAGCGCATAGGACGGCGTCGCGCAGAGAACGCGCGCGCCGAAGTCCTGCAGCAGCGTCACCTGCCGCTCGGTCATTCCGCCGGACACCGGCACGACCGTGCAGCCGAGCCGCTCCGCGCCGTAGTGCACGCCGAGCCCGCCGGTGAACAGTCCATAGCCGTAGGCGTTGTGCAGGATGTCGCCCGGCCGCGCGCCGGCGCAGGCGATGCAGCGCGCCATCAGGTTCGACCAGAGGTCGATGTCGCCCTGGGTGTAGCCCACGACCGTCGCCTTGCCGGTGGTGCCGGAGGAGGCATGCAGCCGCACGGTCTCTTCGCGGGGCACCGCGAACAGCCCGAACGGATAGGTGTCGCGCATGTCGGCCTTGGTGGTGAACGGAAGGCGCGCCACGTCGGCGAGCGACCTGAGACTTTCCGGCCTGACGCCCGCGGCGTCGAGCTTGGCGCGGACATGCGGCACTTTGGCGTAGGCGCGCTCGACGGTCTGCTTGAGCCGTGCAAGCTGCAGCGCTTCGAGGTCCGCGCGCGGCATGGTCTCGGCGGCGGGATCGAACATTGGAGCGTCAGATCGGTTCATGGGAGGTCGCACCCGGAAACGGCCGGGGCTATAGTATCAACCGCCAAGAGTACGGCAACGAGAGTACGGCAACGAGAGTACAGCAACGATAGTGCAGCAATGACCGATACCCTGACCCACGGTGCGATCGAGCAGTGGCTGAAATCCGAGCCTGCGGTGTCGGGCGATTTTGCCGCCGATCGCGAGGCGGTTGCGAAGTTCTGGAGCCGCGCGTCGCAACTGCTCGGCTCCCTGCCGCAGCCGGCGCAGCGCCAGGACGGCGACCGCAAGGCTGCACGATCGATCCTGGAGGCTGCCCGGAAGTCGCGGGTGAACTTCCTGCGCCGCCACGTCGACGCGATCTACGATGATCTGACGGCCAGGCGCACCCATTTCGTCAAGATCAACGAGCTGATCGATGCCGCGGCGCAAAAATATCCGGGTCTCGTGCCGTCGGCCGAGGATATCGCCGCAGAGGAGGGGCTGCGCCAGAGCCAGAAGGCGGGACTCGAGATCGACCAGGGGCTGTTCATCTCGGCGGTGCTGCGCAGCGAGCGTTCGGGACGGCATTTCTGCCACGCCATGCTGTTGCCGCGCGAAGCGGCGCGGCGGCTGTTGCCGAAATTCGTCAAGGACGGTCATATCGAGCTGCCGGGCGCCTCGATCGACCGCCATGGCAAGGGCGCGATCGTCACCTTCCGCAATCCGCGCTTCCTCAACGCCGAGGATCAGACCACGCTCGCCGGCATGGAGACCTGCGTCGATCTCGCGCTGCTCGACGACAGCGTCGAAGTCGTGGTGCTGCGCGGCATGCCGGTCGAGCATCCGAAATACAAGGACCGGCACGTCTTCGGCGCGGGCATCAACCTGACGCACCTCTATCATGGGCGCATCCCGTTTCTCTGGTATCTCGAACGCGATCTCGGCTACGTCAACAAGCTCTATCGCGGGCTCGCGCTGCCCGACGACGCCGCACCCGATGAGTTCGGCGGCCAGACCATCGAGAAGCCGTGGATCGCCGCGGTCGAGGCCTTTGCGATCGGCGGTCACTGCCAGATCCTGCTGGCGGTGGACTACGTGCTCGCCGAGCAGACCGCCTATCTCACGCTGCCGGCACGCAAGGAAGGGATCATCCCGGGCGCGGCCAACATGCGGCTGCCGCGCGCGGTCGGCGACCGCATCGCGCGCCAGGCGATCCAGTACGAGAAGCGGCTCGAATGCGACAGCCCGGAAGGGCGATTGATCTGCGACGAGATCGTCGAGCCGGGCCAGATGGACGCCGCGATCGACCGTGTCATCAAGGGTCTCACCAGCTCCGGCGTGGTGAGCGCGGCCTCGAACCGCCGCGCCTTCCGCATCACGCAAGAGCCGCTCGACATGTTCCGCGAATATTTCGCAGTCTATGCGCGCGAGCAGGCCTACTGCCACTTCAGCCCGGCGCTGATCGGCAATCTCGAGCGCTACTGGGATGCAGCGAACCGGAAGCCGTGAATCTCCGCCGTCATTCCGGCTCGAGGACTTCGTCCGCGCCCGGAATGACCGAACGATGGAGCGCTATTTTTTCAACGCATCCCGCTTTGCGGCCTTCGCCTTGAGCCGCTCCACGGTCTTGCCGACGTCGACGACGAAGCGCGAATGCGTTCCGGCGCTGACCGCATCGATCTCGTCCTTCGCCGAAACCTCGAACGTCACCTTGCGTCCCTCGACGCTCGCCACTTTGACAACGATCTCCACGTTCATCCCCGGCAAAGTCGCCGCAAGATGCTTCACCGACACCTCGATGCCGACTGAATCCTCGCCCGCGTCCGCATGCGCCATGATCAAGTCGCGGCAGGTCTGCTCGATGTCCATGATCATCGACGGCGTCGCATAGACCCTCGCGTCCTCGCCCATGAAGCTGATGGTGCGACCGCGGTCGACGGCGATGCGGCGCGTCATCGACGCGCCGGGTTGCAGACTCGGTTTCATGGATTGAGCACTCCTTTAACGCTAGCGGGTGATCTTCAGGATCGCGGTTGAAATCTGTGGAATATAGCTGATCAGCGCCAGGACGATGATGTTGGTGGCGATGAACGGCCAGACGCCGGCAATCACCGCCTCGACCGGCCGCCGTAGCGTCGACGATGCGACAAACAGATCCAGTCCGAACGGCGGTGTGATCATGCCGATGCTGATGTTCAGGCACACGATCAGCCCGAAATGCACCGGGTCGATGCCGAGCGCGACAGCGACCGGATAGAAAGTCGGAATGAGCACCAGCAGGATCGAGTTCGGGTCGATGAACATGCCGGCGATCAGCAGGATCACGTTGACAATGAGCAGGAATACGATCCAGTTGACCTTCCAATCGGCGAACAGTTGCGTGAAAAAGGCCGGAACCTGCGCCAGCGTGATGAAGAACGAGAGCGCCGAGCCCATCGCCAGCAGGATGAAGATGACCACCACGGTGACGGCCGAGCTTTCCGACACCTGGATCAGGTCGCGAAAGCCGAACGAACGGTAGATCAAGACTTCGACGACCAGCGCATAGACCACGGCGACGGCCGCGGCTTCGGTGGCGGTGAAAACGCCGCCATAGATGCCGCCGAGAATGATCACCGGCATGCCGAGCGCCACGAGCCCGTCGCGCAAGGCGGCGAGCCGCTCCTGCCGCGACGCGCGCGGCGAGGCGCCTGCGCCGGTGCGCCAGGTGACGATCTGGACCTGGATCATGAAGGCGATGCCCAGCACGATGCCGACGGCAAGGCCCGCGGCAAACAGGTCGGCGATCGATGTCCCGGTCAGCCATCCATAGATGATCAGCGTGATGCTCGGCGGGATCAGCAGTGCGCATTCGGCGCTCGAGGCAATGAGACCGAGCGAGAATTTCTCGCTGTAGCGCGCCCGGATCAGCTCCGGGTGGAGAAGCCGTCCGAGCGCCGCCACGGTCGCGGGTGCCGACCCGCAGATCGAGCCGAAGGACATGCAGGAGATCACGGTGGTATGGCCGAGCCCGCCGGACAGATGCGCGACGTTCGCCTTGACCAGGTCGGTCAGCCGTTTGGCGATGGTGCCGCGCGCCATGATGTCGGCGGCGAACACGAAAAACGGGATCGCCAGCAGCGTCGATGTGTTGACGCCGCCGATCAGCTTCTGCGCCACCGCGATCGACGGGATGTTGGGAAAGAAGATCTGCCAGGCGAGCAGGGTCGGGATGCCCATGACGAGGAACATCTCGAAGCCGAGCACCAGCAGGACAGCGGCGAGGACGCAGAGCGCGATCACCAGCATGGTCGTTTTCCGCGCGCGATGCCGGTCATATCAGTGGTCCGTAATCACGTCCTTGATGGTGAATCGGTCCTGCACGCCGCAGAATTCGAGGAGATAGCGCAACGTCAGCAGCGCGAACCCGATCGGCAGCGGCAGGTAAAGCACGGCGATCGAAAACCCGAGCGTGGGGCTGATCTGGCCGCTGCGCCAGGCGAAGGCGACGAAGTCGTAGCCGAACTTGGTCAGAAGGGCGCAGAACACGATGCCGCTGAAATTGATCACCTTGTGCAGGATATGGGCGGTCCGCGCCGGCAGCGTGTCGGCGTAGGCGGTCATCGCGATGTGGCGGCGCTGCTCAAGAACAAGCCCCATGCCGACGAACACCGTCCAGGCCAGCGCGAACAGCGTCGCTTCCTCGACCCAGGCGAGCTCCACGGCGAGCTTCGGGAACAGCTCGCGCGCGACCACGTTGAGAAAGAACAGCACCGACATGCCGATCATCAGCGCCGCCAGGAGGGCGCGCTCGGCAATCCGGATCCCGGACAGGAGCTTCACGAGCATCGCGTGTTACTTCGGGAGCGCTAGAGACCCAGCCGCTTGCGCTCGCCTTCGTAGAGATCGATGGCCTTCTTGCCCTCGGCTCCGGCGCGCTGGAGAAACGCTTCCTGCGCCTTGGGCGCCATGGCCGCGCGAAGCGCCTTGCGCTCGACCTCGTCCATGGTCCGGATCTCGGTCTTGCCCGCGGCCTTGATCACCTCGAGCGCCTTGTCCTGCGCCTCGTTCTTCATCTTTTCGACCTCGGGCCGGACCTCGATGAAGGTGTCGGCGATGATCTTGCGATGGCCTGCGGGCAGGGTCTGCCACCAGGCCGGGTTGAACAGCACCAGGTCTTCCATCGCGCCGTGGTTCGACACCACGAGATATTTCTGAACCTCGTGGAATTTCATCGTCGAGATGGTGTCGAGCGGATTTTCCTCGCCGTCCACGACGCCGGTCTGCAGCGCCGTGTAGAGTTCGCCGAAGGCGATGGCGATGGCGTTGGCGCCGACCGCGCTGAACTGCTCGATCAGGATGCGCGAGTCCATCACGCGGAACTTCTGCCCCTTGAACGCGTCGATCGAGTTCAACGGCTTGTTCGAGGTGAGGCTCTTGCGGCCGTTCGGCCAGAGCGCGATGGCGGTGAGACCGCGCGAGGAGAACGTGTCGAGGATGTATTGCCCGAACGCGCCGGTCCGCAGCTCGTTGGACTTGCCCGGATCGTCCGGCAGCAGAAACGGGATGTCGAAGATCGACACGATCGGATTGAAGCCGCCGAGGAAGGCCGCGGGCATCACGTTGCACTCGATCGAGCCGAATTGCGTGCCTTCGATCATCTGGCGGGCGTTGCCGAGCTGCGAGGCCGGGAACAGCTTGAACTCGACCTCGCCTTTGGTCCGTTCCTTCACCAGCGCGGACACCTTCTCAAGCCCGCGGTGCCGCGGCTGCAGCGGGGATTCGAGGTGGGCGATCTTGGCGGTGTATTTCGGGGTTGCGGCCTGCGCCCAGCTCCGGCTCGTGCCTGCGGCAAGTCCTGCACCCGTAAGAACCAGAAAATCGCGGCGTGACGGCATGGTCCGGCCTCCTGTAGCAGCGCTTTGGCGTGTTGTTGTGGCCAATTCTGGCCTTCCGCCTCGCGCTTGTCACGGCTCCGGACCCGGATGCCACCGCAATTCTTGCGGAGCGGCCGGCGATCGCGGCAGGAAGCAGCGGTTTATTCGGTGCCGTAGGCGCGGTTGCCGGCGTCGCCGAGGCCCGGAATGATGAAGGCGTCCTCGTCCATGCGCTCGTCGATCGCGCAGGTCCAGAGCCTGACGTCGGGATGGATGCCGATCAGCCGCTCGGTGCCCTCGGGCGAGGCGATGAGACAGGCCGCGCGAATATTTGTCGCGCCGCGCTCCTTGAGCCGGTCGATTGCCGCCACCATGGTATTCGCGGTTGCGACCACCGGTGCCACGACGATGACATCGCGGGTGGCGAGATCGGCCGGCGTCTTCAGGTAGTACTCGACGGCGACCTTGGTGTCGGCGTCGCGATAAAGGCCGATATGGGCGACACGCGCCGCAGGCACCAGATCGAGCATGCCGTCGACCAGCGCGAGCCCGGCGCGCAGGATCGGCGCGAACACGAGCTTCTTGCCGGCGATCACCGGCGCCTTCATTGTCGTCATCGGGGTTTCGATCTCGACCCAGTCGAGCGGCAAGTCGCGGGTGATCTCGTAGCACAGCAGGATGCCGAGCTCGCGGGCCAGTTCGCGGAACGATTTGGTCGAGCGGTCTTTCTCGCGGATCAGCGTCAGCTTGTGCTGCACCAGCGGATGGTCGACCACGGTTACGCCCTTCATCGTCTCCCCCGTTCAGAAAACCGTGCCGTCGCTGACGATCTTCAGCGGCGGCCCGCCATCGGCGCGCAGCTTCTTTGCGACATTGCGCCCGGCAGTCCATGTGCCGCCCTGCAGGATGCGGGCGAGCGGCAGCGACTGGCGGTCCGTGTTGAGTTTCGTGCGAATGGTGTCGGCGAGCCGGTCGAGCAGCGCCACGGTCAGTGCGCGCCATTCCACCACCAGCTCGGAATCGACGGTGTGCTCGCGCTGCGCCGCGCCTGCGTCGTGCAGCTTCAGCACGCCGGTGTCGATGAACAGGCCGCCGTTGCGGTACTCCGCAAGCCCGGTCAGCCCGTCGATGTCGATGACCTCGATGCCGGCCCATTGCAGCGGCTCGATCAGCGAGTAGGACAGCCATTGCGACAGCTTGTGCAGCGGCACGAGGCCAGAGGTCGCATCGTCCGTCTTGATTGCCGAATGCCTCCAGCAGTCGCCGAGCGGCACGCCGCCGAGCGTGAGCCGCGACGGCCAGATCGGCCCGAGATGCGTCAGCACCTCCCGCAGGATCACCGGCGCGGCGATCCGGTTGCCTTCCGCCAGCGCCGCCAGATGGTCAAGCAGGCCGCCGGGACGCGGGGTGTCGTTCCGGCCGAAAACTTCGGGCTTGGCGGCGATGGTCCGGCCGAGGCGGCGCAGCAGGTCGGCGCGCCCGGCAACGCCTTGCAGCGGATTGTCGTTCCGCACCTGGAAACCCTCGGCGAGCTTCTCCTCGGTGATCGCCTCCAGCATTTCGGCGTCGACCCGCAGCGGATAGCTCGGCCATTTCGAGAACTCGCAATTGCGGAACATCACCAGGCTTGCGAGCGCGAGCCCTTCGGAGCGGGTGACATATTCGCCGCTCACCGGATAGAGGAATTTCCA
>JAIESI010000020.1 GCA_019746135.1 Xanthobacteraceae bacterium
TCGCAGCCTGAAACGATACCCTCATGTTATCGGAGATCGCGCCACGCCGAATTCCAACCACTTTTCGGACAGCACCTATGAGCGCGGCGTCGACGGTGAGATCCTCTACGAGTCGCCGGCCCAGATCATCGACCAGCGTTTCCCGAACCCGGACGAGGTCGCGGCTGTCACCGCCGATCCCAAAAAGGACCCCACGATACAAAAAGCAATCAAGAGGAAGCGGGACGAGTACTTGAGGGAGAGGCGCAAACGCTGATGTCCGGGCGGCTATCGCTCCGCCGGCGTTGACTGGCCGCCGGCGACCGTTCCCACGGAGTCGACCTTTTGGGCACACTCGGGCCTGATGTTGAACAACTCCATGCAGCCCTGTGAATCGCAAAACTGAATCTTCTCGAATACGCCCTTTCTCGCATTCGGATCCACCGGCGTTAGCCGGCCGCCGGTGGCCGTTCCCACGGCGACGACCTTTTGGGCACACTCGAACTTGACGTTGAACAACTCCATGCAGCCCCCTGAATCACAAAACTGAACCTTCTCATATACGTCATCTCTCGCATTCGACTGGTCAATGACGTTCTGCACGACGGGCGCGAGCAGGGCGCAGGCAATCACCGTCAGGACAAATTTCGTGTACTTGTCGATGGGCATCATCGCTCCCCCTTGTTGCTGAGCGAACGTCCTTCGAGCACGCTTTTTCCGCGAAGGATCGGGCTCTCTGCCCCGTAGGACCGATGATGGGTTTCGCTGCCGCTCAACCCATCCTACGGGCTATGGCGGCGTTGTCATTGGTCTGTCGTCCGTCGCATCGGCGCAATCTCCTGAAGAATCTTGATGCCTTCTGTCGCACGGCGCGATCTCGACGCAGCCCCGCGCATTGCACAAGTAAAGCCTTCCGGATGCGAGAGCGTCCTTGTTCGACGGAGCAGTATTCCACGGAGCAGTCCTCGACGCGACAGAGGTCCATGGAGCAGTCTTCGACACAACATTGGTTGACGTCGACGGAGCAGTTTCGCTCGGTGCGACTTGCGTAACCGGCGGACCGATCGCGTTCTGCACGATGAGCGCGAGCAGGCAGCAGGCAATCACCGTCAGAATAAATTTCATGTACTTGTCGCGAGGCATGATCGCGTCCTGGTGTTGCGGTTGCGACGATACGCGGGGTGGTGCATCCATGGCTGACAAGGCTCATTTCGCGCGGCTTGAGGGGTTCATCCCAGCTGGCGATGCCGTTTGCTCCTTCATCTCCGGCATCGGGGTCGGCGGGCCGTCGTAGGCCTGCGCGAAGCCGGCGAGCGGGAGCACCACAATGTCGGGCTGACGGCGCGAGGTCAGGGCTTCGAGCACGAGCCGCTGTCCTTGCTTGATCTGTCCGACCAGCTCGACCAGGTCCCAACCTGCCTTGTCTTCAACCCAACAGGCACAGTCGCACCTCGAAATCTCGCGACTGACAGGCTTGTTGCCGTCGATGGACACGCGTGTGGCCCGGTCTCCCCGGTCGGGAGTGATGCGCGCCGGCAGGGCCATGCTCAAGCGTTTGCCGGTTTCTGCTTTGCGCTCGACCAGCGTCACTTCGCCGATCAATCCGCAGTCGGACCGGCGGCCTTTGCCGATATGGCAAACGTCGTTCAAACAGAATTTTTTCCACGAGGAATCTGGCTCCTCGCTCTCCGCAGGCACCACGGAAAGAGCCGCCAGGATAATCAGGCAAAAAAGATACGACGCTGCCGCGCGCATCGTGCACCCCCGGTCAAAGCGCGTAAACGCTCTGGTTGCATGCAGCATGAATTGCAATTGTGTCCGCATTGGGGGAGTCGGACGAAACCCATCGAACCGGCAGATGAAGGATTTCGCTGCGGCCGAGAGAAGCGAGAAAGGGACCAATCCATGTCAGCAGTCTTCGCCAACGAGGCGGAAAACGCGACGGAGAAGCTTCAGCGCGCAGGCGCACGTCGGCAGTTGTTCGATCCAACGCCGCTCGGCGGCGAGGCAGGACCCCTCATCGAGCCACCACCGAACGCCGTCGTCAGGGATCGTTTCCCGACGCCTGACGAGGAGATGCCCCTGGTCAGGTCACCGGCCCAGGCCGTCGACAGCCGTTTTCCGAAGCCGCACGAGATGATGCCCACCCACGAACCGAACGAGGAGCGCAGGCGCGAGTTCGAGCGGTGGAAAAGGAAGGGCGAGACATACGAGGAGTGGCTGCGCAGGACGGGGCGCGAGGAACTCAACCGCGCGTTTCGGCAGCGCGGCCTTCGGAGCACTTGAGGAGAACTGCCCTATCCGGTCTGTTCGGCGGCGACGACCCGCCCGCTTTTGGCCGAAGGCGGGTGAGGCGGCTATCGCTGCGTTGTCGTTGACCTGTCACCCGTCGCGTCGGCACAAACTCCTGCAAAATGTTGAATCCCGTCGTCGCACGTCTTGATCCCGAAGCAGCCCACCGAATTACACAAGTGAAGCTTCCCGAATTCACGAGCTTTCGACGGAGCAATATTCGGCGGAGCAATATTCGGCAGAGCAGCTTGGCTCTGTGCAACCGGCGTATCCGACGGACCCATCACGTTCTGCACGATGAGCGCGAGCAGGCCGCAGGCAATCACCGTCAGGATAAATTTCGTGTACTTGCCGGTGGGCATGATCGCTTCCTGCTACACACCGGCCCCATGGCGCGTCGACGCGCTATCGGGCGAAACCCATCGAACCGGCCGATGATGGGTTTCGCTGCCGCTCAACCCATCCTACGGGCTCGCCGTCCCACGGCCGGACGCTACCGGCCATCGTCAGAAAATCGTCGCGCAGATCGTCGTGCCCAACGGTCATGCTCTCAAGCGCGGCAATCGAGACGAAGAAGTACTCGGTCCCGCGCTGGACCGCGCCGACGAAGGGGATGCGGCTGCCCGGCTGCTCGGTCCATGCGACGAGGGCGTTCACGCCCGTCTTCGACGGGCTATGGGCCACGTCCGCCATCGCGTGGCGGCTGACTTCGCCGAGATCGAGCTTGTGGGCCTTGGCATGCGCGCGGGTGACCATCGCAAGCGCCTCATCGAGATTCTCGAAGAACACGCTCGTCATGCGAGCGATCACCATGTGGGTCCGGCTGCCTTGTCCGCAAATTTCGCAGCGCAGCCGAAAGTCGTATTTGCTGATCTCCGGCGACCATCGCGTCGGATCGTACGCCTCGAGCGCCGTTTGCAGAAACGGGTGAACAAGCGCCGTGCTTTGCGGCATCGCGCGCATCGAGCCTGCGATCTTCAGCAACGCGCCCTCGAGGACGGCCGGATCGAATCGACGCACCGGGGCATTGGTGTGCTTGAAGGCGAGCATTGTCTGGCCGAGCGTCGCGCCGCCGGCCAAGGCTTCGTCGAAGTTCCACATTGTGCCGATCTTCCAGCGGACCAGTGCGCCGTTGGGCAGGACCTCTGATCGATCGGCATTGATGCGGGTCCAGGACTTGAGAGCCTGGGACTTGAGAGCCTCGCTTTCAGGCGCGGGGAACTCGCGATTGAAGACAACGGTAAGCTCGTTTGGATTGCGCGCGGTGCTGTCCGGTGGCGGCCGGGTTGCGTCATAGGCGAGCACGGCCGAGTTGGAGCCCGGGCCGAACTTCAGGTCGCGCACCGACCAGCCTTGCGGAATCTCGAACTGCACACCGAGTGGAAATCGGATGGTCGCCGCCCGCGGTGTTGCGGCTTGCTGCGATCGCCGGGACCGCCGCCGCGACCAGAAATCCCCCGCAGAAGGCGGCCGCCGACAAAGCTCTGAAGCCCATCATCACCCCCGGACCATTCGTCCCGGATCGTGGGAGTGCTCGATCGCATGTCAATCGAGCCTGGCGCTGATTTTCTGCGATGCAATTCGGGCGGCAGGATGGCAACCAGCGCGTGTACGCGCGTCTTCCGCCTTCGCGCTCACGCGCTCTCAGCGCGTTTACGCGCGTCTTCGACGCGCTATGGGCGGACTCCAAGCCCGGCGTAGCTCGCGCAGCGAGCGAAGCCGGGTCGACGCGCTATGGGCCCGTTACGAGAAGAGAAAGGAAGAACCATGTCAGGATTTTTCGGCGGCGACGAGCAAGGCGCGGCTTCGACGCTTCGGCGCGCCGGTGCGACGGGCCGCACGATCTTGGCCGCTCTGCCAAAGGACCGCTACGGCGGAATCGACCGGCCGGCTGATATCGTCGACAAGCGTTTCCCGCAGAAGCACGAGGAGATGCGCACGCCGGCCGGTATCGTCGACGAGCGTTTCCCGAAGGAAGACGAGATCAAGGGCACCATCATCGACCTCAGAAAGCTCCCCGAGATACTCGACGCAATCAAGAGGAGGCACGAAGAAGAAGAGCTTCGGCGCGCCTGGGAGCGTCGGTTGCGGTTCGATCACAGGCCTCTCGGCGGCGCGCCGGGAAGGTTCGACCCGCCGTGACTATGGCCGCGCCAACGTCGGCATGTTGTCAATCGCACTGGCACAAGCTTCCGGAAGACCCTCAAGCGTGACGTTGAACAACTCTATGCAGCCCCGTGAATCACAAAATTGAATCTTCTCGAATTTACGAGCTTCCGCATGCGACGGAACAGTTGCCTGTTGGGCCACTTGGGCATTCGACCGACCCATGACGTTCTGCGCGACGAGCGCGAGCAGGGCGCAGGCGAGTACCGTCAGAATAAATTTCGTGTACTTGTCGGTGGGCATGATCGCTTCCCCCTTGTTGCTGAGCAAACGTTCCTCGAGCGAGTTTTTTCCACGAGGAATCGGACCTTCCCCGTTCATAGCGCATCGAAGCCGCGCGTAAACGCGCTGGCCGCGCACGCACCGTGAGTCTGGATTGTGACCGCATTGGGGGCGCAACTCGGGCGGTGCCATCCCTCCCCGACGAGAGGGCGTTCACGCCCGTCTTCGACGGGCTATGGGGAGGGTCCGCGCCATCAGCCCGTTTACGCGCATCTTCGGCGCGCTATGGCGCGGGGGTGGGGAGAGGCCAGCGATAAGTCGCGAGCTTCTCCCCACCCGGCGGATTCGCCGCCACCCTCCCCTCGCGGGGAGGGATCGGACCGTCCGTGACGAGAGAAAGAAAGAGGAGAACTGCCATGTCCGGCCTATTCGGCAACGACGATCCGCCCGCACCGATCATCCAGGTGCAGCAACCCGCGCCGCCCGCGCCGGTGCCGCGCGCCGATCCGAACGATCCGGCGAACCGCGAGGCGCGCCGCCGGGCGATCGAGGCGCTCGCCTCCGGCGGCCGGCGCTCGACATTGCTCTCGCCGCCGAAGCCGCGGGCGCGAACCGCGGCGGCAGGCACAACGACGTTCGACAGCTACGCCGCGACGCGGCTCGGCACAGGAGCCTGAAACAAATGAAACAGCGCGTCCGCGACCTGATCGCCCAGGGCGACAAAATGTTTGCCGATCGCTCCGGCATCATGTCGCTGTGGCAGGCGATCGCCGAGCACTTCTGCCCGATCCGCGCCGACTTCGTGGCAAAGCCCGCGCTCGGCCACGAGTTCGCCTCGCACCTGATGACCGGCCGCCCGGTGCTGGCGCATCGCGACCTCGGCAATGCGCTGTCCTCGATGCTGCGGCCGCGCGGCGTGCGCTGGTTTGCCGAGCGCGCGCGGCAGCTCGAACGGCTGACGGAAGTCGCCGTGGCCGCTCGTGACGGTGATGATGGCCCCGGAGGGGTAGATGCGCGGGCCTGCGACGATGCCCGCGTCGATGGCGCGCTTGAGCCCGAACGCCGGCCCGCCGACGTCGCGCACGGTGGTGAACCCGCGCATCAGCGTGTCCGTCGCCTCAGCGCCTGCCATCAGATTGATGTAGCCGAGGTCGCCCGTCAGCAGGGTCTCGACCGTGGGCCGCACCAGCATCGCATGCCAATGCATGTCGATCAGCCCGGGCATCAACGTGCGGCCGCCGCCGGCGACAATCCTGGTGCTGCCGCGATCGCTTGCAATCGGATCGCGTGAAACCTTCTCGATCGTGTTGCCGCGGACGAGAACGTTCATGCTGGCGCTCAACGCGTCGCTCCTGCCGTCGAAGATGCGGACATTCTCGAAGAGGGTCATCGCGGGTGGCGGAGCGGATTGCGATTGAGCGAAGGCGGTCATGCCGGCGAGACAAAGCACGCCCATTGCAACAGCGGATGCACGGCCGAACATGGCGCCTCCCACTCCATCGTCGACCGGCGTCCCTGCGGGGACGCGGATACCTGACGGTCATGCCGTATGTTTGCAGGCGGCCACCGTCAGGGCGAGTTGGACCGAGGTCCAATATCAACGGTCAGGGTCATATGCCGGGCGAAACCGTTCTTTGCGCCGGCGGGTCGACGACTACGAGCGGATGATGGGCGCAACGCTCGTCAACGTCATCGCCGATGACTTCATCATCGGCCAGGAGAAAATCGACTCCTGGCAGAAGGCGCAGAAAACGAGCCGGCCCTAGGAGCCAGCAGGATGAGTTGATCCCATGAGCGCGTTCACGCGCGTCTTCCGCCTTCGCGCTCACGCGCTTTGGCGAACTCGCTACTGTTCAAGTTTGAACCTCAGCTTGTCGATCTTGCCGGTGAACTTGAACGGAACGTCGTAGCGATATTCCAGCAGCGCGACGCCGGTGCGCGTGTCCTGCCCGATGTCGAAGGTTTCGTCTTCAGGGAATGTGATCGGGGTGGTGTGCTCCAGGGATTTCCTAGCCACATCGTTGCCGTCTACGGACAACACGCCTGTGCCGCCCTTGCCCAGGCCTGGGCTGTCGGTCTTGAAGTCGAACACAGGTCGGCCGGCCGTCGTGACCGACGGGCGTTGGCTTTGGCCGAGGGCCCCCTTCGACATCACCTGACAGCTGGCTCGACAATGGGCTGCGCCAAAATCCAGAGGCTCATCATCGTGTAGCTGACCATGAGCACGAGCATCGGGTACTGGCTGCGGCGCGCTGTGCCGATGTTGAGCGCCGAATATGCGGTCACGTGGCTGACCCAGACCGCGATGATGTGACCGGTCACGATGGCCGCGACCGCCAGATACCAGATGAAACGCGCATCCACCAATCCGATGTCAATCCTGTACAGTGTGGTGCCGAACAGATCCCAACCGTAGCCGAAGGGATCCGATGCGAGCGGAATGATGAACTGCCCGGCGATTGCAAGCATCGAAAAATAGTGGGCCAGGTGATAAGCGATCGCGATCGGCACAAGTGACAGGACGAATTGGCCGGCGAGTCGCTTGGCCGGCGATTGGCCCATTAATGCGATGGCCGTCAGGTAAAGCAAAGCCAACATCAGGGGACCGGCCGCCAGCAGGACGGTCTGAAGCATCATGTAGGACGCGGCGGCGTCGGCCGGCGTCCGGCCTCCGATCAGCCGCTCGACCACCGCGGCCCACGCCGGGGTCTCCATCAAGCCGTCAACCGTCACCGTTCCCAGCACCAGCAGCGTGAAAGCCGTCATGGACGGGTCGAGCGGCGTGCGGGTCAAGAGCCCGACGGCCGGCGGCCGCGATGACCAGCGGCGGCAGCCGTTGTCTTCGACCTGCAGCGGAGCAAAGCGGCCGAACAGACCGAAGACGACCGAGAAGACTTCGACATTGCGGCACCACAGCTCGCGGCCAAAGCACGCGAACCCCGCTAATGTCAGGCCGGAATAGATCGCCAGGGCGACGGCAATATTGCGCGGCACGTCGCGGCCCGGCGCGACCAGCTCGAACCAGGCCAGCAGGAAGAACAGCATGCATGCCGGCCAGGCACCCAGCCACCCTGGGTATGGCAGCCGAAGCGACAAATTCTTTCGCCAGGGCCTCGCCAATCGCTCGGCGAATTCGAACAGGGCGGTCCAGGGATTGATCAGGATCCAGACGTTGCCCAGGAAAGCGCACACGAAACTCAGACCGATCCACCACACGACCCAGACCGCGACGGGCACGATATTCTTGAACGTGCTCTGATTGCCAAACAGTCCGGCGCAAAGGATCAGCAGCAGCAGCGCGACGCCGACGGCCTTGCAGCAAGCGACGACCGGACGAGGGATCGCACCTTGCAGCCATGGCCGGCTGGTGCCCTGGAGCCGGCCCTTGTCGCCGCGCTGGAACAGGGCGAGGGCGACGAAGGACAAGGCGACTGCAGCGCCCGCGCCGACCAGAAAAAAACCAAGCGGCAGCGGCAGGTCGTAGCGTTGCGCCAGCGCGTGCGCTTCTGCGCCACGAACGGAGTCAAGGCAGAGCAGCGCGGCCGCCAGGATCCGCACGGCGGGGGTGATCATCGAGTCTCACCGCGGGTACACTTCGACATAGATGAGGACACTGTGGCGCGCGCCATGCGTTTCGACCGGGAAGCGCCCGGTCGCACGTGCCGTGAACGACATGGTTTGCGGTTTTCCAGCTTCGACGATGGCCTCGATGTCGTAGCCGTGCAGGTGCAACACGGTGCGACGATTGGCCGACCAATTGATCTCGACCGCGTCGCCACGCCGGACCCGGATCACCTTGAGATCGCTGCTGACGCGTTCGTTCTCGATCCTTAAGTCGAAACGTTTTGGCGCTTCGACCTGCGCGATGGCCGGGAACCAGTTGCCAAAGACAACCGCCAGCAGCCAGGCTGCGGGAATCAAACGCAAAATCACGCTGTTCGGCACCCGAGAGACCAGCATGCTTCACGCTCTCTTTTGCCGGTGGCGATCGAAGCCGTATAATCCAACGAAACTTCGCACATTCCAGGGAGGCGGCAATGAAGTGGATCACCACTGCTGCAATCGTCGCCGTTGCCTGTGTCTATCCTTCGTCCGGCAATGGCGAAATTCTCGCGATGCTCAACTACGAAAGCAAGACGCCCGACGCGCTCAAAGCATTTCGGTCGCCGGTGCCAGGCCAGACGCGGCAGGAAGGCATCGCCATCATTGATGTCAATCCGGCGTCGCCGAATTTCAAGAAGGTCGTCGAAACCATTCCGCTGCCGCCGGATCTTGTCGCCCACCACATTTTCTACAATCGCGACATGTCCAAGGCCTACGTGACCGCGCTCGGCAAGCCGGAGCTGCGCATCATCGACATGAGCAAGCGACCCTTCGCGGCCAAGACGGTTGCCGTGCCGGGCTGTCAGGTCGGGGAAGACGTGGTGTTCTCCGGCGACAACAAGCGCTGGTTCTTGACCTGCATGGGTTCGGCCAGCGTGATCGCCGGCGATGCCGTCACCGACCAGCCGACGCAAACCATCAAGCCGCCGGTGCCTTATCCGCACGGCATTGCGATTCATGACGGGATCGATCGCGTACTGGTGACCAGCACTGTCCGGGCCACCGACCTGGGCGATGCCGGGGAGCAGATCACCGTGATCGAAGCGAGCACCGGACAGGTGCTTTCCTCTCACAAGGTCTCGAAAAAGGCCTCGCCTTCCGGCGAAGCGCCGGTCGAAATCCTGTTTGTGCCGCAGTCGAATCCGCCCGTCGCTTACATTACCAACATGTTTGGTTCGACGTTGTGGACGGCGACCTGGAACGCGCAGAAGAAGGACTTCGATGTCGCCCAGGTCTACGATTTTGCAGCGGTCAAGTCAGGCGTTCCGCTTGAGATATACTTCAACGGCAAGGCCGACCGCCTCTACGTGACGACGGCCAAGCCGGGACACCTGCATATTTTCGATATCAGCAGGAACGCGGGGCAGCCGGAGCTCATGAAGTCCATCCCGGCGGCAGAGGGCGCGCACCATGTCGCGATTACCAAAGACGAGAAGCTCGCATTCGTGCAGAACTCACTGCTCAATTTGCCGGGGATGAGCGACGGCTCGATCACCATCATCGATCTTGCCAAGGGCGAAGCCGTCGGCAGCATCGATACGCTCAAAGAGCAGGGCTTCAACCCCAACAGCATTGTTTTGCTGCCGCAATGGAATCATCTGGCCGGCCACTAGGTCCCATGCTCTTCGGGCGGCCAGACTGATCACGTGCTGCGCATTTGTCCGCTCTTCCCCCGACAGCGGAGGAAGGGCGGATATTTGCAAATCGATGCCTACTCGATCACCTCGTCGGCTCGCCCGAGCAGCGTCAGCGGCATTGTCACCCCGAGAGTCCTTGCGGTCTTGAGATTGACGATCAGTTCGACCTTCGTGACCTGCTGGACCGGCAGCTCGGCAGGATTCTCCCCCTTGAGGACGCGAGCGGTGTGGATGCCCGCCTGCCGATGCGATTCCATAAAGCTGCCTGCGTAACTCATCAGGCCGCCGGCGACGGCGAAGTCGCGGGATTGATGGATTGCGGGGATCGCGTGGCGGACGCTCAGCGCCGCAAGCGGCTCGCCGTGCGTGGCGAAGAAACCATCGGAGGCGACCACGAGACCGCCCGGCCGCAGCTCGGCCAGGGTTGCAAATACACGATCGAAGTCGCGCACGGTGCTGGCGTGCAGGACATGGAGTCGTAGGCCGAGGGCGTCCGCAGCCGTCTGCAGGCTTCTCAATTGTGACGGGGTGGTCGGACTCGTCGGGTTGAGGAGCACGGCGATCCTGGTCGCGGTGGGGACTGTTTCGTTCAGGGTTTCCAGCCGCTTCGGCGTGACTTGCACGTTCAGGCTCGTCACACCCGTGAGGTTCGCTCCCGGACGCTTTAATGTCTCGACCAATCCAAGCGCCATGGGATCTGCGCCCATTTCGAAGACGATTGGCATTGTTGCGCCCGCTGATTTTGCCGCAAGCGCCGCAGGCGCGCCCCCCGGCGCGACAATCACGGTCACCGGACGTCGGATCAAGTCGGCCGCCAGCGCAGGCAATTTATTGTGTTGGCCTTCGGCCCAGCGAAATTCGATCGCAACGTTGCGTCCCTCGACGTATCCGCCTTCGCCGAGACCTTGGCGGAAGGTTCTGACACGGCTTGCGAACGCGGCGGGCGTCTCGGCACCAAGATATCCGATCACGGGCATCGGCTGTTGCGCGCGTGCCGACAGCGGCCACGCCGCCACTGCGATACCAAAATGCTTGAGGAATTTCCGCCGCGTCATGGTCGATCCCCTGACAGGAGGAATTCGGCAGGCAGGGTAGCGTCGGATTCGGGCCAAAAGCGGACATCGGCAGCCACCCGATCACCTCGTCAGCGCGGGCGAGCAGCGACGACGGGATCGTGATGCCAGGCGTCCTGATGCCAGGCGTCCTGATGCCAGGCGTCCTGATGCTAGGCGTCCTGATGCCAAGCGTCCTTTGGCCGTTTTGAGATTGCTCGCCAGCCCGTCCTTGGTCGGGACCAGAACGGGCTGAGACCGGCGAGATGCTGCCGGTCAAAGCGACAAGCGCGGCCGCTGGCACCAACGAGCGCGCTTGCGCGGTGCTGAGCCGCGACGAGCTAGTACCCGGAATCAGAGCTGAGTGATACGGCGGCCTTTGAAGGGCTTTTGGCGGACTCGTTTCTTGGTCCA
>JAIESI010000285.1 GCA_019746135.1 Xanthobacteraceae bacterium
ACTCGCCAGAAACTTCCTTGCCGGAGTTCAACTCGCCTCCGCTATGATCTTGCTCAACTGAAGACAGGCCCTAAAGCCCTTTTGCGATCATTTATCGGCGCGGACGCGGGTTCCCGCAATAGGTAAACTCTTGTTAACGAATAATGGTTTACGCAGGAGTTGCGCGGTTCTCATGGTTAACGGCCGGCGCGAGCCAGACGGCGCCGGTGCCTAAACACCGCTACAGCAGCGCCGCGACGATGGCCGCCCATTCCTGCTCCACCGCCCCGGTCGCCGCTTTGCGCTGCGCCTGCCGGTACCAGTAGCCGGCGTTGCCGTCGTCACCCTCGACCCGATGCAGGTAGGCATGCACCCAGGCCGCCGCCTTGGAGTGCTCGTCCATGACGATGCGATGCGCCTTGTCCCAGTCGCCCTTCCCCGCCCACCACAGCGCCTGAAGCTCGGGCGCGAGCGCCTTCGGCGGCACCGCGTTGGACAAGCTTCGCTTGAACGCGGCGGGCGTCATCGTGCTTAGCCCCACCACCTCTCGGGGGTGAACCGTCCGGCGGCGTCCTCGATCACCTGGCCGAGCGAGAACAGCGTTTCCTCGTCGAACGGCCGGCCGATCAGCTGCAGGCCGAGCGGCAGGCCCTGGCCGTCGAGCCCTGCGGGCACCGAAATGCCGGGAAGCCCCGCCATGTTCACCGTCACCGTGAACACGTCGTTGAGATACATTTCGATCGGGTCCGCTCCGCCCTTTTCGCCGAGACCGAACGCCGCCGACGGCGTCGTCGGCGTCAGCATCGCATCGATGCCTTTGGCGAAGCAGTCCTCGAAATCCTTCTTGATCAGCGTCCGCACCTTCTGCGCGCGCAGGTAATAGGCGTCGTAGTAGCCGGCCGACAGCACGTAGGTGCCGATCATGATGCGCCGGCGCACCTCCTTGCCGAAGCCATCGGCGCGGGTGTTCTCGTACATGCTGATGATGTCGCGGCCGGGAACGCGCTCCCCGTAGCGCACGCCGTCATAGCGCGCGAGGTTCGACGAGGCTTCCGCGGGCGCGACGATGTAATAGGCCGGCAGCGCGTATTTGGTGTGCGGCAGCGACACCTCGACGAGCTCGGCGCCGGCCGCCTCGAGCCAGGCCCGGCCCTGCTCCCAGAGCTTCTCGATCTCCGCGGGCATGCCGTCGATCCGGTATTCCTTCGGAATGCCGATCCGCTTGCCCTTCACCGATTGGCCGACCGCCGCCTCGTAGTCCGGCACCGGAACGTCGACCGAGGTCGTGTCCTTCGGGTCGTGGCCCGCCATCGAGCGCATCATGATCGCGGCATCACGCACCGTGCGCGCGAACGGCCCCGCCTGGTCGAGCGAGGACGCAAACGCAACGATCCCCCAGCGCGAGCAGCGCCCGTACGTGGGTTTGATGCCGACGATGCCGGTGAACGCCGCGGGCTGGCGGATCGAGCCGCCGGTGTCGGTCCCCGTCGCGCCAAGACAGAGCTGCGCCGCCACCGCCGCGGCCGAGCCGCCGGACGAGCCGCCCGGCACCAGCGGCGTGTTCGAGCCCTTGCGCCGCCACGGCGAGGTCACCGTGCCGAGGTACGAGGTCTCGTTCGACGAGCCCATGGCGAACTCGTCGTTGTTGGTCTTGCCGAGCAGCACCGCGCCGTCGCGCCACAGGTTGGCGCTCACCGTCGATTCATAGGTCGGCACGAAGTTGTCGAGGATCTTGGAGCAGGCGGTGGTGCGCACGCCCTCGGTGCAGAACAGGTCCTTGATGGCGAGCGGCACGCCCTCGAGCGGCCCGGCATCGCCCTTGGCGATGCGCGCGTCGGCGGCCTTCGCCATCGCCTGAGCGCGCTCCGGCGTCTCCAGCACATAGGCGTTGAGCGTGCGCGCCTTCTCCATCGCGGCGAGATGCGCGTCGGCGAGCTCCATGGCGGAGAACTTCTTCTGCTTCAGCCCATCGCGCGCGGCCGCGATGGTGAGCGCGGTGAGCTCGCTCATTCAGTCTCGTCGCAGGAAAAACCGGAATTCGCGGGCTTACCGGCAGCCTTCGCCGGCGGCGCAGCCTGTGCGCCCGGCGCGGCAACCGCCGCGTCGCCTTGCGGGATGATCGTCACCTCGCACTCCCACGGCTGCGCCTTGCGCTTCGCCTCCTCGACCGCGTCGAGATAGGCGTAGAACAGCTGCATCTCCTCACAGGCCATGCACATGGCTATTCGACCACCTTGGGTACCAGAAAATAGTTGTTCTCAACCGCCGGCGCATTGCGCAGCACCGCGTCGGCGTTGTTGCCGTCGGTCACCACATCGGCCCGCTGCTTCATCACCATCGGCGTCACCGACGTCATCGGCTCGACGCCCTCGACCTTGACCTCGGACAGCTGCTCGACGAACGACAGGATCGAATTGATCTCGCCGCGCAGATGCTCGACCTCGTCGTCGGCAACCGCGACCCGCGCCAGATGCGCGATACGGCGAACGGTGGCGGCATCAATCGACATGATCGTCTGTCAGCCTCTGATCGGCGGAAATCGCCCGCCTGTCGCGCAGGTCCTTGCGCATATAGCAGAGCCGGGAATCCCCCGGCAACCGCCGTCCCCCGACGCGTCCCCTTGACGTAGGCACGCTCGCCCGCTTGCGCCACCGCGGCGCTGGATGCGCGGCCCGCCGCGGGACACAATGGCCGCCCCTTTTCGGCCCTCGTCCCGTTCGACGCTGTTCCCGATGCAAGCGATTTTTCACCACGTCATCGCCTTGGCCGTTGCCTTGGCGATCGCCTTGATTGTGGCCGCCCTGCCCGCGCAGGCCGCCGAAGACCCCAGGGACTTCGTCGCTGCGATCTACCAGAGCTATGTCGGCAAGGACGCCAAGGGCATCCCGATCAACTCGCCCCGGGCGCGGCAGCTCATCACGCCATCGCTGATGAAGCTGATCGATGCCGACGCCGGGGCCGCCGCAAAGCGCGGCGAGCCGCCCAGGCTCGACGGCGACCCGTTCATCGACGCACAGGACTTCGACATCAAGTCCTTCAACGTCGAAGTCCAGGAGGTGGGACGGGCCCGCGCCGTTGCCACCGACACGTTCAAGAACGAGGCATCGGCCGGCAACGACCCGATCGTTCTCGTCCTGGTGAAGATCGGCGATGCCTGGCGGGTCGATGATTTCCGCGGCGGCAGCGGCTCGGTGCGGAACTATCTGTCCCGCAAGCCCGGACGCTGAGCCGGCGATGCCGGGCCGCCCCGGTTGAAACGGAACTCCGAACCGCCGATATAGAGTCGATGGACGCGCCCAACCCTTCCGCCCTGCCGACCTTCGCCAACCGCACGCCGCTGCGCATCGGCACCGTCGGCCTGATCGCCCGCGATCTCGATCTGCTGACGAACTATTACCGCGACCTGCTCGGCCTCACCGTCATGGCGCGCACCGACCGGATCGCGCGGCTCGGCACCGGCGGCATAGCGCTGCTCGAGATCGAGCACCGGCCGGACGCGCGGCCCGACGATCCCGCGACCGCGGGCCTCTATCACACCGCGTTCCTGATGCCGACGCGGGCCGATCACGCGCGCTGGATCATGCACATCGCCAGGAACCGGGTGCCGATCACCGGCGCGTCCGACCACGGCGTGAGCGAGGCGTTCTATCTCGACGATCCGGAGGGCAACGGCATCGAGGTCTACAACGACCGGCCAAAGCAACGCTGGACCTGGCAGAACGGCCTCGTCGTCATGCAGACCAAGCAGCTCGACATCGAGGCGATCCTCGATGAGGTCGACCGTGCGACGGCGACCTATCCGGCGGCGCCCGAGGGTCTGCGGATCGGCCACATCCATCTGCGCGTCGGCAGCGTCGAGCAGGCCGAGCAATTCTACCGCGGCCCGATCGGCCTCGAGCTCACCCGGCGGCGCGGCGGCGCGACCTTCATGTCGTCGGGCGGCTATCACCATCACGTCGGCGCCAATGTCTGGCACAGCGACGGCGCGGCCATGCGCGACGACAACCGCGCCGGACTGGCCTGGTTCTCGATGGAACTGGCCGAGCCCGGGGCCGTCGAGGCGATGGCCGGACGGCTGCGCGCCGCGAACGCGCCGGTTGAAGCTTCGCCGCTTGGCATCGCGACCGCGGATCCCTGGGGCACCCGCATCCGTTTCGTGAAGGCCTGATGACCGCGCCAATCGTTGCTGTCGCGGATGTCGGCGCCCACCTGCCGCCGCGCGGCGCCCTGCTCGGTCTCGACCTCGGCACCAAGACCATCGGCGTCGCCACCTCAGACGCCGACCGCAGGCTCGCCACCGGCGTCGAGACCATCGCCCGCAAGACATTCACGGTCGACGCGCAGCGGCTCCTGGCGCTCGCCAGAGAACGCAATTGCGCGGGCTTCGTGCTCGGCCTGCCGCTCAACATGGACGGCAGCGAGGGCCCGCGCGCCCAGTCGGTCCGCGCCTTTGCGCGCAACCTTTCGCGGCTCACCGAACTGCCGATCGCCCTCTGGGACGAGCGGCTTTCCACCGCTGCGGTCGAACGCGAGCTGATCGCGGCCGACGTCAGCCGCAAGAAGCGCGCGGCGGTGATCGACCAGCATGCGGCGATCTTCATCCTGCAGGGCGCGCTCGACCGGCTGGCAAAGCTCTGAGCACACGTCTCTGAACAGCGAGAGGTCCGGCTTGCACCGGCCCTCCTGCTGCACCTGTGTCGGCACTCTTGCTTGAGCGCAGTGCCCTGCGCCTCAGTAGTCGTAGCCCTGCAGCTTCCAGTCCTGCCACGGCGCCAGCGTGTTCCTGTTGTAGCCCGAGCCCGGATCGTAGTGGGGCGGAACGCTCCAGATGCGGCTGTCGTAGTACCCGCCGCGATACACCCGGTAGCCCGGCGCGAAGGCATAGGCGTCGTAACCCGGCGTCACGCCGTAAGTCTGATAGCTGCGGCGATAGGCCGGGTCACCGGTGTAGGCGAACGCCGGGTCGCGGTACTGTGCTTGCCGCGCGTAGGCCGGCGTCACGCGGTAGGTCCGATAGCTGCGGCGATAGGCCGGGTCGCCGGTGTAGGCGAACGCCGGATCGCGGTACTGCGCTTGCTGCGCGTAGACCGGCGCAGGCTCCGCAGCGGTCACGGCCGGCGCCACGCCGTAGGTCCGATAGCTGCGGCGATAGGCCGGATCGCCGGTGTAGGCGAACGCCGGATCGCGGTACTGCGCTTGCTGCACGTAGACCGGTGCCGGCTCCGCAGCGGTCACCGCCGGCGCCACGTCGGTCGGGCTGTAGCCGTAGCTGTCATAGGCATAGGCCGGCTCATAGCCGTAATAGCCGCCGGCGTAATAGCCCGCGTTGTAGTAGCTTGCATTCGCAGCCGCCGCGCCGATCGCGGCGCCCACGGCGAAGCCTGCAGCGCCCGCGACCCATCCGCGGTAGCGCGCCTCCGAGGCGGTCATCGAGCCGAGCGTCAGCACGCCGGCCACACCGAGGATCACCGCCGGTTTCACCAAAGCCTTCATTGCTGATCTCCTTGTCCTCATTGCGTAAGCAGGGTTGAGCAGGCCCGAACCGATGACCCCGCGCTTTCGCGTTCCGCACTGCACAACCAACGCGACCTCCAAAGCCGGGTTCCTACCCGGATCGGGTCGGAGAGGCTTCGCGTGCCCGAACGCGAACACGTTGGCGTGAACGGGGGAACCGGGGATGGCCGCTCAGAAGTCCGGCAGCACGCGTCCAAGCAGGAGCCTGGTTTCCGCGGCATCGAGCGCCGCGGCGCCATAGCTTGCGCCGGCCCGTCCGGAAAGCCGCGTGCGCGCGAACATGTCGGCGATGGGCGCCGCCGGACCGCTTGCCAGCGCCGCCGCGGCGGCCAGCACCGCGATCCGCTCGACGACCGTGCGGGCCTGCGCTTCCGCCGTGTCGGACGCGAGCGCCGTGACGATCAGCGCGATGGCCTCGGCCACACCCGGCAGGTCTTTCGCCTCCCGCGCCAGCTCCGCGAGCGTGGCGCGCGCCGCCTCGACGTCGCGCGAGATCGCCCGCAGCACGTCGAGCGCGACGACGTTGCCCGAGCCCTCCCAGATCGCGTTGACCGGCGCCTCGCGGTAGAGCCGCGCCATCGCGCCCTCTTCCACGTAGCCGTTGCCGCCGAGACACTCCATCGCCTCGCAGACGAGCACCGGCGCGGCCTTGCAGACCGCGTATTTGATCGCGGGTGTCAAAAGCCTCGCGCGCGCGGCCTCCGCCGGCGACGAAGCCGCGAGATCGAACGAACGGCTGAGCCGCATCACCGCGGCCACCGCGCCCTCGACCTCCAGCGCCATGTCGGCCAGCACCGACCGCATCATCGGCTGCTCCGCGAGCGGCTTGCCGAACACATGGCGATGCCGGCCGTGATGCATCGCCCGCGACACCGCCGCCCGCATCATGCCCGCCGACGAGATCGCGCAGTCGAGCCGCGTCAGTTGCACCATCGGCAGGATGGTGCGGATGCCCGCCCCCTCCTCGCCGATCCGCGACGCATAGGCGTCCGCGAACTCGACCTCGGACGAGGCGTTGGAGCGGTTGCCGAGCTTGTCCTTCAGCCGTTGGAAGTGCAGCGCGTTGATGCGCCCGTCCGGGGCAAAGCGCGGCAGGAAGAAACAGGTGAGCCCGCCGCCCGCCTGCGCCAGCACCAGGAACGCATCCGACGTCGGCGCCGACATGAACCACTTGTGCCCGGTGATGCGGTAGGCGTCGCCGTCCGGCTCGGCGCGCGTGGTGTTGGCGCGCACGTCGGTGCCGCCCTGCTTCTCGGTCATGCCCATGCCGAGCGTGATGCCGATCTTCTCGCGCCACGGCCGCAGCACCGGGTCGTAGTGCCGCGACATGAGCTTCGGCATCAGCATCTTCGCAAGCGTGGCGTCGCCGCCGAAGCCTGCGACCGACGCGCGCGTCATGGTGATCGGGCACTGATGACCGTTCTCGACCTGCGCCACCATGTAAAAGCGCGCCGCCCGCGCCACCTCGGCCGGCGCGCCGGCGCGCGCCGCATCGGCCTGCCAGGTCGAGGCATGCAGCCCCGCGGCGATGCTCTCCGCCATGAAGTGGTGATAGGCCGGATGAAACTCGACCGTGTCGCTGCGGCGCCCTTCCGCGTCGAAGGTTTTCAGCCGCGGCGGATATTGGTCGGCGAGCCGCGCCATCTCGAACATCGCCGCCGTGCCCCAGCGGCGGCCGAATGCGCCAAGTGCCGTCGCGTCAAGTGCCGTCGCGTCGAGTGCCGCGGCGTCGCGTGGCCCGGCTTCGAGCGCCGCGGCCTCGCCGCCCGCGCCGTTCGCCGCCACCGCCTCCTGCAGCGGCCGGTCGATGCCGAACAGATCGACGTCCGCGAACGGCGGTGACTGGTTTGGAACCTGTTGGGCATCGGAGCGGGTCATGAGGGCTGGCGACCTCCCCGGCATTCTAGCCAATTGCGGTCGGCCCCGCCGCGTTCCCTGCCGCTGTTCCCGGGATGCCTGGGGATGATTCTCCCACGCCCTTGCGGGGCCCACCCCATGCGCCTATACGACAGGCTTTAATGAACATTGCCCACAAGTCCACGTTCGTCCTCAGCAGCCGCCATTTGCTGGGCATCGAAGGGCTTTCCCATGCCGACATCGTCGGCCTCCTCGACCTTGCCGAGGAGTTCGTCACGCTGAACCGCCAGATCGAGAAGAAGACCGCCTCGCTGCGCGGCCGCACCCTGATCAACATGTTCTTCGAGGCCTCGACCCGCACCCAGGCCTCGTTCGAGCTTGCCGGCAAGCGGCTCGGCGCCGACGTGATGAACATGTCGGTGTCGTCGTCCTCGATCCGCAAGGGCGAGACGCTGGTCGACACCGCGGTGACGCTGAACGCCATGCATCCCGACCTGATCGTGATGCGGCATCACGCCTCCGGCGCGGTCGCGCTGCTCGCCCAGAAGGTCGACTGCTCGGTGATCAACGCCGGCGACGGCCAGCACGAGCACCCGACCCAGGCGCTGCTCGACGCGCTGACCATCCGCCGCAGGAAGGGACGGATCGAAGGCCTCACGGTCGCGATCTGCGGCGACATCCTCCACTCGCGCGTCGCGCGCTCCAACATCATCCTGCTCAACACGCTCGGCGCCCGCGTGCGCGTGGTCGCGCCGTCGACGCTGCTGCCCTCCGGCATCGAGCGGTTCGGCGTCGAGGTCACCCGCGACATGCGCGAGGGGCTCGACGGTTGCGACATCGTCATGATGCTGCGGCTGCAGCGCGAGCGGATGAACGGCTCGTTCGTGCCGTCGGTGCAGGAATACGCCGCTTACTTCGGCCTCGACCAGAAGAAGCTCGCCTACGCCAGGCCCGACGCGCTGGTGATGCATCCCGGCCCGATGAACCGCGGCGTCGAGATCGACTCGATCGTCGCCGACGGCGCGCAATCGCTCATCCGCGAGCAGGTCGAGATGGGCGTCGCCGTCCGCATGGCGGTGCTCGAAGCGCTGTCGCGGAATTTGCCGAATGCGTAGGTCTCTCAGCCGTCATTCCGGGACGGCGCCACAAGCGCGTTTACGCGCGTCTTCGACGCGCTATGGCGCCGGGCCCGGAATCCAGTTGCAAACTCCGAACTCGGAACTGGATTCCGGGTTCGCTCGCTTCGCGAGCGCCCCGGAATGACGGAGGTTGGTACTGATGCTCGTTGACCGCCGCGACCGCCGCCCGATCCTGCTCGCCAACGCGCGGATCATGGACCCGTCGCGCGATCTCGACCTCGCCGGCGACCTCCTCCTCGCCGACGGCATCGTGCGCGAGGCCAAGCGCGGCATCGGCGCGGCCGGCGTCCCTGAAGGCACCGAGGTCGTGGACTGCCGCGGCAAGATCGTCGCGCCCGGCCTGATCGACATGCGCGCGTTCGTCGGCGAGCCCGGCGCCGAGGGCCGCGAAACCATTGCGTCGGCGAGCCAAGCCGCGGCCGCCGGCGGCGTCACCACCATCGTCTGCCAGCCCGACACCGAGCCTGCGATCGACGACCCGACCATCGTCGATTTCATCATGCGCCGCGCCCGCGACACCGGGATCGTCAACGTGCAGGTGATGGCCGCCCTCACCAAGGGGCTCAAGGGCGAGGAGATGACCGAGATCGGCCTGCTCAAGGCCTCCGGCGCGGTCGGCTTCAGCGACGGCGCCCGCAGCGTCACCGACGCGCAGGTGATGCGCCGCGCGCTGACCTACGCGCGCGATTTCGACGCCCTGATCGTGCACCACACCGAGGATCCGGACCTCACCGGGGAAGGCGTGATGAACGAAGGCGAGTTCGCCGCCCGCCTCGGCCTGATCGGCGCGCCCAAGGCCGCCGAAACCGTCGTGCTCGAGCGCGACATGCGGCTCGTCGCCCTCACCGAAGGCCGCTATCACGCCGCGTCCGTCACCTGCACCGACTCGCTCGAGGTGCTGAAGCGCGCCAAGGACGCCGGGCTTGGCGTCACCGCCTCGGCCTCGATCAACCATCTGGCGCTGAACGAGATCGACGTCGGCGCCTACCGCACCTTCTTCAAGCTGACGCCGCCGCTGCGCAACGAGGAGGACCGCCGCGCGCTGGTCGACGCGCTGCAAAGCGGCCTGATCGACGTGGTGATGTCCGACCACAACCCGCAGGACGTCGAGGTGAAGCGCCTGCCGTTCGCCGAAGCGGCCCCGGGCGCGATCGGCATCGAGACCATGCTGCCGGCGGCGCTACGGCTCACGCACAGCGGCGAATTGAAGCTGATGACCGTGCTCAAGGCGCTGTCCACCAGGCCCGCCGAGCTGCTCGGCCTTCCCGGCGGGAGTCTCCGGCCCGGCGCGCCGGCCGACGTGGTGGTGATCGATCCGGACGTGCCCTGGATCCTCGACCGCGACGAGTTGAAATCGAAGTGCCGCAACACGCCGTTCGACGAAGCGCGGATGCAGGGCCGCGCAGTGCGGACCATCGTCGCAGGCCGCACGGTCTACGAATACGTGTGATATCCTCCGGCCGCGGAGGACCCCCGTGGACATTGTCTTGATCGTCATCGCGCTGATCGTCGGCTATCTGCTCGGCTCGATCCCGTTCGGGCTGCTGCTGACCAAAGTCGCGGGAACCGGCGACATCCGCTCGGTCGGCTCCGGCAATATCGGCGCAACCAACGTGCTGCGCACCGGCCGCAAAGGGCTCGCCGCCGCAACGCTGATCGGCGACATGCTCAAGGGCACCGTTGCCGTGCTGCTGATGCACCGTTTGGCCGGCACCAACGCGGGCCTCGTCGCCGGCCTCGGCGCGGTGCTGGGCCACGTCTTTCCGGTCTGGCTCGGTTTCAAGGGCGGCAAGGGTGTGGCGACCTATATCGGCGTGCTGATCGGCGTCTCCTGGATCGTTGCGCTGATGTTCGGCGTCATCTGGGCGTTGGTTGCGGCGGTGACGCGCTACTCGTCGCTTTCGGGGCTGATCGCCAGCGCCCTGACGCCGGTCCTGCTCTATCTCGGTGTCGGCAGCAAATCGGCGCTGCTGTTCGCGGTCCTCACGGCGATCGTCTGGGTCATGCATCGGGGCAACATCCAGCGCCTGCTCGCCGGCACCGAGCCGAAGATCGGCCGCAAGTCCGAAGCCGCGCCCTCTCCCGCGCCCAAGGCGTGAGGCCGACATGGGATCGTCACAGGTTCAGGGCGAGCTCTGGAGCGCCCGGGCCCGCGAATGGGCCGAGCTTCAGGAGGGCTCGTTCCGCCCGCTCTACGAGGCCGCGTTTGCCGCAGCCGGCGTCGGCCGGGGCTCGACGGTGCTCGATGTCGGCTGCGGCGCGGGGCTTGCGCTGCAGATCGCGCAAGCGCGCGGCGCAACCGGCAGCGGCCTCGACGCGGCAGCAGGCCTCGCCGCGATCGCGAGGCAGCGCTGCCCCGGCAGCGACATCCGCCTGGGCGACAGCGAGACGCTGCCGTTTCCCGACGCAAGCTTCGACGTCACGACCGGCTTCAACTCGTTCCAGTACGCCGCCGACCCGGTTCGCGCGCTCGCCGAGGCGCGCCGCGTCACCAGGCCGAACGGCTGCGTCGTGATCGCCGTCTGGGGCGAGCGGGAACGATGCCAGCTTGCGCCCTACCTTGCCGCGGTCGGACGGCTTTTGCCGCCCCCTCCGCCCGGTGCGCCGGGACCGTTCGCGCTGTCGGCCCCGGGCGCGCTTGAAGCGCTCGCCGAACCGGCCGGGCTCAGGCCCGAAGCGGCCAGAACCGTCACCACCTCGATGCGCTTTGCCGATGAGGCCACGGCGCTCCGCGGCCTTCTCGCCTCCGGCGCGGTCGAGCGCGCCATCCGCACCTCCGGCGAGGACATGGTCCGCGGCGGCATCGCCGAGGCGATCCGCCCGGGCCGCCAGAGCGACGGCTCCTACGTCTTTGCCAATGAGTGGCGGTTTCTGGTGTCGCGGGTCTAGCCCGGATATCTCACAGAGATAAGCGCATCGGGGCGCCAAATCAGCGAAAGTGGTTGTGCAGCAACACCTTT
>JAIESI010000366.1 GCA_019746135.1 Xanthobacteraceae bacterium
GGCGCGCGAGTTCATCGAAGAGCTGATCCGCAGCGAGCTCGACGATGCGCTGGCGCGGCCGCGTTATCAACGAGGCAAGAAGGCAGCCGATGAAGGCCGAGCAGCCGTGTCGGGCCACCGCCACGGCAGCCGGACCCGGTCGCTGACCGGGACGTTCGGGCCGGTCGAGATCGCGGTGCCGCGGGCGCGATTGAAGACCGCCGAGGGCAAGACGACGGAATGGAAGAGCCAGGCGCTGCGCGCCTATCAGCGCCGCACGCTGGCTGCCGATGCGCTGATTGCGAGCACCTATCTGGCCGGCACCAACACGCGCCGGGTGCGCCGAGCGCTGGCGGCGCTGTTCGCCGGGGCAGTCGGCAAGGACACGGTGAGCCGGGTGTGGCGCAAGGTGAAGAGCGACTGGGACGCCTGGAATGCCCGCTCGCTTGCGGAGGAGCCGATTGTACGGCTGATCCTGGACGGCACAGTGGTGCGGGTGCGGCTCGACCGCTAGGCGACCTCGATCTCGCTGCTGGTGGTGATCGGCGTGCGCGCGGACGGGCAGAAGGTGGCTGCTGGCGATCAAGAGTATGGGGGGGCGAGAGCACCGAGGCCTGGCGCAGCGTTCTCGACGACCTGATCCGTCGCGGCTTGTGCAGGCCCGAGTTCCTCATCGTCGACGGAGCGCCGGGGCTCGACAAGGCGATCGCCGCCGTGTGGGACGGCGTGCCGGTGCAGCGCTGCACGGTGCACAAGCACAGAAACCTGCTGGCGCACGCCCCCGAGCGCCTGCACGAGGAGATCACCGCCGACTACACCGACATGATCTACGCGGCGACCTGCGAGGAAATCGAGGCGCGGCGCAAGGCGTTCATCCGCAAATGGCGGCTCAGGCACCGGGGCCGTGGCCGACAGCCTGGAGGAGGCCGGCGAGCGCCTGTTCGCCTTCACCCGCCTGCCGCCGGGCCAGTGGTGGAGCGTGCGCACGACCAACGCGATCGAGCGGCTGCACGAGGAGTTCAAGCGCCGCATCAAGACGCAGACCGTGTTGCCGTCAGCCGACACCGCCGCCATGCTGTTCTGGGCGCTGCTGGCGTCCGGTCAGATCAACATGCGTAAGGTCGACGGCTGGCAAACACTGGCCGCCAAGCCAATCGATCAGCCGATTGATCTCGCAGCCTGAACCGGTATCTTCATGTGACCCGGAGATCGCGCCAACGCGAATTCCAACCAGATTCCGGACGGCTTCGCGGCGCGGTGACGAGTTCCCCGCTAGGATGAGAACCATGATGAAAGGCAGCACTGCGAGTGCCGACCGGAGCCCGATTCGTCTGCCGGGGCCTCCCGCCCGCGTCATTCTTCCGTAAAAGTTTAACGATCGCAGCCTGGGACGCGAAAAACAGGACAAAAGTCACCGGGCTTCTCCATCCGTGTGCGGTGGAAACAAAGCAGGATTTCCATGAAACACGTTACCCCGCTATTGGCCACAATGCTTCTATTGCTGGGAACCGGGGGGCGGCTACAGCCAGCGCCCCATAACTCCGACGGATCAAACCCAAGGCGCTGGACGAGACGTGCACGGCGCTCCGCACGGCTCGATTACCAGCCCCAGTCCGCACGGCACGCCATCCCGCCAGCCGATGACGGCTGGAGATCCTGGCACGACCAACCGCTGCCAAGTTACCGGCAATTACCGTCCGTGGGGGCTCGGGCTCGTAATCGAACCATGGGGGCACCGTGGATGTCTCGCTCGACGCCTTGGTTCGCGTCCGTCGGCGTCGGCGGGTTTTTGTGCAGGCCTAGCCCCCGCGTGCCGCCTCGCCCGCTTTGGCGTCCTTGTTGAGCACGCGCGCGGAGCGCCCAGCTGAGGCGGGGCGCTCGGGGGATTTCGGCGTCGATGGCCATAATTTATTCACAATCCTTATTTCGTATTCTGGTTCCAGAACCGTAGATTCCTCCGTGAAACGAAATCGCCCAACGTGCTCGTCCGACTGACCAAATCGTCGCGGATTTACGCAGCTGGCGTGCTGGCGCTGGTTTATTCGTTTCTCGTGGTTTTGCCGACTTTTGCATCCACCTTTGTCGACGATGTTGCTGCGGCCGGTTGCCTGACGCATACAGTCGCTGGTTCTCCAGCCGGCGCCGCCGATGTCGCCGCAAATGACCATGACGCTGACGACGGCATATCGCGCACCGATCAGTCCGAACCACGCGGGCCGCCCTGCGGCACATGCTGCGGTGTGTCTTGCGGCTGCGCTGGTCTTTCCTGCGACACAGCGCTGCTCGGTAGATCTTTCTCAGACGTATTATTACACCCGCATTCGCAAGTGATTGCGCGGCTGCAACAAAATATTGAACGTCAGGCCACAGCTTTTATCGATCGTCCCCCCAAGTTCATCATTTCCCTCTGAGCATCGGCACGCGTGGCGCTGATCAGCCACTGAACCCGATTCCGAGCGGCTTTCCCGACGCCACATAAATTCTGCCACGCGAGCTGCCGCAGCGCGTGGGTGGCCCACGACATCTTGATCTGTCGGGTGTCGGCCGAGACGTAATCCAATTTTTGAAGGATGACTGCCATGCGAGTGAGCCTCCTCGACGTGTATGTCGCGGGTGACAACAGAGACTATAACGGTGGGTATGGAACCACGTTCAGTGTGGGATCTTCGTTTCGGGCGCGGTTGCTGGAAGTGGCCCGGAAAAAAGGCGAGTACTTTCCGCTTTTAACTTACGGCTATCTGGCAGCGATTCTGAAAGAGAACGGGCATGATGTGACGCTCGACATCAACCGAATACGGGCCGATGCGGATCTCGTCATTCTTCAGGCGTCTCTGATCCGGCACAATGAGGAGTTCCAATATCTCAAGCGAATCCGTTCGGAAACCAATGCAAGGATTTGCCTTGTAGGTCCGCTTGCGTCGACGACGCCCGATGCGTTTCGGACCTGCGTCGATACTATCGTGTCCGGAGATCCCGAAGGGCCATTCTTGCAATTGCGGAGGCTCGAAGATCTTCCGCTTGGGGTGATCGCATCGTCACGCGTCGATGATCTCGACGATCTGCCGTTCCCAGATTGGGGCGTCTACGAATACAAGACTTTTTCGCAAAGTCCCATTTTCAAGCGCAAGCCGACTGCGTTCATTCAGGGAAGCAGAAGCTGCCCCTATCTCTGCAACTATTGCCCCTACATCGCGATCAAGAAATCCTATCGGATACGAAGGGTCGGCAAGGTGTTGGAAGAGCTGAAGCAGCTCAGCGCTCATTATGGAGTCCGCGCCGTCATGTTCAGGGATCCGGTGTTTTCCTTGAACAGGAAATGGGTGATTGAATTATGCGAGAGCATCAAGAAAAGCAGCCTGGATTTGGAACTTGGCTGCGAGACCCGCGCGGACCGGCTCGATGAGGAGTTGATCGATCGGATGTACGAGGCAGGATTCCGCGCCATCAAGATCGGCATCGAGTCCACCAACTACGACGCACTGCGGGCGCACAAGCGCAGCCCGCCAGCGATTGGTCATCAGGAAAAGATCGTCAGCTATTGTGAAAGCAAGGGAATCCGCATTGTCGCTTTCTTCATCCTGGGGCTCCCCGAGGATACGCCCGCGACGGTCAGGCAAACGATTCGATACTCTCACCACCTCAACCCGAGCTTGGCCAATTTCACGATCTGCACGCCCATACCGGGAACCGAGTTCTACGAGGAGGTCAAAGACAGAATTTTCAATCACAATTACAACGACTACGACAATTTCAATCCGGTGTTCCATCTGGATCACCTGACATCCGAACAGTTGAAGAAATATCAGGAGGAGGCGCTCGTCAGTTTCTATTTCCGTTTCGGCTTTCTGAAAAAGTATCTGAGGAGCGCGATTTGGCAGAGATCGTAGTGACGGGGAGCACCGGTTATATCGGGCGCAATTTTCTCATGCGCGCTGCCGCAATGCTGCCGAACGCGCGGTTCGTCGGGCTCACGCGATCCATTCGTAAGGCCCGAGGCCTCGGACTTCACCAAGTCCGCTTTGTCGAGGGCAACGTCGAAGACCGGGAGACGATGTCGTCGGCATTCCGGGATGCCAGTGCCGTCGTCCACCTGGCGGCCGCGGTCAAGCCCCGGAAGGCCGCCGAATTCTTTCAGACCAATGTTCTTGGAACGCAGAATGTGATTGAGCTTTCCAAGAAAGCGGGGGTTACAAGATTCGTTTTCGTGAGCAGTTGCGACGTCGGCCTTCCTATAGTCACACGCTATTCGGAGTCGAAGCGGCAAGCGGAAGAAATCGTCACGCAGTCCGGTCTGGACTACCTCATTATTCGTCCAACAGCAGTCTACGGAGGTTTCGGGGCAACGGCGATGACGGGACTGCAGGCCCTGGTCAAGCGTGCGCCCTTGGTGCCGGTTATCGGCGGTGGCAAGCAGAAGCTGCAGCCGCTGTACGTCGATGACTTGACTGCGATCATTTTGCAGGCGCTAACGGCGCAAGTCCGCAACGCAGTCTACGAGGTTGGGGGACCCGAGCAGTTCACGCATCTGGAGTTGATTCGTGAGCTAGCAAGGGCTTCGGGAAAGCGCGGGCCTATTTTTCATATTCCGATCCCGGTCGCGTTGTTGGCTTGGGTGCTGGCGCCATTCCCCTTCAGTGGAAGCTTCGGAATTCTTCGAGAGCGTATCCTTTCATTGAGTCAGGACAAGGTCGTCAGCAACGAGCGGGTGATGCGCGATTTCGATCTGACGCTAACTTGTCTCTCGGATGGTTTGGCGGGAGCACAGCGGCTCGGATCCAGAGTCACGGAGTCGGCATGATGCCACTGGGTCGCCATTCTGGTTCGTTTCTCTTTGTCGGGCGGTCGTGAATGAAGGACAATTCCTATAGTTGGCTGAGCTTTTGGGATCAGCCGCATTCTATTTACGTCAATGCGCGTCATCTGGACGCCCACTGCCGTGACGTCGCCGATGGCATCATCGGCTTGCTGCCGCCGCGGCCGGTGCGTGTGCTCGATTATGGTTGTGGCGAGGCTGTCCATCACGATCGCGTTGCAGCTCGCACGGCGGAACTCGTTCTGGGTGATGGGGCTCCGACGGTGCAGGCGCATCTCGCCGAGAGGTTTTCAAACCATCCTCGCATCAAAGTTCTTAGCCCTGCTGAGGTGGAGCTTCTGCCGGCTCAATCGATCGATCTCATCTTTGCAAATTCGATGGTGCAGTACATTACACCGACCGAATTTGGCGCACTGCTCGCGATATGGCGGCGGCTTTTGGGCGCGGGTGGAAGCGTCATTCTGGCCGATGTGGTGCCACCCGGAATCGGTTTAGCCGCTGATGCCTTGGCGTTGCTCAGGTACGCTCGTAAGCGCGGTTTTCTCCTTGCTGCAATCCTGGGATTGTTGAAGACCGCTGTTTCGCCCTATCGCAAAGCGCGCCAGAAGCTCGGCATCACGCGGTACAGCGAGCCGGAGTTTTTGAAACGGCTTGCAATCAACGGGTTTGTGGCAGAACGGCTTTCTAACAATATCGAGCACAATCCTGCGCGGATGAGTTTCCGGGCGTTCCGCACGTGAAGGCGATATTCTCGGAAAATGCTATCGCTAACGAGACCCCGCCCAGGGCGATGCTCATCGCGGGTGGGCGTCGTTGCCATATCCGGGGTTCGGCGCCAGAACGGCGTAACCGACGACAGCCGGTTTGCGCGGATAGAGGGTTTGGCGCGGCAAAGTCAGCGGAGTTTGAAACTCCACCGCTGGAAAGTTGGCTTTGAGCGCCGACGCCACGGCATCCGGAAGCGGATGCTGTTGCCAGACGAATACAGCACCGCGACGTTTGACGTCGGCGACATCGATCCATGGGCTGAGTTGCGGGTCGCCGTGGACGATGACGTGAGGTCGATTGGATGAGTATACGGCGACATTGTTGGCTGGGAATTCGCCGACTCCCGAAGATCCGAAGTCGGCCCCGCCGACATACAACAACGGTGTTCCGAACCTTTCATGCCATTGCCGCGTGATAACCTCGGCCAATTGCCGGCCCGGAAATTCCGTGGCTTTGGCCCGATCTCGCACGAAGGACTCGAAAAGTTCATCGACGGCGAACGCCAGCGGAAACGCAACAAAAGTGGTTGCAAATGCCCGCGCGAACAAAACCATGCGCCGTCGATCGAAGGCGGGAGAAAAATACATCAAGGCAGCAAGTGGGGCAAACGACCACAGCGGGTATCCCCACATGGCGACAGGCAGTCGGCCGAGGACGGCTGATGCGAGAGTCGTCAATGCAAACGGCCCGACAGCGAGCATGAACACGTAGCGACGAGCGAAGCTCTCTGCGGTATTTTCCTGATGCTCGCGCTTAGGCCTTGCCACCACCAATGAGAGCAGGCCGACGGTGGGCAACAGAAAGAAAGCTTGGCCGACAATCCACCGCGCCGGAAATGCGATATAGTCGTACCAGTGTTTTGCTTCCTGAGCGCGCGTCAGCACGTGTTGGAACGGCAAGAACGAGTGAGAAACCAGCCACCAAACATGCGGCGCGCTGATCAAAAAAAATGAAAGTGCCGCCAAATAAGGCCCGGCCGTCTTCAGCTTCTGACGCGCAATCGGGTCGTACAGAAAAAATAGTCCGACCACTGCAACGAGGGTGAGGATCGTATATTTGGTCCAGAAGCCAAGCGCGAGTACGGCGCCTGTGAGAACCCAATCCATCCAGCGGTCACGCGTCAATGCGCGGAACAACAAGTATCCAGCGAAAGTCCAAAACGGCAGCAACATTACGTCATGATTGAACTTGACTGCAGAAATATTAAAGAAATGCAGACCTTCGAGAGGCAGAACCGCAATAAGGGCTTTTTGCGGTCCGACAGTCTCGAAGGCAAGCCTCCAAACCGCATACAGCGCACCAAGGCTGGCGATCGGACCCAGGACATAGACCACACGGGGTTCCCCCGCGATGCGGAACGCAAGGTCGGCGGTCCACCATGGGAATGGCGGATGCTTCCAATAGCCAAGCTGCCATTCTTTTCCGAGCGCAAGATGTTCAACAAGATCAAGCTGCAAGTTGGAACAGACTAAGAGAGGCAGAGCGCTCCAGACCAGGAGATGAAAGCTCAAAATCCAACGCAGTGCACGGCCGGGATCGCGCTGTGCCAGAGCAATCGTCCGCTCGCTCAAGCGCTGCGGTTTATTCGTCAGAACAGTCATTAGCCACCCGTTGAATTTTCACTCCGTCGCGTAAATCGTGGGTGGCGCGCCGTCCTTCGCGACGGCGTAGATAATGAACGGTCCTTCTTTGCGGCCGACCATGCCCGGCGATCCGGATGGCATGCCGGGGAGGGTGACGCCCGCAATGGGCGGGCGGTCCGATAGCAGCTTTCGAATTGTATTTATCGGCACATGTCCATCCACGACATAGCCGCCCACGAACATCGTGTGGCAGCCTTGGAATTTTTCCGGCACGCCAGCTTTACTGCTGATTGCGGCAAGATCGTCGGTCGCCTTTACGTCGACTTCGAAGCCGTTCTCCCGAAGGTAAGAGGCATAGGCATCGCAACAATTGCAATCCGGGTCTTTATACAAGACCGCTCGGCTGGACTCGGCCGATGCGGGCAGGGACGGCATAAGTGCGAGCGCGGTGCCGAGACAGAAGCTTCGTCTGTTCATCTGGATTCTCCTTTGCGGTTTCCGATGGTCATGCGACGCGCAACACAGCCATCATCCCGGATACCTGATGATCGATGACATGGCAGTGCAGCATCCAATCTCCTTGTTGATGGTCCGATCCATGAAAGCAAGCATTTGATGAGAGCCGTATGCTGGCGAGTGCGCTCCACGCCGCAAGGCCGTGCACACTCACGATGCGTCCGTGACGCCGCAAGATCAGCTTTTGCGGAAGACCTGCGCCCGAAATCTCAGGCGTTAATTCCGGCGAACCGACGAGGAGGGTATGGATCGGGCGAAATAGCCAAGCCCGCGGCCGGCGGCACGACGAATTTCTCGAACGAATCAACCGGTTGCTGTTCAAAACTCACGCTGATCGAAGGCAGAGCGGCAGCGGTGCCGCATAACGCGCAACATGAGGCCGGTGTCGTCCCCGTCCGATCGTAGTCGCAGCAATGACATTGGGCCGACCGGGAGGTTTCGTGCTGCGTGGGCCTATCGATCTTCAGACCGGTGTCGAATGTTCGAACGCATCCGGTTGCCGGCCCGACAGCGAAAGTCAGCGCCAGAAACATTGTCAATATGCACTGAAGCCCACGCGCCATTTAAGAATCATAGCCAAAGCCAGACCAAAAAGCCAGTCCGACCGCTTCGTGCGCACTCTGCTCTCTTCCAAGTGTCGGCTTGAACCGCTGAGCCGGCCACTTCGGTGCTGACCCTGCGGTTCATGAAGGACGCCATACAAAGTTATACGATGCGACTTACGATGAGGCTGATCGCGGGGCACTGAAGACCTGCAAAGCGCAAGATAGGCCGGCGACAAATATTTTTGTCGCGCGCGTCGCAACCAAAACTGCCGACGCTGGGGCCGGCCTCATCGAAGAATAAGCGATAACTTGTTATCGCAAATCGTTGATCATGCCCGTAGCGTCGGTCGGCAATGGTCCGCGCCTGGATGCGCTCTTGGAATCTTTGCCTCAATGCAAAAAGCTGAAGCGAGGGCCGACAGCGACAGGGCATTCAGGACCTGAAATGCACGCCCACTCTGTCACCACGCCGCCATTTCACCTCGCATGAAAACTGGTGCTGGTCGGATGTCATGCGCAACACGAAGCGGTCAGGGATTTCCACGACACCGTCGATCTGCAGGCAGGCGCCCACCGATGAGGTATTGCGCACGATGCAATCAAGGACCGAACGCCGCTCGTTGAAGACGATCTGTGCCATCTTCAACGTCCGACTTCGCATCTGCATTCGGCGTTCGCCCATGACGAACCATCGCAGATTCTGGAGTGGATCGAGGCTGGGATGTTATTAGCCACGGATCAGTTAATAATTCTTGACCGTGGGGAGGCGAAGGCTGCCAAGCTGACCAGAGTGCGATCGAACTGTGCCAATGGCGATCTCAAAAAAGTTGTTTTTTCGTTAATGAATTTTTCCGGACGCGGTTCAAACACGATTAACGGCAGAACCGTAACGACAGCAACTCCGGAATTTGTAGGACCGCGAGCCGCTCATTGCGAAGATTCGGACGATCGCTGGAGCGGACGGATGGGTTCGAACCATCGTCTCCATCCTGGATGGGACGGCGCTCTGCCGCTGAGCTACATCCGCGACGAATGTTTGGTAATCCGGTCTCATGAACAAGTGGTGAATCCGAAGCCGCGGCCGGGCTGCCTTCTTTAACCCGGTCGAAAGGTTCTTTGCCTTATCATGACCAAAGCTCGTGAGAGTGCAGCATGACCGCGCAAGAAACCCAGATGCCCGTCAATGCAGCCTTTGGCGGCCGACTCGGTAACTTCACCGCTCGCGTGGGCGGCCGGCTGCGGCTTGGGCTTTCTGCCAAGTTCAGGCGTTATGGTCTCCGTCGTGATCTGACATTGTTCTTCGAAAATCCTGTTGCAAAAATTTCGATAGCCATAAGGCCATTGCAGTCGCGCGATCTGGCCTCGCTGTTTGCGAGCAACAACGCAAGCGATTCCGCCGAGCGCTTGGAGATCGCTTGGCGCCGCGCGTTCGTCGACAAAGGCGCACGTGGCGGATTCGTTGCGGTCGATAGCCGCAACGACCTGCCCTGCTACGTGCAATGGCTGTTTGGCGCGCGGGACAACGAATTCATCCGCAAATTGGGCGGCTTCCCGCCGTTGCAATCAGACCAAGCCCTGCTGGAGAATGCCTATACTCCGCCCGCTTATCGAGGGCTCGGCATCATGTCGGCCGCGATGGCGCTAATAGCAGAGCGCGCCATAGACCTCGGGGCCCATGAGGTGCAGACCTTCGTCGACGAACACAATATTGCTTCCCTCAAGGGCTGCCAACGCGCCGGGTTCCATCCTCATCTGTTACACTACCGGACCAGACTTTGCTTCGGCCTGATCACGCGCGATAGTTTCGGGCGGTTGCCGGATGACGATCCGCGGCGATCCACAAAGTTCTGAAGTTAACCGCGGCCGCAAATAGACGGATCGTCCCCACATGATCTGATTTTTCTCATTTTCCTTTCCGATCTTTGTTGCATTTTCTTGCGCGCTCTGCCCCGAGCACAGTAGGCGAAGACGAAAGAAAATAGTCGCGCGCGCGTTGCTTGATAGGCTCGTTAGACACCCGCCGGCAGTACGCCCTTGATCCGCCTCAGGGCCGCCCCCAGATCGCACATAAGGCGCGTTACATCCCCTTCATGTTGTCGCCCTTCGTTCCCCGTCCATGCCCTTCATTCCGCTCATGTCTTTCATGCCCTTCATGTTTTTGTGCTGCTTCGTGCCTTTGGGCGAGTGCTGCATTTTCTTGTGCTGCATCTTTTGATCCTTAATTTGGGTAAGATCGGCCCTGTCCGCCGCCGTCGCGTACGGCCCTGCCGGAATCGCGTTTGCCGGAACGAATGACACGATAACGAAACCAGCCACGGCAAGTGCGAGTTTATTCATCCGAAACTCCCATCGTTACGATTACTGCCCCCTTGGAACCACACCACATCAATTGCTAAAAAGGCCACGAGGTTCCCAGTGACAAGATCGTCGAACGGTGCTGACGCTGCCCGGGCCACCCGAATCGCGCGGTCTCTGGGGAACCTACAATCGCCGATGCACTTGTCAGAACGCGCTTCAGGAATACGCCACTCGGGGTCTTTCAACATGGAGTTTGTCTATGACAGCCAAGGTTTGGGCTATCGCAATCGCGTCCTTCGCCACAATGACGGCCGCAGCGGCGCAACCCGCACCGCATATGGAAGGACATTCGGTTCCTCATGAGACGCACGGCGGCGCCGGTTTGACGTTCACGCCGGAACACGGCGCGATGCTTCGTCAGCATGCCGCAACCCAGCACTACGCCCCCGTCCATGATCCCGCCATCCACGCCCAGGTCGGCGCCACCCTACCGGGGTCGGTCGAACTTCACCCCTTGCCGGACGCGCTCGCGGGTCATCTGCCTGCGGCCCGGTCGTACCGCTATACCATCATTGGTAACCGCCCCGTGGTGGTCGATCCCGGCTCGCATCGCATCGTTCACGTCGGAGAATAATCGGCATCTTGGCCGCTTCCCGATCGCCGAGTATGCGGCGATCGGTGACTGCGGTGCGCCAGCGCTGGCCGGTCGGATCGCGGTGGCCTTTGCGGAGATCGACGTACTCCATGTCCGGGGCATCTGGTATTCCATGCTCCTGAACGAGGGAAGCAGCCTGCCGACGGCACCATCGAACCGAGAAGCCCATCGAACCCGGCTGAATTGGAAGCGGGTTCCCCGATTGCCTTTGACGAACTAAGTATGAGGTGGCCCCGGTTATCTGAACAGATTTTCCGCGTCGTTAAGTGGAGCCTCTGCCGTGGTTAGGCTGCCAAGCG
>JAIESI010000332.1 GCA_019746135.1 Xanthobacteraceae bacterium
GCAAACCGGCTCAAAGACGGAGGCGCGACTGCTGTTTCAGAGGCCTGAGCCGTTCGATGAAACTTGAGGAAGCGCGCGGTCTCCCCAATGAGGTTCAGCGTCTCGTCAGGCGCCTTGTGGAACAGCTCCGCAAAGAAATCCTCTTCACTCCCGGCAATTGCAATAGGGGGAATTCTTCCGAGTCCCTCGGCACCACGGTCGCGTCCGAAGCGTGCTGAAAGCCACGCACCCATCAAATCTTGGTATGCCAGTTCGGCCGCAGCCGGATCGATGATCGCCGCGCCGGGATCGATGCCAGCCTCTACGGGATAGGGCTTTACCAACTGCTGGCAAAATCCGTGGATGGTTGTGCACGTGATCTCGTCGAGGCTGCGCGCGCCGAGTTTCAGGGTCTCTTCCTGCGCCGCCGTCAGACCCTGGGGAAGCGCTCCCCGGATTTCAGTCGGTATATGGCCACCCGTGAGCGCCAGTACAAACCCCTCCACACGCTCAAGAAGCTCTGACGCCGCGGCCTCCGTAAAGGTGATGGCAACGATTTCCCTCGGCGCAACGCCAGCGACTATAAGCAGAGCAATGCGACCCGCTATAAGAGCCGTCTTGCCGCTACCTGCCCCCGCTTCGACAAGAAGTGTGCGGTCATGATTCGTGAGTGCTGCAAGACGCGCGGGAGCATCGGGAAGTTGCACCGCCGCAGGTGTGCTCGTCATCTCACGGCTCCTCCCAAAGCGGTGCGATCGCAGCAAGATCTTGATGGACCGATCGGTCCTTCGCGTTTAGATAGTTTTCACTGGCTCCACCGGGCAAGGCGAACGCCAGGTCGTACCAGGAATCGTGGGCGGCCGGACCCGGCAGAGCCCTACCCGAAACAAATGAGGCAGCGGCGGCGGATATATAGCCACGCAACCTTTCAAGGGTCGCTTCCGGTTGATCCAGCGGCAAAAGCCTACCCTCTTGCCGCGGGTACAGGAGCCGCGCATCAACCTCGGGCCGAGTTGCGATCAGCACCTTAACCGCATAAGCGTACAGACAGCGCTGGAGCTCGGCACCCCCGTGTAGCTGTCGGGGTCTCCCGCGTAACTTTCCGGATTTGTAGTCGGTGACCCGTGCATGGCCATGATCTTCAGCAAGATCGAGGCGATCGATAGAACCACCGATACGGACATTGGTGCCAGGAATCGTCACGGGAGTCATGGGGTCCCAAGGCAGCGTCTCCCTTACCTCAGCGCTGACTGTCTCGGCGCGCCGATCGCCGCCGAATGGAATTTCCGCCCAGCTCCGCTGTCCGGCCAGCGGAGCTTCCTGATACGAAAGCGCGACCCTCGCCAGTTCCATCGCCTCCTCTCGCTTACGCCGCCACACAACAGGTGGTGGCACAGGCATTGACTCGTCCCACCGCGACGCCACCCTGTCTCCTGCTGCCCGGATAGCTTCGGTTAAGATCTGTGCGGAAGCGCTCGCGAATCCACCACGCCGGGTGCTCTCTAACAAAGTCACCGCCTCCTGCAGGATCTCGTGAACGAGATTGCCGAATGCCAGCGGATCCAGGGTTAGAGGATCATCCGTTTCCTCTGGCGCACGCCAACCAAATCCGTAAGTCCACAGATAACCAAGCGGGTCCCGTAGCAGTTTCACCAAAGAAGCGGCGGACTGGCGCCGATCGAGCGCCCTTATAAGCAGCGGATGATCTGGGCGCACCAGCCCATCGTGTGCCGTGATCCGATCGCTATGCCAATCGCGCCAAGTCAAAGAGGCCGCTTGTGCATGCGGTCGCGCCGCAAATTCAGTTGGCCGCGCAAAGAGCCTGTCGGTTGGGCTCGCCGCATGGTCTGGCTCCCGACTTTGAGCGAGGTATCGCTCTTCGACGTTGCGGGGATAGAGAGGTGAAATCCCATTGACACGCCCCTCACTGTCGCGTCGGGCTCGCGAGCAAACAACCTCCTGGATGGTCATGCTGCGGATACTTTGGAAGTCGCGGCGATCCGCCTGATAAATGGGCAAAGGATCGAGACGTTCGCTGGAAACAACATGGTCCGGCAGCAGCGGATCCTCACTTGCGCGTCGCGGCCAGGAACGAGACGACAGTCCAATCAGCCACGTGAACGGGCGTGGAACTGCCGCAATCGCCGATGCCGGGGCCCAGGCGATTGCGGCTTCAGGCTCCGCACTATCGTCCACTCTGAGACCGCCAAGGGTAACGTCCAGGGCGGCGGCCGGCCCTTCGGAAAGTGCCTTACGCCAGATTGCAAGCGCGCGCGACTGCAGGAGTGCCCCGCCTATGACGGCGGCCTCGTTGAGGCCTTTGCCTATAGTTGCAACGATGTCAGCGAGCAGCGCACGATGGTCCACGCCGTCAGAAAAGTTTTCCGGTGTGAGTGCGGCAATACTTCTTGCCCAGCGCTCGGCGCTTAGCAATGGAGCGTCTTCAGGAAACGCTCGCCACCAGTCGCCCGGCAATGCAGTGAACCGCTCATTGTGTGAGCGCAGCAAACCGACGAAGCGGATGAGACGTGTTCGGGAAAAACCGCGAAGAAGAAGCTCGGCAAGAGACGCCGCAAGCTGGCCTTCGGCGATGGAGAGCACGGCACGGCCGTGCACAAAGTTAATTGGCAGATTAGCGGCCTCCGCCAGTGCGAGCATATGGTCATCCCACGCCTCGGGTGAGGCAGCGGCAATTGCGATTTGCTGCGGCAAAACGCCTTGGGCAAGATGTTGGCGCGCCCAGCGAAGAGCCTCCAGAACCTCGTGTCTTGGGCTTGCGCAGCAGACGGCGCTAACCGCGGGATTCTCCTGCGCACCCGCTTTCACTTTGATCCCAGCCGCTGGAATCCAATCGGGAACACGCCTTGCCTCGGCGATCCATACAACCTCAGTCACTTGCGCGATGGCGGAGAGCATTGGGCGCCAGACCGGCGCCATTTCCGTATGGCCATGCACCTCGATGCGGCCAAATAGTGCAACAGCGTGAGAAACACGAGCAATTGCGGCAGAGACCAGGTCGCGTGGGCGAAGCTGATTTTTCGGGAGACGCGCAAGCACCTGGGTCTCCAAAACCGCCAGCGAGTGGAGGCACGACTTCGCGGATTCCGTCGCGCCTGCCATCTCTTCCGCAAAGTCCACGCCTGCTGTCCAAGCTTTGGTTAGCGTCGCCGCGACTGCGCGCCGAAAACCCGGTAGCGTTTTGATGGCGTCAAAGTCGCCCAGCGAGTTTTCAGATGCCGCCGACGCTATCGCGGTGTTCAGTTCGTCGGAATCTATGGGCTCCAGAAAGCCGCCGGCCAGACGCGCGACCAAATGCTCGACCATGAGGAGTTGGAGGCCGTGTGCGGCATCAACTGCCGCCTGAGTTCGATAGCTTCGCCAAGCATGGCGATTGTGGACGAGGATCGTTCTTTGCATGATGGCCCAGCGTTAAACAACCATGGTCTTCTCATCAGACTGTACAGGACAAGACGCGAATTTCATTTCACCCTCGATCGCTTCCGAGATGGGGGTTTTGAAACAGTGGCCACCCCTTTCTTTTCAGATATCGCAGCTTCAACAGCCAGGACATTGCTGACCAACCGAGTGCCTGCATTTCTCGTGGCAAATATCAATACGAAATACTCCAGCAACAAGATGGCACCGACCACTTCAAGATTGCCTCTCGCGCTGGCAAGCGCGAGTGCGAGCACAAATGAGACGAATGCGATGAAAGGCACCAGCGCCGCCATTTCACGGTACAGCAAATACGCTCCGTTGGCGTCCATGACCGAAAGCTCTTTGTCGTGCTTCCGATACGTTGCGTACCACAGCGCATTCTGCTTTTCGGGCTCGTGAGGAAGCGTTCCAAGTCGCGTCGTCAATCGCGCCATGTCGATTCGAGGATCGGCGGGGGCAACCACCGTGAATGCCTTACTTGATGGAAGACGATGTGGCCCGACTCGCCAGAACACCATGGTCTCTTTGATGGCTGCCGGAAGAATCCAGCTGATGATCCCAAGAACGAGTGCCGCCACCGCGGGCAATGCGACGATCTTTCCTATGCTGGGCAAATTTCCGCCCAATACCTCCGCGAACAACGTAGAGACAGCATGCAAGCCGAATAGAGCGGCCCCGACGGCGAGCACGTTGGTCACGAGAAATACAATGAGCTGTGGCCGATTCTGTTGCTTCAGGGACTTTTTCATAAGATTCGGGGCCAGCGCTAGCTGTTGTTATCCAGAAAAGGCTGGAGCGCGTCACGATTAACAAGGACGATTTGTTGTGACTGAGGCGTTCCTTGAGCGGGACGATCCAGACCCAATCGGCGCAGCACATAAAACAATAGCGCCTGCCTGGTCTGGAACGAGACACGCCCGTCCTGCATGCCGTAATCGAGTTCAATTGCGCGTCTCTGCCCTTCCTCGAGCTCCGGATGCGGGGCGAGTACCACGTCGACTATATTTATCCATGCCGCATCGTTGAGTGGATCTGCTGTTGATTCCTCGTCCGAGGCGACATTCAGGATTCGCGCGACGACGAAATCGCGGAAGGCGTGGCGCTCGTGACAATAGGCTCGCACATGCCAGCGAAAGCCATCGAAGCCGACCGCATGGGGGCTGATGCCACGGACGGTCGGGTTCGGCCGGTTCATCGACTGGTATTCGATCTGCAGCATTCTTTTGCTACGGATCGCGACCAGTACTCTCCGCAACACGGGCGCTTCAATTTTTCGTCCGGGGAAGCTCACCGCTCCAAGCGGCGGCGTCCAGCCGAGGAAGCTCGCCTCGGGCTCCAACACCTGTGATGACACACCCAGCAACTGATTGAGATAGCCCTTCGCCTCGCCGGTGGCGACTAGAGGCTGGAATTGCGGGGTCGCTAGATAGGCCTTTTCACTGCGGTCGTACTCGATGTTTTGCGGTGCAAGCTCTAGGTAGCGAGCGAAGTCGAGTGACGCTTGAGGAACCGAAATACGAAAAAATTCAATGAGATCGGATCGGTTGACGCGACCATCCCATTGCAATCGGAAATCAATGAATTCGATTCGGCGTTCCTGGCCCCAGCGAGTTGGTTTCGCGGGGTTGGGAGTCGGATCTTGCACGTCCGTGCGCTGGCTGTCGGTCATTTGGCCTTATTAGTATAATTACTAGACGGATATACAAAGTATCCGTATAATAGCAGTTATCAGCTGGCGGAACAACTACCACCGCCGGCGCCTTCTGGAGGCCACCAAATGACCGCGACCATTACCTTCTTCCCAGTAGACAACGGGGATATGACACTACTGAAGCTTGCCGACACCGACGCGACCGCATTGCTAATCGACGTCAACATCCGACAGGACGCTGACGACCCCAAAGGCGAAGCGCGAGATGTGGCAAAGGATCTTCGCGACCGTCTGAAAAAAGACGCGAACGGCAGGCCGTATGTGGACGCTTTCCTGTTGAGCCATCCGGACCAGGATCACTGCAGGGGTGTCGCGCGCCACTTTCATCTTGGGCCGCTGGGCGATTACCCGGATGACGAGAAGGACTACAAGGACAAGAAGATCGTGATCCGCGAGATCTGGTCCTCGCCAATCGTCTTTCGCCGCGCGAGCAAGACGCATACGTTGTGCGACGACGCTAAGGCGTTCAGTACGGAAGCCCGGCGGCGCGTGCAGTTGAACCGGGACAAAAACTTCGTTGTTGGCGACGGGGACCGTATCCTGGTCATGGGAGCAGACATCGACGGTAAGACCGATGACCTCGGCCCTATCCTACGAAAAGTGGATGAAAGCTTTTCGACGATTAACGGCAAGCAGTCTGCATTCTTCTCTGCCCACCTCTTGGCACCGCTAGATGCCAATGACGATGAGGAGGAGGAAGCATCCCTAGTCAAGAATCAGTCGAGCGTGATCATGAACGTCACGCTGGCTGCCGATGCACAAACCCCTGATGGCGCGAAGTTCATGACTGGCGGTGACGCCGAGGTGTTCATTTGGAATCGGCAGTGGGATCGCCACAAGGATGAGCCAGATGTGCTTGAGTACGACCTCCTTCAGGCGCCTCATCATTGTTCCTGGCATTCGCTTTCCGACGACAGTTGGTCTGAGTGTGGCGAAAAGGCAAAGGTCGATCCCGATGCGCGCAGCGCCCTTTCACAAACTCGCGACGGCGCAATCGTGGTGGCCAGCTCCAAGCCCATCGCCGACGACGACAGCGATCCCCCCTGCATTCGCGCCAAGCGAGAGTACTTGGCGATCGTAAAGGATGCGAAGGGCGAGTTTTTTTGCACTGGCGAATACCCTAATAGCAAGGCTGTGGAACCGTTGGTATTCACCGTAACCTCGCGCGGCATTCAGCCGCCATCCAAAAAAGAAAGCGGCGCGAAGGCTGCCGCCATTGTGACTTCGGCGCGCACGCCGATGCCACACGGATAACGATGACAGACGCCATTGCCGATGCGATCGATCAACTGAATCGGCACCGGGGACTCACCCGGGTCAGCGCGCCGCGCATTCAGGGCGCGGACACGCTGATTGAAATCGACGTGGGGGTCGAACTCCCGAGCAGGAGCCGTGCTGAAGGCGTCTCGGCAACGGGCATTCGCGTGATTGAGACCTGTTTTCTGGTGTTTCCAAATGACTGGCCACTTTCAGCGCCACGAGCCTTCCTCCGCGAGGACTTTCCGCTCAACCTGCCACACATCAATCCCCATCAGGCCGGCCAGCTGGTCTCACCCTGCCTCTTCGAAGGATCGCTGGACGAAGTACTACATCGTTTCGGTCTTGACGCTATCGTCGATCAGTTGATCACCTGGCTACACAAGGCCGCGGCGGGATCATTGATCGACCTCGAGCAAGGTTGGGAACCGACACGGCGCGACAGTTGCCCCTCAACAGTCGTGTTTAGTGCTGAAAACGTCGCTGCAGTTGCACCTGAGGAAGGATCGCCTCTCATGGTGGGTGCGAACTACGTGACCATGGCCGGTGGCCTGTATGCGCGCTTGGACCATGATCTCAATGCGAAGATTGACCCGGTTTTTGATCAGACTTCCCACAATGACCAGTTGGGCAAATGGGGTGGCGGTCACGCTATGGTACTCATTGCGCGTGCGCCGAAGGTCAACGGCCGACCGCACATCATCGGACACTATCAACCTGAAACAGTGGTCGATCTGAGCACTCTGCTTACGCGGTCGACCGAACTGGGAATCGACCGCGCCGCTATGGCAAAGATTCTGGATTCCTATTACAGCCGTTCTATTCTGGATCCCAAACAAGATCCGAAAACGTGGGCGCACGGGGTATATGCGATCGTTATTCTGGTTGTAGAGCGCCCCGCGCCTCTCGTTGGCTCGCCGGGCAGAAGTACCGAGGTGCTGCCGTATGTGGTGCGTTATGAATACTCCGCAAAGTCGCCTTTCGAACCAAACACAACGGTACACCCTGCTTTCCATGCGCATTCGTTGTCACCTGCGCTTCTCGCCCGCACATCCGGGCTGGCAGCCACGGACACGTCCAAATCGCTGGTGGTGATCGGGTGCGGAAGCCTTGGCTCGAAGATTGGGTTACACCTTGGCCGTGCTGGATTTGGCGCGATGACTTTCATCGATAACGAAGCCATGGCACCTCACAATGCGGCGCGACATGCGCTTGTCGAAGCGGATATGGTCCTGGCGCCACCGCGCAAGGCAGCATTGATGAAGTCGGCTTTCGAGAAGCTATCTCACGAACAGACTCGCGCTCTAGATGTCGATGCAGGCAGGGTGTTCACAGATCCTGTTCAGTTTGCAAACGCCATTCCAGCAAATGCGACTCTCATCGTGGATGCAACGGCATCGTTAAAGGTACTGGCTTCCGAGGTGTGCTCAGACGCATTGACCGGTTCACCTGCAAGGCTGGCTCGTGTGGCCATGTATGGGCAAGGTCGGTGTACCGTGATTCTTCTGGAAGGCAATAATCGCTCAAGCCGTGTCGATGACCTCACTGCATTCCTGTTCGAGCAATGCCGCTCGAACACTTCATTGCGGTCAGCCATCGTCGGCGACGGTGTGGATCCGACGCGCGTATTTGTCGGGGACAACTGCCGCTCGTTGACAACGCCAATGTCCGACGCCACGGTGTCACGCTCAGCAGCGGATGCGACTCTGCAACTGGAGCGCTGGCTGGTGGACGGTCTTCCGGCAGAAGCCAGACTATGCGTTGGAATTGCAGACGCCGCGGGGATTGGAATGTCATGGACGAGTGCTGGCCTCGGTCCCACTGTGACGCTAGACGTGGCGGAAGACAAAGGTTGGAAGATTCGTGTATTGGCCCCCGTCGCTCGGGCCATCCACACTGATGCAACACATTGGAGTCCAAAAGAATCGGGTGGCGCCTTGCTCGGCAGGATTTCTTACGAACACCGCACCATCAGTATTGCAGGCCTCGTCGACGCACCGACTGACAGCGTGCGGAAACGTGGGCGGTTCGTGCTGGGCACCGCAGGCCTGGTCAAGCAGTTGCGAGAAGCGCACGAGAAGTCGGTGGGATATCTTGCCTTCGTCGGTACATGGCACAGCCACCCGCAAGGCGGCCCCCATTCCGGAATCGACCGGGAAACGCTGCGCAAGATCGCAGAGGATGCGGGTGGACTGCCTGCGGTATCTCTGGTCTGGACACCGACCGGATTGACCTGCGCCGTAGATCGCTGGTAATGACGCACTCACCTAGACTCTATAAAGTCGTGCCTCTTGCAGGCGTCTTCTCCGAGAATTCCAAGTACGTCGAGAACGACATGTACCCTTTTCTTGCGTTCACCCTGCCAAGAATGGTCTTAAGAATTCGCTCCTGCAGATAGTCGCAGAGGTCTGCGAAGTGTTTTGACGGAAGCAATTTCCAAGATGCCCCATATCGCCTTTCGATGTTCACCGATATGGCACCATAACTGAACTTGGTCGCGCGCGTCTTGTCCGCACTTGCAAACTCGTTGTACCGCTTTATCAGGTACTGCACATAGCGGCTCTGTCCCTGATCAGACCCAATGGTGCCTGGAGGGGCATTAACGGCAACATGACGCCGTGCGGTCTTAATGTTGACCGTCTGTGCCTGTATTGCCCCTGGGCTGTTGATCGCAATATTGCCGGTGTTATCGCTTATCTCTATTCGTTGCAGACCGTTCAGCAGAATTTTCGCGAAGACGCTGTCGGCTGGCCGCTCCGGCCGCCCCGCTACGTTTTGGTGGATCTCCTTAATTTCCCGCAGAACGTCTGCGGAGTAGCTATCAATTTGTGAATCGACCACCTTGTGGTGCGCGCGACACAGCAGGATGAGGTTGTCGAAATCATTTCGCTCTGCGTCGGACTGAGATTCGTCGAAGCGCGGACCGCCCGAGTTGCGAGCGTGGATGTGGCAAATCTCGCCAGTTACCGTACCGCCACTCTCGATAATTGGAAGTTGGCATCCCGGGAATGCACAAATGTTTCCCGAAAAGGCAAACAGTCGCTTGATTGTCGTTGTCGTTGGCTGCCCCAATTTTTTCTCCGTCGCTTCGTAAGGAACCTGTCCTAGTTATCCGTCCAGGCGGCCTGCAATGATTCCTGCTCAACGGCGATCCTGTTTTCAGTAACCCATCGACAAGCTGCATCCCATCCTCGGCGCGCACATATTTTCTCGATCACCGATATCTCAACATCCGTGAGGGCACGGCGAACCCTAACAGTATCGGAGCCAATTGCCTCCGGAGCCATGCCATGCAGTTCGAGGCGCCGCCCTGCGTCATCAACACAGCCTGCTAGATGGTCTGCAATTCGAAATCCGCCCGCGTCAATATCTCCCCAATGAAAGACACGGGCATCGCTCGGAAGCGACAACAGCAGGAGTCGGTAAACACGCTTCCACGAGGGACTTGGCATGCCACCGGTGTAGAGCAGAATCGTGCCTGGAGCTTCGTGACGTCTCGCGACCATTTCATGAAATGTCGTGAGGTTCTCGACGGTCAGAAGTGCGACGACCGCAGGCGCGCAAGAAAATCCAGCTATTGCCGAAGGCGGAAAGCCCAGGTATGCAGAATCCACCGCAATGTTGCGGCCATCAATGGCCACCTGAATCGCGCCAGCGATGAGTAAGGTCGGCGGAAACTTCACGAGCCCGATCTCGTTAAAGACGTCTTCCGGATCGCGTGCCGGAGCAACGACATCGCCTTGTACCAAAACATCGATGATCGCGGCCAAATGCTCAATTCGCTTACTGTCGCCGGTTAACCGAGCGCTCAATCGTCGGACGGGCACATCAGCAGCGACCTGCAGCCGGCAGTGTGCGACAACCTTTACCGCGTCATCCCAAGCGCCGACATCTTCAGGGCCGGTGCCACGCACTTTTGCGCCGCCGCCCCAATGCTCGATTACCTTTGCCAACACCGGATACTCTGCGTTCCAGCGTGCGAACCGTTCTGCCGCACGAGAAACAGCCTCCCACCTCGGGACAACGCCCAACAAGCGGGCAAGCGCCCCCCTGTCCGCCAACCCGATTCTCTGGATCTGACTCTTCTCTCCCGCGCGACGATCCCACTCAATGGTGATCGCCCCTTCACGTTCGGCAAGCAATAGCTCCCCGTGACAAGATTCCTTCTCTGCGTGCGTCTCAATGCTCGCATAGGCAGGCATCGATTCCCGCGAGAACCGCAAAGCAAGCTTGCGCTCTCCCTCCTCCCGTCCATAGGCGTTCTCGGCCCTACGCAAGAGCTTTTGCAATGCCTCGTTCGCCACTGAACTCATGCGGCACTGCCAAACTTCTCGGCCATTTTCGCGACCAGCTGCGGGTTGCGACTGGGCATGTCGGTTTCCAGGAGCCGTCTGGCGTCCTCTTTGACGATCACCTCGGTGGTAAATACATCCGAGCCAAACCGATCGAGGTCGTAGTAGGAATCGAGAACAGGGATTAGCTTTCCGACGTCTGCATCGGGCGCAGCCATCACCAGCTGAAGTCCCAGTGAACGCAGGAACTGCGCGGTAACGTAGGCATTCTGTGCATCGAACCCGTGAAATGCCTCGTCAATAATCATGACAGCGGCACCTTCATGCGCATCCCCTGACTTCAAGCGATACGCATTTGCGAGGGATGCACCAGCGATGACGTAAAACGGCACCAGATGCTCACCGTTTGACCCGACCCCTAGCCGTTTGCTCAGTGAATCCACCTTCTTGTCGCCGACCCGGATCTCCAAGTCAAAATTGAACAAGAGCCGATAGTCCTCAAGCGGATTGTTCGCTTTATCCAATCCGGTTTCGCAGGCTTCGAGGAACGCAACCAGCTTTTTCTGTACATCATCTGCCGCTTCAAACAGGGGTGAAGACCCCGTCTCAAGAAACGCACTGCTCTGGATCAGGTCATAGAGAGGTTTGTGAGCCAGTGCGGGAGTTGCGACAAACCGGTATTTTTCGCCGCCGGTGAACTCCGGACAGGAACGGAGAATTCTGTTTAGATCATCAATGTCGTGCTCTACCCGCTTGATCGCTTCGCGCATGCGGTACGCCACGTCAGCCCGGAAGGATTGATTGGCGGCTTCACGCGCCTGCGACGCCTCCTGCTCGTACTGGACAAGTGTGGAAGCCGTAAGCTTTCCAATGTGCGACTTGACCCAGGCAGCAGCCTTCCGCCAGTCGCTGCGCTCCTCCAC
>JAIESI010000196.1 GCA_019746135.1 Xanthobacteraceae bacterium
TCCGAATCAGCTGATCCCAAGCGCAATGAATCAGAACCGGTTCCCAATGGGAATCCTGAATGTCGATTCAGCCTAGTTCCGACATTTTGTCCGCCATCGTCGCTTCCCCGCCGTTCAGGGAGGTGCGCCATGTTACGGAAGCGGCTAGGTTCCTTTGTGACCTTCTTCGATAGATGGTTGCCTAGCAGTTTGCTTTTTCGTGCCCCGATCCTTCTGCTGGGTGCAGCATCTCCTTTCGTGGCGGACTTGGTCACGTACCTGGTTTCCCTCGTAGCCGGAATTGTTGGTGTCGTGGATTGGCTGGCCGCGTACCAGCGCACCTTGCATCTATCGATTTCCTTAGTCGGGGTGATAGTAGCGCTTGCGGCGGTTGCACATGTGGTCGTCAAGACCGTGCTGCTCGCCGACTCCGCAGCGTTTGCGGTGATGGCAAAACGCTTTGGCCAAGACTATGAGCCCTCACCCAGTTTGAAGGCGCTCGAAACGAACAGACTGTGGGGCTTTTTGCAGTTGGCTGCCGACACCTTTGTTGTTGGGTGCGTGCTCGCAACGGCAGCGTCAAGCATTACGTACAGCGTCATCCACCATGTCAGCCTGGCCAACCCATTCTCAGTTCAACCGACAATCTTGCACACGCTCTTCTTCTACTTTGACCACGCCATACGGGGCCTTCTCTTTGACTTCTGTGAGTGGTTCCGGATTTCGTTTCAGAAAACGCTTGAGATTGAGCATCGCCTGGATGCGCCGTTTGCGTACTTCCTCTTCGGTTACCGCAAGTTGATGAGTGCGCTGACTATTCAGATTGTCTTGCTTGCAGCAACCTACGCGTTCTTCGCCAGCAAAGACGAGCGTGCGACGGTCACCGAGGAACTTCAAGAGGCTAAGACCGCGGCGGCGGCTGCGCGGAATAGAGTCTGGCAGCTTCAGGCAGAGATTCAGGAGAAGGAGGGCCTGGAGAAAGCACGCCGTTTCCTCAAGCCGCGCGAGCTAGGCCGATACATCAGAATCACTGAACTAAAGGCGGTAGGTCAATACGTCGAGAAGAGGGATTACAGGTGGTGGAGGGGGATTCGAGAAAGACTTGGCCTTCCTGAGGAAGTGTACGGCTAGTAGCGCAACGCGATCCGTTAGGCGCGCTGCCGCTGGTAGGCCTCGCCGCGTTGGCTCCACGCGCGCGCCAGGCCCAACAGCACACGGCGGCGCTCCGGCCCAAGCTCTTGCAAGCCGTCCGCCTCAAGCACTTCCAGCACGGATGCCCACACGCCCGTGTGTGCCCAGCGCTCCAGGTGTTTGCGCAGCGCTTGCACGTTGCCGTAACGCTTGGGGATGTGCACGAAGCGACATCGCGTCGTGCGTTGGTAGAGCGCGCCGTCGAGGTAGCGGCGCGCCGGGGCTTTGTTCTTGCGCTTTTCGTTCGTGCCGAAGTACGGCCGCAGCAGCGCCCATTCTTCGTTCGTCAAATCGCTCGCAACCACGACTGGCGCTGACGGCGCGACCGGTTCCGGCAGCGGGCGGTGCATGGCCAACGTCCAAGGCGCGATCCCCGCAGCCTTGGCGGCTGCCGCCACATGATCGGGCACAGACGCCAATTCAAAGCGCGTCATGCGGCGGCCTTTTCGAATAGCTCGCGGCGCGCTTTTGCAAGCGCCTCCACTGCATCGCGCCGATACCAACGCTTGCGCGGCGACTCCTCAATCTCGACAAGCACGCCCTTACGAACTAGCCAACGCACATGCGAGTAATCGCGCTCCAAAATACTTGCTGCTTCTCTCGCCGTTACGAACTCTGTTCTGTTCATCCCTTGACACTCGCAGAATAATTCCCATCTAACGATAATATAGTTCTGGCAAACAAAAGTACTAGGGTGGGGGAGCGCGGCGGAATCCGCGCCTATGAGGGAGAAATGGACGACGTGTTATGGACTCTCAGTCTGCGCACTCTGCGCATGAACCTATGGTCGGCGTAGGCGAATTCGCACGCCTCCGAAAATGCCATCCCCATACCATCCGATCTGACTATCGCGAGTTTGCACAGCCCGGACCGCATGGTGCGATGCTATTTCGCGAAAGCGATGTCGTCCGGATCTGTATGGCGAGTGGACGCGTAACCCACGGCCAATACGCGTACCCCTACTCGACCGCCGACGTAGCTCGCATTCTGCGCTGCCAGCCTAAGAACCTGCACCGCTACATCGGGCGCGGCGAGGCATTCGGCCGGGAACGGCGCTACAGCCATGACTTGGTGCTATGTGCTCTCACTGCACGTGGCAGTCTCGATGCTCACGGCATTGCTTTCCTGCTCGGTTGTAACCCGTGGCAGGCATGGGTCGTTGAGAACATGCTTTCGATTGCTCACCGTAGCGTCCGCCGAATTGCTAGGGACGGCACCTACGTGTGGCCGATGCGGCTCATGCAGCAGGTTGGGATCTACCCCTTGGATGAAAGCAAGTTCCGGGACTTCATGCGCAATCGTGTTGCCGACTACTTGGCAGCCGCTTCCAAAGAGCCGCGTCACTATCGATCAAGCATGGAGAGCCGTTGTCCGGTCGGCACCGCCTGAACCTGCCGTAGTCAGCTTATGCAGTTTTCACTTTGCCCTGCTTTGGCCGCCTAGAGACAAACCGCAAATGATTTCAAAGCGTTACCTCCATATGCGGTCGTATGCGGTTTTCCAACCAACTCACACCCAGAGCTTTAGGCTGTAGAGAAAAAGACCGACATAATGCGACACCGGCTTGTCGCATTATGTCGCAAAAAACTTTTGCACCTTTTTCCTCCGCCACTTTTTGATCTGAAAACTGCATACAATACCATACTACCAAGAAAAAGAATAAAGTGCAGTAATAATAACAAGTTGTCTTGTTTGCACTCTATCGGTTCGGTCAAAAGAAAACTGCATATAGACCGGCTCTGTGTGGCGTCCGGTCGCAGTTGAAGGCCGTTTCAGCTTTATAACGTTCCTCAAAAGGCCAGAGCTGACTCAAAAGCTTGAGGAATGTTATAATACTGAACGGTGTAAACTAACGAAAAACCCCTGAATTTTGAGAAAACCGGGTTCCAGGATTATAACGTTCCTCAACGGCGACGTGACTTTGAGGATCGTTATAACGGTCATGAGGAACGTTATAATCCTGGCACCGCCCGGAACAGCGCGCTCGCCAGATGCCTCTAATCGTCCCGTATTCGCGTCTGGGGCACTGTCTCCGGCTAAAGCGTCCAACGGCAGCGGGCGATTTAGAAGCGTTCCCAGGCCCCTAGAAACGGGGCTATTAGCGTCGCGGCAAGCCGCCACACACCGACAAAACCCGCCAGAACCGCCCGCGTTAACCATAACGCAGATAAATTTATGAATCCGACCGGCAACCCAAGAATCTGTTAACTATAGAAGTCTAGGATTTACAGTACTCACAGAGTATTAAGGATGACAGTTAAGATTAATCCAGACGGCCTCAAAGCTTAATCTGTGAACAGGGTTAACTTGTAGACAACGGGTACGTTATTATTAATTTGTATTACCGTTGAGAGGTCGGTATCTGTTAGCCAACGGATCGGCTAATCCCCAACGCCGCCAGTATTCGTGCTAAAACTCGCACTATGCGTGGAAGCGCGAATTGCAGGGGTAACACGGTGTCGGGCAAGGGTATCGCACAGGGCAAAAAGGCAGCAATAGCGCCTGAGAATATCGCGGCAATTCGGGCCTATTTGGAAACCCACGGTTCAGCGCGTGACCGCGCCCTATTTGCCTTGGGCGTGGACAGCATGCTCCGGGGCTGCGATCTGCTCAGGCTTCGCACCAAGGACGTGTTGGCTTCCGATGGTTCAGTGCGCGAGACGCTTAGCGTCGTGCAATCGAAAATCTCAGCAGGCAAAGCTTGCACCGTGACCTGCTACCTCACGCCAGCCACACGTGCGCTTGTGGCCGCACACGTCGCTGGTCGCGACCTGGATGCGCCGCTGTTCTGCGGTCAAGGTCGCTCCTATGCCCTGTCGAAAGCTCAGCTTCGTTTGCTGCTGAAAGCATGGGTTGCGGCCGTTGGCTTGGACCCTAGCGCGCATTCAAACCACAGCCTGAGGCGCACCAAGGCGTCAGCACTGTACAAGACCACAAAGGATCTAGAGCTTGTCAGGCAGGCTCTTGGTCATAGCCACATCACCAGCACGCAGGCATACCTTGGTGTTGGTAGTGATCAGGTTCGATCAGCTTGCCTAGGGCTCGACCTATAAGTGCCCTGTGCCACGTGCCCTACGGGGCACGGGCCTGCCTGCCCTCGCTGCTGTCCAACAGCAACAAACATCATTGATGTGACTCGTTGAGTCATTCGTCGCCGTCGCGTGCTCGTTCGCGCCGCGCGTCGCGTTCGCTCGCGCGCTGACATCCTTTCGTCAGCGGTGAAGTCGTGAGGCGGTGGATGGGAACCCACGACCCGGTGGCACCCCCCTGGCCTGAAATTTGGACCCCCGGTTCATCTGCATGGACTTGGACGGTTGCAAGTATAGTCCGACAAAATGCGACAGATGTTGCTTGTCGCATTTTGTCGGATACCACAATTATTCTGAAGCAAGACTTGAAATGTTGTGATGCCACACCCATCTACAGGTGTATGAGCAACACGACTACTCCAAAGACCTTTGGTGCCGTTCTGCGCGAGCTTCGCGAGAGCTTGGGGCTGAGCATTACGGCCGCCGCAGCGCGGGCCGGTCTAAGCGCGCAAGTCATCATGCACGTGGAGTCCGACTCCGCCCTTTGCAGCACCGCTTTTCAGTACTGCCGGGGCTTGGGCCGCAGGCCGCACATCCAAGTGCAGCGTGACCGGAAGCAACGCGCTGTGGACCTTGCGAGCGCTTCGGGGCTCGCACTGGAAACGACCTATCGCTGTCTCGCTCTCATTAGCGATCCGTCGCGAGCCATCGGTGAAAGCGACGTTCAACTTCAGTCTCTGTACGCGTTGCTCGCGGCAATGGACGGCAGCGTGCACGCCTTGAGAGTGAGATGACCATGAAGGAATCTGAAAAGCGCGAACTTGTTTCAGCGCACGTTCGCAAAATTGCACCGCTGTTCGCGGTGCCGTTGACGTATCTGCATGACATCAGCCTGCGGCTGGTGGCGGACTACGGCGACAAGATTTTCGACGGTGACAAGTTCAAAGACTACTACGTGGATCTAAGTCTGGCGGCGTTGATGGACGACGAGTCCGCTGCCCACCTGTTCAAGCGTGACGACGCGGCCGAAGAGTCCACGCCAACGACTCCTGAACTGTCGGCGGCCGAACAAGAGCGCGAGCGGCTGACGGCCTGGCTCGCATCTGATGCCGGACAGAAAGCTTCACCCATCGAACGCATGCGGGCTGCCGACCTGTTGCAGGCCGCCGAAGCGAAAGCAACGAAGTCCGCCAAGGATCTGAGTTTCGAGCGGTACATGCAGAACCGCATCAAGGGCATCGGGCGCGACTGGGAAACGTGGTCGCCCGAGAGACGAAATCTTGCATGCATCGAGGCACGTGCCGAGTTCGATGCGGCACGTAAAGGAGAAGCAGTATGATTCTGAAAATCCAAAGCAGCGTCGCAGAGACCGTCGATGACACGACGCCCATCACGATTCCGTTGAAGGCCTTTCCGTGGGTCGCTCGCATCCTGGCGACCATCCCCATTTTCGTGGCCGTTGGTCCTGAAGGTGTCACGGCTGACGATGAGTCGTTTTACGTCAACGAATTCGACGACGTTTATCTGGCCATCGGCGCTGGGGAAGAGATTTCGATCCTTGGCAGCGACGCGGGCGATGAAGACGCCGTGGCCTACGTGGCTCATGTGACTCCGAGCGGGCCGTAACACCGTGGCGACTGGCCCCATCACTCGCGTCTCTGACGTTCGTGTGCCCAAAGTCGGCGCACGCATCCGTTTCCGCACGTCTTCAGGCGAGACGGTGGAGGGCACGGTTGTCGATAGCAAAGGCACGCTCGATTCTGGCCACGTCTTCTCACATGCCCGTGGCGACCGGCTTCTGAGATACCACAAGCCGTCCCGTGCACCCGCTGCCAAGGCGGACGCAGCTTTGACGGCCGCGCCTACCTCATACGGGTTCTATCTCAACATCGCCTTGCACGTTCTGTCGCTCGGCACCGCGCTGGTCCTAGCCGCGAAGCTATGGGGCTTCCTATGAGTGTTGGCGGCGGCAGATTGCTGCGAAACAAGATCCGTCTGTCTGTTGGTAAGGACGCAGACACGCTGCGCAGTCCGGGCGCCTACGGCGTTGACACGCCGTCCAACGGCCCCGAAGACGCGGGCGACCTGTTTGTGATTTTCGTCTTGGTCGGACGTGATGACACCGACCGCCGTGTCCACCAAACGGCGCACAGTCTCGAAGGCAACGGAGATTTTATCCGCTACTACGACGGTTCCGTTTGGTCTGAGTGGAGTGAGCTTGGATCGGGCGGCGGGCCGGGCGGCGAGACTAACCTGTCCGTGTCGCTGACTTCCACAACCGTCACCATCGAAAACGACAACGGCGACGATGCAGAGATTCCGGAGGCCGACCACGAAAACGCAGGCGTCCTATCCGCCGCCGACAAAGAGCTAATCGACAACTTGCAGTCCATGGCCTTCGAGGCCGCCGAAGATTTCATTCGTGCGGTCGATATTGGAGTCCTCGTTCAAGCTTACGACTCTGACCTAGATGCAATCGCCGCACTCACTACCACAGCGGGCGGACGTTCGGTCCTAACCCTTGCCGATCCGAACGCCGACCGCGTGCTTGCGTGGGATGACTCGGCATCGGCCATTGTCGCTATCGCCCTAGCTGACATCGCAACAGAAGCGGCCCCCGACGCGGGCGACTACTTGCTTGTGTACCTCGCTGACGGATCGCTGGCCAAAGTCGATTGGAGCAACATTCCACTCCCCGGAACCGGCATCAGCGAAGTCGTGGAAGACACCGACCCTGAGTTGGGCGGCGACCTTGACATCAATGGCTTCGACATCGTCGGCACGGGTAACATCGACATCGTCGGTTCGGTGACCGTTTCCGACGAAGCGTACGACGCGACGGGCTGGAACAGCGACCTCTCGGTTCCGACTAAGAACGCTGTGCGCGACAAGATCGAGACGCTACAGCCGCTCGACTCTGACCTGACCGCAATCGCGGCTCTGACCACGAGTTCATATGGTCGCGGTCTGCTCACGCTGGCCGACGACGACGCCCTGGCAGCGGAGATTTCAGAGTTCTACGTGCCCCTCACCGGCGCGGCGACGCTAGACGACGATCTAGGCCTAACTGCCACGTCAAAGGACGACGGCACGAAATCGTCCGGCACCTTCACGCTCGATTTCAGCGCCAACTTCCGTCACTGCGTTAACAACGGTGCCTTCACGCTTGCGCCTCCGTCTTCTGGCGAAGGCATGATCTTCTTGAAGATCACGAACAACAGCAGCGCGGGTGCAATCACCACGTCGGGTTTCACGAAGAAAGTCGGCGACGACTTCACCACGACTAACGGCCACGTGTTCTTCTGCACCGTTGCCCGCTCGGGAAGCGTGACGATGTTGAGCGTCACGGCGATGCAGTGATGACCCATTTCCCTCTCACGCCGTTGCCGTGCCGCTTCAAACACGGCGTTCCGCTCACGTCGTTGACGCTGATCGACGCAACCACAAGCGCCGGTTCGGCCAACGTGACCGCGCCAAGCGCGATTGAGGCGGGCGACCTGTTGGTGTTCTGCGATTTCAACATCAAGACCAGCCCGGCTGGCCTCGCTACTGTCGTCATTCCGTCTGGCTTCACACAGAAACTTCAATCGGACATCGATACAGCGCGCCGCTGGGTGTTTTCGACCAAGATTCCGACCGGCGCTGAAGACAGCGCGACGCTGACAGGTTCGTCAGCGGGCAACTTCAACATGGGCAAGGCGTGTCTTCAGTTCCGTGGCAATCGCGCCATCGCAACCGTTGGATCGGCGACGAACCCGATCTACTCGCCAGGAACAGGCGTGGGCGACGGCACGGGCGCAACTCCGGCTGGTGTTACGTCGGGCAACCCCGTTGGTCCGGTCATTGTCGTCAGCGGTGCGCCTGCGCTGGTGCTCGCCTTCTATCACAACACCGGAAACAACAGCGCATCGGTGATCGATCCTAGATCGTTCACCGCCGCCAAGGATGGCGACCAAGGCGTCAACGGTTCCGGTTCGGGCGCGGCGGCGTACTACATGGCTTGGAAGTTCATGACGGCCACCGACAACATTCTCATTGACCAAGACGATGAAGGGCAGGGCGGACTCGGCGGCTTCTTCCTGCCGTTGACTTGAGAGACTCACAATGGACATTCGCAAACTTCACAGCGCTCTGATGGCATCCGCCGCGTTCGCCAACCAGCTTGTAGACCCGGCTTGGTTTGAGTTCGACCGCTTTGCCGCTGACGTATCGCCCGTACTCGACGGCATCCCGCACCGTGAACGGACCAACCTGCGTCTGTACCGCTACGACAGTTCGAAGGCCTGGAGCCGTTCCAATTGCTACATCGCTAGACCAAGCGGGCCGCGTTACGCGTGCGACCCCGGTGTTGCGCTTGTCGAAGTCGCGCGCTTGCGTGTGTTCCGGGAGAAGGCCAAGCGGCAAAACAACTACACGCACGGCATGATGGAGGCGGCATGACGCGCCAAGGCTTGAAATGCCCATGTGAACGTCGCCAACGCGGAATGCCGTGTGAATTCTGCGATGGGACGACCGATTGTCCAGAGTCGCAACCTATCGGCAACAAGGATGAAGACGGCACATCACTGCGCGCCCGACGCCGGGCCGCGCGTAGAGCGGCGATGATGCCGAAAGCGAACGACGCATGAAGTTCACGGGCCGAGGGTTTCCTTTCCCCCTCGGTAAACTACCACGCGCCGTTGCTGCTTGCTTCTCGGCGCGTGGCTTTTTCTCTTTCCCTTCGCAAAGGCGGGCCAAGTCCGAGCGAAGGGATCTAGGGGACGCGCGGGCGCGTGTGAGAGCCTGTTCGCGCGTCCCCGTTGGCTTTGCCTGACCAGACAATCACGAGACGCACAGTAGGGCGCGGCGTCACCACCACAACAGCGCCGCGCCCATTGGACAACGAAGATGACTACCGCACCGCTTATCGATGCTGCCAAGAAAGTCGGCTTTCTCACTCTGGAGCAAGAGCAAGACTTGCTTGCGCGCGCTCACAACGGCGATGCCAAAGCACGTGACAGAATCGTACTCGCACACTTGCCATTGGTGATGGCCTACGCTGGCAAGTTCCAAAGCTATCACTCTATCGACGACCTCATTTCGTGCGGTACCATCGGACTTCTCAAAGCGATTGACCGATACCGGCCGGAGCGCGCCAACGGCGGTAGGTTCGCCACATACGCTGCATGGTGGGTTCGTTCCGAGATTGGCGAGTTCATGTTGGCGCAGAAATCATTGGTTCGCGTCGGCACGACGGCAGCGCAGAAGACGGCGTTTTTCAACCTGAACAAGGCGAAAGCGCGCCTTGGCATCGACAGCGCAAACCTGTCACCGGGGCAAGTTGCGGCGCTCGCCGCCGAACTAAAAATCCCTGCCGATGTTGTGGTGGAGATGAACGTACGTCTTCTATCTGACCTGTCGCTCAATGTTCACGTCGTCAACAAGGAAGGCACGGCGGCGCAAGATACCTTGCAAGATCACTTGGAAGACACGTCTCTTGTTGCCGCCGATGACATGCTTATCGCCGCAGAAGACAAGACAGCCGACGCGGACGCGCTAGCGGATGCGCTGGCGACGTTGAAGCCACGCGACCGCCGGATTTTGGAGTTGCGAGAACTCAGTGAGTCGCCGTTGACATTGGAGGAAATCGCGCAAACGGAGAAAGTCTCCCGCGAGCGCGTACGCCAGATTCAGGTTCGTGCCCGTGAGCGTGTGGAAGCACACCTGACCGGCAAGGCAAAGCCGAAAGCCGCACGAGCCAAGCCGCCGAGCAAATCCGTTCGGCAATCTCGCATCGCGTTCGTGAAGGCGAATCTCGACAGCATGCGCCCGGTGGAGATGGCGAGGGCGTTGGGGATTTCACCCAAGACGATTGGGAACTACCTGCGTGCTGTGAGGCGTGAGCGTGAGGCGTTGCCGCTGGCGGCGTAATTCCGGTCTCAGTCCCCTAGCACCTTGTTGAAGAACGCACTGATACTCGGGAAATCATTGTACAGTTCCACTGACGGTCCGGCGTCCAACGCATGACGACTCGCAAAGTCAGCGTCAAAGATGTGGTCTAACGCAGTCCCGTTCGTGCCCAGCATAGCCAGTGCGGTGCGGCGGAGTTCCTGATGCTTCGGAAAACCGAGCGCGATCTTGCACACTGAATTCATCTTCAGCAGGCCACCAAGAATTAGGAAGGCGGCGATGTCGAATTCGTTTCCTGCTGCTGGCAGATCCCTCTGTTCCTCGTTCAAGGTCTTTAGGTTCTCAATCCAATTCTGCTCATTCAATGACAGCCTTGCGCGCTTCCTGAGGAAGGCTTCCTTGAGCCCCTCGCGCGCTCCTGGAGCGTCAAGCCTGATGGCGAAATCTTTGTAGTCTAGCCGACCGTCTTTCAGGCTTCCTGCGATAGCGTGAACAGCTTCCGCAGCAAGCTGGTTAGCGCCAGCCACAAGCTTAGGATCGGGTGCTTTGGAGAAGCCGAACATTCGCCCACTGTACAGTCGCTAGACGCTCGCGCAAACAGTAGCGTCAAGCTCAAGAAAGAGCCTACGAACAGGAGGGCACCGCACATCGGCGGTCGAATCGCTCTGAGGGCGTACATTGCGGCGCATTGAGCTGGAGCGTGAGGCGTTGCCGCTGGCGGCGTGACGTGCTTAGTGAGCACGGGTGCCTAGGGTTCGAACGAGGCGAATATTGGAAGGTATCGGTAAAGTTTCGCAAAGGAAACCGCGTCCTTTGGAGGCATGGGTCGCGGGTCTATTGTTGAGGGATCGCCAACGGGTAGGCGACCTTCGAGCATTCTCATTTCCCTCGGCGTTAGCTTCGGCACTTCGATCCGAAACGCGTCTAGCTGGGCACGGTAGAACAAAAGCTCGTCGAGCGCGCAAGAATTATAGACTGAGCGTTGTCCTCGATCGACAAAGACTCCGCCAATTGTTGTCATCCTAACGCCGTCCGCATACTCCAACGACATGAACTGATGGAACTCTCGGTGCTGAGCCGGTGGTCTGGAAGCGTTCACGGCAGCTAGGGCATCAACAATTTCGGCATGAATAATTCGCCTTGCCGTAAACGCGTACCTCCAGCCTGAAAGGTCGCTCATCTTTAGATCGGCAGGAACTCGGTTTGCGCCCATCACCGACCTGTACTCGTCTACTGTTTGTATCTCCCTGAACTCTCCGGTGCCATCAGGATCAATAACCGGAAGGGAGTGAGACTGGACAGTAACCACTAGGGCGCTGCCGTCGCTCGCGCGGGTGGCGACAGTTCTCACATCGTCAAGTATCGCAGGGCTCAATGGGTCGTCGTAGTCGAGCCAGCAAATAGTGCGAAGTTTCCAATCAATCTTCGGAATTTCCGTTCCGGAGGGTCCGAAGCGAAGGTCTACGCCACCGAACGGTCTATTGAAAATGAATCGATCACGATGGGCAACTTCACGCTCAATGGAAATCATTGTCTGGATGCCGAGAGCGCGATGAAAGAGAGAGAAATCGGAGAACCACACGAGCTATCGCCAATTCTTGGTGACGGCCTGATGGATCAGGCGGCGGCGGTTTTGGACCCACGGTCGATCGGCTTTGC
>JAIESI010000212.1 GCA_019746135.1 Xanthobacteraceae bacterium
TACTCAGTTCCACGCCATCAAGCATGGCTGGAGACTCCGAAATGTGTGAATCTCGTAGCCCGCGAGGGGAGGGTGGCGAGCGCAGCGAGCCGGGTGGGGAGATGGTGCGTTCCTCGCAGGCTTCTCCCCACCCGGCCGCTCGCATTCGCTCGCGTCCACCCTCCCCTCGCGGGGAGGGATGACACCGCCCGTGTCGCTGACGATTCAATCCAAACTGAACACGATTTAGACTACCCGCCTGACAATTCCTGCACCGCCACGATCAGCCGCTCGATATCCTCCGGGCGCGACAGGCGATGGTCGCCGTCCTTGACCAGCGTCATCACCACATCGTCGCGGGCGAGCCGCGACGACAATTCCATCGCGTGCTGCCACGGCACGTCGGGGTCCTGCACGCCTTGCAGGATACGGACGGGACAGCCGGTCTCGATCAGGCCGCCGAGCAGGAGATGCTTGCGGCCGTCCTCGATCAGACCGCGGGTGATGACGTAGGGCTCTGCGGAATAGTCCGACGGCCGCTGCCAGGAGCCGGTGGTCTCGATCTGGCGCTTCTCCTCCGGCGAGAACCGCTTCCACATCAGCTCCTCGGTGAAGTCGGCGGCGGGCGCGATCAGCACCATGCCGGCGAGCTTCGAGCCTGCCGCGGCGCGCCGCCGAAGCTCGCGCGCGAGCAGGAGCGCGATCCAGCCGCCCATGGAGGACCCGACCAGCACCTGCGGCCCGCTGGCGAAGCGCTCGAACACCGCGACGCTCTCCTCCAGCCACCGGCCGATGGTTCCGTCGGTGAAAGCGCCGCCGGACTCGCCGTGGCCGGAATAGTCGAAGCGGGTGCAGGCCCGCCCGGCTTTGGCAGCCCACGCGTCGAGCGCCGCGGCCTTGGTTCCCAGCATGTCGGATTTGAACCCGCCGAGCCAGAACACGCCGGGCGCCGCGCCCTCGCGCAGCCGCACAGCTATGCGCCGCGCCGCCGCGCCGGCCCCCACGGTGACGGATGTTAAGGAGGGTTCGCTCATGTCATAACGTCTTGTATCTGAACGGGTTGGCGGACAACCGGGCGGTCTTGCACCCTGTGTTTCGCCGCAAGCCGCCGCCGAACGCAAGAGGGGTGCGGGCGGGGGACGGGGGAAGAGCCGGGCCGACGCATGGCAAGCTCAATGGCCAGCACCATGGCGATCATCGATGGCGATCACCGCCGATAGCAGCGAGCAGCGCGTGCTGCCCCGCACGCTCGCGGGCGCGACGGTGCTGCAGATCGTGACCGCGCTCCGCGATTCCTCGCAGGTGCGGACCACGATCAGCGCCGCCCGCGCGCTGGTGCAGGTCGGCGCCCGCGCGATCGTCGCGGGCGAGCGCGGCGAACTGGTCGACGAGCTGAAGAGCTTCGGCGGCGAATGGCTGCCGCTCGTGAGCGCCACCATCAACCCGACGAAGCTTCGCGCCAATGCCGACGCGCTCGATCAATTCCTCGCCGCCGAGCGCGTCGACATCGTGCACGCCAAGAACGCCGGCGCCGCCTGGAGCGCGCTGATCGCCACCGACCGCAACGGCGCGCACCTGATCACCGACCTGCCGGACCTGCCGCCGAAGCGGATGTGGCTTGCCGCGTTCTATCTCGGCGCGCTCAGCCGCGGCGACCGGGTGATCTCGCATTCGATGTTCAGCGCCCGGCCGATGATGGAGCGGCACCGCATCCCGCCGGAGCGCGTCAGCGTCGTGCCGCGCAGCATCGATCTCAGGCGCTTCAATCCGCTGAATGTGCCGCCGGAGCGCGTGGCGAACCTGCGCCAGGTCTGGGGCATTCCGCACGGCGTCCGCATCGCGCTGGTGCCCGGACGCATCGCGCCGTGGAACGGGCATCTGGTGCTGGCCAAGGCCGCGCGCATTCTCGCCGACGAGGGCATGCGCGGCGTCACCTTCGTGCTGGTCGGCGACGACCGGATGCACCGCCGCTTCGCGCGCAAATTCTGGAAGGAGGCGCAGGCCGCGGGCGTCGACGCGCTGTGCCGCATGGTCGGCCATCACGCCGACATGCCGGCCTGCTATGCCGCCTCCGACATCGTCGTCGTGCCCTACACGTCGCCGCCGGTGTATGGACGCGTGGTGGCCGAAGCGCAGGCGATGGCGCTGCCGGTGGTCGCATCCTCGGTCGGCCCGCTGCCGGAAAACATGATGACCCCGCCGCGCGTGGCCGACGAGCTTCGCACCGGCTGGGAGGTCGCGCCCGGCGATCCTGCGGAGCTGGCGAAGGCGATTGCGGCGGCAGTGGCACTCGACCCCGACGACCACCGGGCGCACGCGGCGCGGGCCCGGCAGTTCGCCGAATACATGTTTTCGCCAAACCGCGCGGCCGCCGCGATGCTCGAGATCTATGCGTCGCTGCTCGAGACCGGGGATTGAGCAACAAAGCGTGACCGGCGCGCCGTTGCCTGATGCGGCAAAGCCGACTATCACGACGGTATCACAATAGAGCGCCAGCAAGAGCGCCTCATTTTCACATGCCAGGTGTTTGGTGTCATCGCAGTCGATTGAGCCGCCGTTAGCCGACCATCGCAGTCCCGATATCGATTTCAAAGCGGCGGCAAACAGCGTTCGGACGATCTCGCCGCCGGTCGCGCCGATCGACTTCGAGCCGCTCAGCGTCCTGATCGCCACGCCGACCTTGCAGGCCGGCGCAGCCGACGCCGGTGCGGTCGAGCTCACGCGCATTCTCGCCTCCGCCGGCCACGATCCGGTCGTGGTTTCACGTGGTGGACGCCTCGTCCACGAAATCAAGGCGACCGGAGCGGCCTGCATCGAGCTCGACATGGCGAGCCACAATCCGGTGACGATGCTTCGCAACGCGTTTGCGCTGAACCGCATCGTGCGCGAGCGCCGCTGCAACATCATCCACGCGCACGGCCGGGCGCCGGCGTGGAGCGCCTGGCTCGCATCGCGCATGACCGGCGTGCCGTTCGTCACCACCTGGTACAAGGGCTTCCGCGAGCAGAACGCGCTGAAGCGCATCTACAACGGCGTCATGGCGCGCGGCGCGCCGGTGATCGCGGTGAGCGATCAGCTCGCCGAGCTGATCAACGACCGCTACGGAACGCCGTGGAGCCGGATCGCGGTGGTGCCGCTCTCGATCGACACCGAACGCTTCGATCCGGCCTCCGTGCCGCGCGACCGCGTCGCCACCGTTCGCCGGCTCTGGGGCATCCGCGACGGCGACCGCATCGTGCTGGTCACCGGCCGCATGCTGCGCCGCAAGGGGCATCACGTGGTGATCGAGGCCGTGGAGCGGCTCAAGGCGATGGGCGTGAAGGATTTCGTCGTCGTGTTCGCCGCCGAGGACCAGGGCAGCCGCTACGCGGGCGAAATCTGGGACCGGGTGCTCGCCACCGGCGCCAACGACGTCGTCCGCATGTCGGGGCCGATCGACGACCTGCCGGCGGCCTATGCGGCCGCCATGGTAACCGTCTCGGCCGCGGTGCAGCCGGAGGGCGTGCAGCGCGCGCTGCTCGAGGCGCAGGCGATGGAACGGCCGGTGATCGTCTCCGATCTCGGCGCGGGCCCCGACGTGGTGCTGGCCGCGCCCGCGGTCGGCAACGACCGGATCACCGGGATGCGGTTTGCCACCGGCGACGCCGACGCGCTGGCCGCCGCCCTGGTCCGGCTGTTCTCGATGCCGGAGAACGAGCAGCGGGCGATCGGAACCCGCGGGCGCGTCTGGGTCCGCAGTCATTTCAACGCCGAAGCCAGCACCGCCCTCACGCTCAAGCTTTACGCAGAAGCCGCCGCACGGCAAAAAACCGCGTAAAATCGGGTCAGTTGGGTCCTCAACGGCGTTGACTTATCAGCCGCCAATCCCGATTCTACGCCTTCTCGCAACAGCAAGGAGTTTGCCCCATTCGCCGACCTATGAGAGCGCCCGTACCCGTCCAGAAGGACGGCCCGCGCATCAACGAAGACATTCGTGTCCGTGAGGTTCACCTGATCGACAAGGACGGTCACAACCTCGGGAACGTTGCCATCTCGGAAGCTCTGGCCAAGGCCCAGGAGGCCGGCCTCGATCTGGTCGAGATTTCACCCAACGCCACGCCGCCTGTCGTGAAGATCCTGGACTACGGCAAGTACAAGTACCAGGAGCAGAAGAAGCAGGCCGAGGCCCGGAAAAAACAGAAGGTCGTCGAGGTCAAGGAAGTGAAATTCCGGCCGATGATCGACGACCACGATTACGACGTGAAGATGCGGTCGATGCACCGCTTCTTCGAAGAGGGCGACAAGGTCAAGGTCACGCTCCGCTTCCGCGGCCGCGAGATGGCCCACCAGGAGCTGGGCGTTCAGCTGCTCAACCGGCTGAAGGAAGACACCAACAAGCTCGCCAAGGTCGAATCCGAGCCCCGGGTCGAGGGCCGGCAGATGGTGATGGTGCTGGCGCCGCGCTGAGACCCCTTATCGTATTGCCTGAATGCCCCAAACCGGCGCGGGTACCATACACGCGCCGGTTGCGTTTTTGGCCCCAGTCCAGATATCGTCGAGCGGGGGCGAGGACATAGGGGGGCTCAAATGCCGGAGCTTGAAGCGACGTGGCGGCGGGTGATTTCGGTATGGTGGCTTTTGTTCTGGCGAGGAATGCTCGGGTCGATTTTGTTGGGAGCCGTGGCGGGCTTCATCGTCGGCTTCGGGGCTGGCATTCTGAAAATCCCGTTCGATCCCATATACACCGGGGTTTTGGGGGCGATCATCGGCCTGGCATGGATTTTAGTCGTGGTTCGCATGGCATTGAGGAAGCATTATCAGGACTTCCGTATCGTTTTAGCGCCCCGCGTCCCGTAGCGGCCGGATTGCCATTCTGACCTGCCTCTGCCATAACCCCGGCCTCTCGCCGCCCGGCTGAACAAGGGCTGCCGTGGCGGCGAAGCTGATCCATCAGCGCGCTCGAACGAGCATTTCCGGCACGACCGGCGCTTTTGCCGTGTCTTCAAGCCGAACCGAAGGAGATCAAAATGCCCAAGCTCAAGACCAAGTCGGGCGCTAAAAAGCGCTTCAAGATCACGGCCGGCGGTCACGTGAAGTCGGCGATGGCCGGCAAGCGCCACGGCATGATCAAGCGGACCAAGAAGCAGATCCGCCAGCACCGCGGCACCCGCGTGATGTTCAAGGCCGACGGCGACAACATCATCAAGTATTTCCTGCCGAACGGCTGACGCGCCGGGCCGCCTTTGCGGCCGCGCGTTTCGCTTTCGTTGCAGATTTAATCGTTCAGGAGATCAGTCATGGCTCGCGTCAAACGCGGCGTCACCTCGCACGCCAAGCACAAGAAGGTTTTCAAGGCGACCAAGGGCCACTACGGCCGGCGCCGCAACACCATCCGCATCGCCAAGCAGTCGATGGAAAAGGCGATGCAGTACGCCTACCGCGACCGCAAGACCAAGAAGCGCCGCTTCCGCGCGCTCTGGATCCAGCGCCTCAACGCCGCGGTGCGGCCGTTCGGCCTGAACTACTCGAAGTTCATCGACGGCCTCGCCAAGGCCGGCGTGCTGGTCGACCGCAAGGTGCTTTCGGAGCTTGCGATCGCGGAGCCGGCGGCATTCCAGATGATCGTCGAGAAGGCCAAGGCGGCGCTGCCCAAGGCGGCCTAAGAAGACCGGCCTAAGGCGACCTCTTCGCCTTTGCGTTCGCGGTGGCACCGAACCTCGTGGCATGGGCCACCGTGCTCTGCGCCTGACAGAACGCGGTGAACGAGCGGTACATGGTGCCGCTCTGCCGGGCGAATTTCCGGTCGCAGCGTTTCTGCTCACGATCGTAGGCGCGCTTCTGCGCCTTGCGGAGCTTCGGCAGAAATTCCGGCTCGCAGCGCTCGCGGACCGCCTCGCCCAAGCCCGTGTCGCCGCCGGCGCCATAGGCGCAGGCCTGCATGATTTCCATCGCCTGTTTGCAGGTGGGCGCCGTGCGGATCGCTTCCTCGCGGGCCTCCCAACCGGCGTCCTGGACCGGACAGTCTTTGGCTTGAAGGGACGTGGGCAATATGGGTGCGGCAAGCATAAGGGTGGCCGAAACGGCCAAAACCGTGCGACGGAGCATCACTCAGCCTCGTTGCGTCCACCCGGGGACAATTTTCTCATGACCGATGACGGCTGTCACGGCTGGCCGGGAATGAGAGGCTTGACCAAAACGACGCAGGACGGTCAAAACCGGCCGTCTTTCACGAGGTTTGAATGACCGACATTGCCGCCCTGGAAAGCGAGATTTCCGCCGCCGTGGCCGCCGCGGCCGACGAGGCCGCGCTCGAAACCGTGCGGGTTTCCGCACTTGGAAAGAGCGGCTCGGTGACCGCTCTGCTGAAGACGCTCGGCAGCATGAGCCCGGATGAGCGCAAGACCCAGGGGCCCGCGATCAACGGCCTGAAGGACCGGGTCAACGCGGCGCTCAACGCCCGCCGGGACAGCTTCAAGGGCGCGGCGCTCGACGCCAAGCTCGCGACCGAAACCATCGACGTCACCTTGCCGGTGCGCGAGGCGCCGGCCGAGGCGGGCCGCGTGCATCCGATCAGCCAGGTGGTCGATGAGCTGACGGCGATCTTCGCCGACATGGGCTTCGCGGTCGCCGAAGGACCGGACATCGAGACCGACGACTACAACTTCACCAAGCTGAACTTTCCCGAGGGCCACCCGGCCCGCGAGATGCACGACACGTTCTATTTCAATCCGAAGTCCGACGGCTCGCGAGTGCTGTTGCGCACCCACACCTCGCCGGTCCAGGTGCGCACCATGCTGAAGCAGAAGCCGCCGATCCGCGTGATCATTCCCGGCCGCACCTACAGAAGTGACAGCGACCAGACGCACACGCCGATGTTCCATCAGGTCGAGGGCCTCGTCATCGACAAGGGCTCGCATCTCGGCCACCTGAAATGGATCCTCGAAGAGTTCTGCAAGGCGTTCTTCGAGGTCGACAACGTGAAGATGCGGTTCCGGCCGTCGTTCTTCCCGTTCACCGAGCCCTCGCTCGAGGTCGACATCCAGTGCAAGCGCGACAAGGGCGAGGTGCGGTTCGGCGAAGGCGACGACTGGCTGGAGATCCTCGGCTGCGGCATGGTGCATCCCAACGTGCTGCGCAACTGCGGTATCGATCCTGACGAGTATCAAGGCTTCGCCTGGGGCATGGGGATCGACCGCATCGCCATGCTGAAATACGGCATGCCGGACCTGCGCGCGTTCTTCGAGGCCGACGTGCGGTGGCTGTCGCATTACGGCTTCCGGCCGCTCGACTTCCCGACGCTGGCGGGAGGGCTCAGCACATGAAGTTCACTCTGGCCTGGCTGAAGGAGCATCTCGACACCGATGCTTCGCTCGACGACATCGTGAAAAAGCTCACGATGATCGGCCTCGAGGTCGAGAGCGTCGACGACAAGGCCAAGCTGCTGGCGCCCTATGTCATCGCCAAGGTGGTCGATGCGAGGCAGCACCCGAACGCCGACCGGCTGCGGGTGTGCATGGTCGACACCGGCGACGGCAAGCCGATCCAGGTGGTCTGCGGCGCGCCGAATGCGCGCACCGGCATGACCGGGGTGTTCGTGCCGCCGGGCACCTACGTGCCGGGAAAGAAGATCACGCTGCAGGTCGGCACCATCCGCGGCGTCGAAAGCCGCGGCATGCTGGTGTCGGAGGCCGAGCTCGAGATCTCCGACGACCACGACGGCATCATCGACCTGCCCGCCGACGCGCCGGTTGGCCAGAGTTTCGCGAAATACGCGGGGCTGGACGACGCGGTGATCGACATCAACCTCACGCCGAACCGGCCGGACTGCACCGGCGTCAACGGCGTGGCGCGCGACCTCGCCGCGGCCGATCTCGGCGCGTTCAAGGAGCGCACGCCGCAACCGATCAAGGGCCAGTTCCCCTGCCCGGTCGCGGTGACGCTCGACTTCGGCCAGACCCATCCGCTGTGCCCGGCGTTCGGCCTGCGCCTCGTGCGCGGCGTCAAGAACGGCCCGTCGCCGGACTGGCTGCAGAAGCGGCTGAAGGCCATCGGCCTTCGCCCGATCAACGCGCTGGTCGACATCACCAACTTCATCACCTACGACCGCGGCCGGCCGCTGCACGTGTTCGACGCCAAGAAGGTGAAGGGCAACCTGGTCGTCCGCCGCGCCAAGAACGGCGAGACGCTTCTTGCACTCGACGGAAAAACTTACACGCTCGACAGCGCCATGTGCGTCATCGCCGACGACAGCGGCCCGGAATCGCTCTCCGGCATCATGGGCGGCGAGCATTCCGGCTGCGACGAGAACACCACCGACGTGCTGATCGAGTCGGCGCTGTGGGACCCGCTGAACATCGCCCAGACCGGGCGCAAGCTCGGCATCAACTCGGATGCGCGCTATCGCTTCGAGCGCGGCGTGGACCCGAACTTCATGGTGCCGGGGCTGGAGCTGGCGACGCAGATGGTGCTGGAGCTCTGCGGCGGCACGCCGTCCGAGGTCACCGTCGCCGGCAAGGTGGAAACGCCGGACAAGATCGTCGATTTCCCGACGACGGAGCTCAAGCGGCTCGCCGGCCTCGAGCTGCCGCTGCCGGAGATGCGGCGCATCCTGCAGAAGCTCGGCTTCGCCGTCGCGGGCCAGGACCGCCGCGTGAAGGTCGCCGCGCCGTCGTGGCGGCCGGACATCGAAGGCAAGGCCGACATCGTCGAGGAGATCGTCCGCATCGTCGGCGTCGATCAGATTCCTTCGACGCCGTTCGACCGCGGCGACGCGCCGAGAAAGCCGGTGCTGACCACCGCGCAGGTCCGCACCCGCAAGGCGAAGCGGGCGCTGGCGGGGCGCGGGTTCACCGAAGCGGTCACCTGGTCGTTCATCTCCAAGCCGCAGGCCGAGCTGTTCGGCGGCGGGCAGCAGGAGCTGGCGCTCGCCAATCCGATCGCAGCCGAATTGTCCGACATGCGGCCGAGCCTCATTGCGGGGCTGGTGACGGCGGCACAACGCAACGCCGACCGCGGTTTCCCGGATACGGCGCTGTTCGAGGTCGGGCAGATCTTCAAGGGCGACAAGCCGGAAGACCAGCTCATGGCCGCAACCGGCGTGCGCCGCGCGCTGGCGAAGCCCTCGGGCTTCGGCCGCCACTGGTCGGCCAAGGCCGAAATCGTTGACGCCTTCGACGTGAAGGCCGACGCGCTCGCCGTGCTCACCGCCGCCGGCGCGCCGGCGCAGGCGCTGCAGGTCGTGCCCGGCGGGCCGGCCTGGTTCCACCCCGGCCGCTCGGGCACGATCCAGATCGGCCCGCAGAACGTGCTCGGCCATTTCGGCGAGCTGCATCCGCGCATGCTCGAGGCGCTCGACGCGGAAGGCCCGCTGGTCGCGTTCGAGGTGATTCTGGAACGCATCCCGGAAGGCAAGGCCAAGGCGACGCGCGCCAAGCCGGTGCTGGAGCTGTCGCAGTTCCAGCCGGTGACGCGCGACTTCGCCTTCGTGGTCGATCGCGCGGTGAAGGCCGCCGACATCGTCCGCACCGCGCAGGCGGTGGATCGGAAGCTGATCGCGGGCGTGGGCGTGTTCGACGTCTACGAGGGCCAGGGCATCGAGGCCGGCAAGAAGTCGGTTGCGATCGCCGTGACGATCCAGCCACGCGAGAAGACCATGACCGAGCAGGAGATCGACGCGCTCTCGGCCAAGCTCGTGGCCGAGGTGTCCAAGCGCACCGGCGGCGTGCTGCGCGGATAACGGACGCAGCGCCCCGGCGCGTGCGTCCATCGTGGTTGATCATCGGTATTTTTGCGGCGATCGGCCTGGCGCTGCTCCAGATGGGCTCCACGTGGCTCAATGTGGGGCGGGGCGGCTGGGATTTCCTGCACGGCATCGCGGCGGCAGCGGCCGCGATCCTGATCCTTCCGATCGGTTTAATTCTGGCGGTGGTCCGGGCGGTACGCCCCGGTACGCGCCGATGAACGGCGGCGGGACTTTGGCCTGACTGCGCCGGGCGCAGGGCCCTCTGCGACGACGCGCCCGTGACCCTGCTCGCATGGTTGGCTAGAATCGCCGCCAGCAAAGGCAGGGAGTGGCGTTATGGAGATGAGCGTAGGCGCTGGCGGCGAAGCCAAGACCGTCGAGCAGCCGAAAAACAGGCCGAGCGCGGACCGGCGCAACTCCAGCGATCTCGACATCTGGCTCGAGAAGGCCGAGGCGATGGGCGAGCTGAAGCGCATCACCGCGGAGGTGAGCTGCGACCTCGAAGCCGCCCACATCACCTATCTCGTGGGCCTGGAAAAAAGCCCGGCGCTCCTGTTCGAGAACATCAAGGGTCATCCCGGGCAAAAAGCGCTCTACAACATGATCGGCTGCAACCTGTCGCGGTTCTGCCTGATGATCGGCGAGGAGCCGGTCGATCATCCGCTGCAGGCGGTGCAGCTTCTGCAGAAGCGGCTCGGCCGCAAGATGGCGCCGGTGACGGTGCCGGCGGAGGTCGCGGTCTGCAACCAGAACATCGTCGAAGGCGACAAGATCGACATCCGCATGTTCCCGGCGCAGCGGATGTGGCCGCTCGACGGCGGCATGTATCTCGGCACCGCGGACTCGGTGATCACCAAGGACCCGGAGACCGGCCGCATCAACGTCGGCACCTACCGGATGATGATCAAGGGGCCGCGCGAGATCGGCGTCTACACCTCGCCGGGCAAGGACGGCGGCAACGACCGCGACAAGTGGTGGAAGATGGGCAAGCCCGCGCCGATCGCCGCGGCCTACGGCATCGACCCGCTGCTGTTTCTGGTCGGCGCGATGAGCCTGCCGAAGACCGAGAGCGAGTATGAATATTACTCCGGCATCAAGGGCTCGCCGATCGAGCTGTTCAACTCCGATCTCACCGGCCTGCCGCTGCCGGCGCATGCCGAGATCATCATCGAAGGCCATCTCTATCCGGACGAAACCTTCGCCGAGGGACCGTTCGGCGAGTTCACCGGCTACTACGGGCGGCCGTCGGGCGCCACGCCCTATATGCGCGTCGAGCGCGTGCGCTACCGCAACAACCCGACGCTGACCTGCGCGCTGATGGCGGACGGACCGTCGAACGAATGCGGTCTGTTCTGGGCCGCCGTGCGCTCCGCCGGCATCTGGGCCGACCTGCAGAAGCTCGGCGTGCCGGGCATCCAGGGCGTGTGGTCGATCCCGGAGGCCGCGGGCTGGGGCATGACGGTGGTCTCGATCAAGCAGATGTATGCCGGCCACGCGGCGCAGGTGATGGCGCTCGCCGCGCAATGCACCGCCGGCGCCTATTTCGGCAAATACATCATCGTCGTCGACGACGACATCGACCCGAGCAATGTCGGCCAGGTGCTGTGGGCGATGGCGACGCGCTCGCGGCCGGCGCAGTCGATCGACATCCTGCGCGAGACCTGGAGCACGTTCCTCGACCCGAGCCTCAACCCGCCGGAAATCCGCCCGTGGGGCTCGAAGGCGCTGATCAACGCCTGCATGGACTACAAGCACATCAAGTCGTTCTCGCCGCGCACCAAGCTCGACAAGAAGACCTACGAGCAGGTGGCCTCACGCTGGAACGAGCTCGGCTTTGCCGGCGCCGCGCCGCAGATTTCGATCTTCGAGGACAAGACCAGCGCGAAGGATATTACGTAGCGCGCATGGGCTGGTCCGGCTGTTCCGCCGCCCTCTCCGCGAGTCATTGCCGGGCTTGACCCGGCAATGCATGATGACTTGCAGCAGGCGACGCCCGTACGACCTTGCCTGCTGCATCCGTCTCATGGATGCGGGGGGCCTAGCCCGGATATCTCACACTGTCTTTGCACGGTCGGGCTGCGGTGCGCGCCGGTTTTCTGGCATTTTCGGGAA
>JAIESI010000205.1 GCA_019746135.1 Xanthobacteraceae bacterium
CAACGCCGGATGATTCGAGGTTGAACATCTCGGAGACTACGCCACCCTCATTTCCAACCAACCCCGCGACGGCACCAGCGCTTCAGCCCTTCTGACGCAGTAAGACTAACGCGGACCGGGAAAGCTACGGACACTCCGAAACCCGCTCCGCATAGAGCGTGGTCCGCGTCTCGCTCATGAGTCTGCCCGCCATTGCCGTGCGCGTCCACACGGTTGCGGCATAGTGCTGCGGGTCAATGAACGTGTAATCCCCGGTCAGCTCCATGTTGAGCTGGCCGGTGCAGACGAGCTTCCAGCGCAGCCGCGTGCCTTCGAGGCTCCGCTCGACGGCGCCACATTCGGAATTGACCATGCGCGGGGCCGGCGAAAGGGTCGCGGCGACGTCGCTCGCCTGCTCCGGCGTGACGCATTTCGCCGACTGTTGCGGCGGGCTCACCGCCCCGCCGGTCTCGATCCGCGTGGTGATCTTCCACAGGCCAGGCTCCATGACATCGGCGCAAGCAGGCGACGATGCCAGGATGAAAGCGACACAACCAATGGTGCGGCCAAGCGACAATATTTGCGCCCTACGCATCGCTACCGCCCGGCCCACAGGTCGGAATAGAGCACGCGCATGCGCCGCCACCAGTTGCGCAGCACGCGGAACGGCAGCGCGAGATAGTATTTGCGGAGGATCTCGAAGCGGTCGCCCGCCGAAGGCTGGGCTTTCGACTCGGACGACACATACCAGCCGTTGTTGCCGAAGCGGCGGATCAGCCGATAACCGCGCGCCTTGAGAAACCGGTGGGTCTGCAAGGTGCCGACGTGATCCTCGATCAGCAGCAGCAGCGGCTGCCAGCGCTTGAAGTCGAAGCCGCTCAAGACCTCGAGCTCGTGACCCTCGACATCGACCGAGAGCAGATCGATCGGCGCCGGCGCCTGCGCCTCTTCGAGAATGCTGTCGAGCGTGCGCGTCGGCACCGCGATCACGTATTCGGTGTTCGAGCCCGGCGCCATGCGCTCGCGGTTGAGGCCCGAGCGGGCGCCGTCGACATGGAGCGACATCATCTGCCCGGCATTGTCCGGCGAGGAGCAGGCCACCGGGAAAACCTTCGCGGTCTTGCGCATGGTGACGAGAAACGCCGCAAGGTCGGGCTGCGGCTCGACCAGCACGCCGGTCCAGCCAAGCTGTTCGAGGTGCCAGGTCTGCGAGCCGTCGGTCGGATGGTTGGCACCGACCTCGACGTAGAAGCCGGAATCATCGCCCTGAAAGAACTCGCGGACGAGCTTTTCTTCTTCCTGCTGCGATGGGTGAATCGCCACGTCCGGTCTCGATGATCTAGCGCGTGTTCCGGTGGGATTGAATCGCCAGCGACACGGGTGGTGCCATCCCTCCCCGCGAGGGGAGGGTGGCCGCGAAGCGGCCGGGTGGGGAGAAGCCGGCGAGAAACGGAGGCTTCTCCCCACCCCCGCGCTTCGCGCGGACCCTCCCCTCGCGGGGAGGGATGAGACCGCCTATGTTGCGCGACTGCTTCAAGCGAACATCCTTTAGCGCCGCTTGCGCGAGCGCGATTTCTCAACGATGCGCGTGGTGCTGAAGCCCGGCACGAGGTCGACCAGCACGACCTTGCCGCCGAGCGACTCGACCAGTTCCCGGCCGACCACCTGATCGGGCCGGTAGTCGCCGCCCTTCACCAGCACGGTCGGTTTCACCCGCTTGATCAGCTCCAGCGGCGTGTCCTGGCCGAAGATGATGACCAGATCGACCGCTTCAAGGCCCGCCAGCACCTCGGCGCGCGCCAGTTCCGTCTGGATCGGCCGGTCCTTGCCCTTCAGCCGCCGCACCGAGGCGTCGCTGTTCAAGCCCACCACCAGCCGGTCGCAGGCAGCGCGCGATTGCGCCAGCACCTTGATGTGGCCGGGATGCAGCAGGTCGAACACGCCGTTGGTGAAGCCGATGCGGAGGTCTTCCGCGCGCCATTGCCCAAGATGCGCGTCGATGTCGCGCCAGTCGGTGACGATCTTCTCCTCGGCAGCGAGCGTTGCCGACGGCAGGATCCTCGCGCGCAGCTCCGACGGCCCGACCGTCGCGGTGCCGGCCTTGCCGACCACCACCGACGCCGCGGCATTGGCCGCGCGCACCGCCGACTCGAAATCGGCCTTGGCGCCGAGCATCACCGCGAGCACGGCGGCGACCGTGTCGCCCGCGCCGGACACGTCGCGGACCTTCACCGAATAGGCCGGCACATGCACCGGGTCCACGCCGCGGACGCAGAGCAGCATGCCCTCTTCACTGAGAGTGACCAGAACAGCCTTGCTGCCGACCGCTTTCATCAGCGACTTCGCCGCCGCGGCGACCTCGTCGAGCGTGCCGACCGGCATATGCGCCGCCTCGCCCAGCTCCTTGCGGTTCGGCGTGATGATGGTCGCGCCGCGATAGATCGAATAATCGATGCCCTTGGGATCGACCACCACCGGCTTGCCGAGCTTCTTTGCCCGCGCGATCACGGTGCGAATGAGCTTCGGCGTCAGCAGGCCCTTGGCATAGTCCGACAGCACCACCGCCCGCGCCTTGGGCAGGAGCGCCAGCGCGTACCTGATCAGTTGCGCCTCGGTCTTCGCGTCGACCGGCGACACGACCTCCCAGTCGGCGCGCAGCAGATGCGTCGAATGATGCGCCGACACGAAGCGGAGCTTTCGCGTGGTCGGCCGCGACCTGTCGACGACGAGCCGCGCGGTGATGCCGCTCCCCTTGTGCGCCAGGACCTTCTGCAAATTCTTGCCGTGGCTGTCGTTGCCGACAATGCCGACGAACAGCGCATCCGCACCCAAACTGGCAATATTGCGCGCGACGTTGCCCGCGCCGCCGACGACGACGTCCTCGCTGCCGACGCGAATGACCAGTGCCGGCGCCTCCGGCGAGACGCGCGAGACGTCGCCATAGACGAACGCATCGAGCATCAGGTCGCCGATGCACAGCACCGTCTGCCGGCCGATCTCGTCGAAGCGTTTTTCGAAATCGAACATGCGGCGGCGTCAGGAAATGGCTAGAGAGCGCGAAACACTTACCAGCTTCGGGAGCGTATCCCGGAGCACTGGATGCCCCGCCATAGGCGAGCGAAGCGACGCCGTCCTTTGGACGGCTATGGCGGGGCATGACACCTGTGATGGGGCGACATTTGCACCGCCGTCATCGCCCGCCAACGGGTCCGCGCGAAGCGCGGCCCGATGACAGGCTCCGGCGGGCGATCCAGTCTCCCGGCGACAGCGGTCCGAACCGATCAATGTTCCACACCCTTTGAGGAGGACAGGGATAGAGCAGTGTGTTTCAACATTGGAAAAGTCACTAGCGGTAGGCGTCTGCGGTGTTGAGGAACTGGGTCACGTAGCGACTGACGCCGTCCTCGATCGAGGTGAAGCCGGCGTTGTAGCCGGCGCGGCGCAGGTTATCGACCTTGGCTTCGGTGAAATACTGGTACTGGCCGCGGATGCTTTCCGGCATGTCGATGTATTCGATGGCAGGCTCCCGCCCGAGCGAACGAAACAGCGAGGTGATCAGGTCACGGAAGCTCCGCGCCTGTCCGGTGCCGACATTGAAGATGCCGGACACGTTCGGCGTCTCCATCAGCCAGCGCACCACCGCCACCGCGTCGTCGATGTAGATGAAATCGCGGCGCTGGTCGCCGTCGGCGATGCCGGGCCGATGCGACTTGAACAGCCGCACGGTTCGCCCCGCCTTCGCGTCCTCGAAGCGCTTGGCGACGAGACTCATCATCTCGCCCTTGTGGTACTCGTTCGGGCCGAACACGTTGAAGAACTTGAGCCCGGCCCATTGCGGCGGCAGCTTCTCCTTCTTCATGAAGCGGTCGACCAAAGCGAGATCGAACAGGTGCTTGCTCCAGCCGTAGAGGTTGAGGGGCTTGAGCTCCTGCAACGCCTGCGGCGTCCAGTCGTCGCTGAAGCCCTGCTCGCCGTTGCCGTAAGTCGCAGCCGACGAGGCATAGATGAACGGCACCCGCGCCGCCGTGCACCAGTCGAGCAGGCGCAGCGAGGTGCGAAAATTGTTCTCGATCACCAGGTCGGCGTCGCGCGCGGTGGTGTCGGAGATCGCGCCCATGTGGATGACGGCGTCGAGCTTGCGGCCCTCGAGCCAGCGGAACAGGTCGGGCGTGCCGACCATGTCTGCGACCCGCCGCTTGGCCAGGTTCCGCCATTTCTCGTCGGTGCCGAGCACGTCGTTGACCACGACGTCGGTCCGCCCGGCCTCGTTCAAGGCCGCGACCACATTCGAGCCGATGAATCCGGCGCCGCCCGTGACCAGGAGCATCCCCGACCTGTGCCTTTTCTTGCCATCCCCTGAAGTTCGGGCCTTCCTTTGCCCCAGTCCGGACGGCCACGCAACTTGGCTCCCAAACCCTGTCATTCCGGGGCGCGCCGCAGGCGCGAGCCCGGAATCCAGTACAGAATTCAGCGTTTGCGTCTGGATTCCGGGCTCGGCCCTTCGGGCCGCCCCGGAATGACCGAGGGTGGCGACTGGACAGGCCCCCGGCGCGCAGGTTACCGCCTGCGGGTGGACCAACAAACAATGAATGCCAATTCAGCCGTTCTGGCAGAGGATTCGCCGATCCTGCTGATCCCCTACATGTGGATCGGCGATTTCGTCCGCTGCCATTCGGTCGTGAAACTCCTGAGCGAGCGCTGGCCGCGCCGGCCGGTGGACGTGCTGACCACCAGCCTGTGCGCGCCCCTGCTCGACTACATGCCCGGCGTCCGCAAGGGCATCGTCTGCGACCTGCCGCGCAAGCAGCTTGCCTTCGCCCAGCACAGAGCGCTGGCCGACCGCTTCGCCGCCGAGCGCTACGGCAGCGCGCTGGTGATGCCGCGCACCTGGAAATCGGCGCTGGCGCCCTGGCTCGCCGGCATTCCGGAGCGCACCGGCTTTGCCGGCGAGATACGCTTCGGCCTCCTCAACGACATCCGCTTCGGCGAAAAGAAGCTGCCGCGCATGATCGACCGCTGCGGCGCGCTCACGCTGCCGAAGGGGACACCCGTTCCCAAGGACTGGCCCAAGCCGGGCCTGAACGTGCCCGCGGCCGACGCCGCGCAATGGCGCGCCAAGCGCGGCCTTGCCGGCGACGGCCGCCCGGTCATTGCCTTCGCGCCCGGCGCGGTCGGGCCGAGCAAGCGCTGGCCGGTTGTCTATTTCGCCGAGCTCGCGAGATCGCTGATCGCCGAAGGCTGTTCGGTCTGGGTGCTGGGCAGCCCCACAGAGGCGCCGCTTGCCAAGGAAATCGTCGAGGCCGTGGGGCCGCATGCCCGCGACCTCACCTCCAACGACCTGCGCAACGCGATCCTTGCGCTCAAGGTCGCCGCGGCCTGCGTCTCCAACGACTCCGGCCTGATGCATGTCTCGGCCGCGATCGGCACGCCGACCGTCGGCATCTTCGGCCCCACCAGCCCGTGGCACTGGGCGCCGCTCAACCCGCTCGCCGCCACCATCGAAACCACGACCGACGTGCCCTGCCGCCCCTGCCACAAGCCGGTGTGCCGCCTCGAGCATCATCGCTGCATGCGCGACATCCCCGCGGCGGAGGTGCTGCCCGCGGTGCATCGCGCGCTCGGCAAGGTCGCCGCGCCCGCATGAGAACTCGCAGCATGAAATCTCGCAGCACGAAACCTTGCGCGGGAGCGCCCTGCCCGGTACTGGAGGCACGGCTCCGCCGGGCCGGAACCTGACATGGCCGACACCCGCAACGACGAACTCGCAGCCTTCTTCCGCCGCTCGCAGCAGGCGGTCGAGAAGGCGTCGGCCGACGCAAAATTCATGGCGTCGGTGATCGCGGCCGCCGAACGCATCGCCGCCTCGCTCAAGAACGGCGGCAAGGTGCTGCTCGCGGGCAACGGCGGCAGCGCCGCCGACGCGCAGCACATCGCGGCCGAGCTGGTCGGCCGTTTCGTCAACGACCGCGCGCCGCTCGCCGCGGTCGCGCTGACCACCGACACCTCGGCGCTGACCGCAATCGGCAACGACTACGGCTTCGAACAGGTGTTCGCGCGGCAGGTCGCCGCGCTGGGACGCGCGGGCGACGTGTTCATCGGCATCTCGACGTCCGGCAAATCGCCGAACATCGTCGCGGCGCTGAATGCCGCCCGCAAGCTCGGCGTGGTCAACGTCGGCATGACGCGCGACGCGGCAACGCCGATGCACGCGCTGTGCGACGTGACGATCGGCGTGCCCGCAACCGAGACCGCGCTGATCCAGCAGATCCATATCACCGCCGCGCACGCGATCTGCCATCTGGTCGAGCGCGAGCTGTTCGGCGCGGCGGCCAAGGGCTGACGCCATGGCCGCGCCCATAGCGCGTGAAAGACGCGCGTATACGCGCTTACCGGCACGCAAGCCCGCGGCCTTCCTCGACCGCGACGGCGTGATCAACCACGACGACGGCTATGTCGGCACCATCGAGCGCTTCCGTTTCATGCCGGGCGCCGCGGCCGGCATCCGGCGGCTGAACGAGGCCGGATATCTCGTGTTCATCGCCTCCAACCAGTCCGGCATCGCCCGCGGGCTGTTCACCGAGGACGACCTGCTCAAGCTGCACGGCTGGATGGCGGGCGAGCTTGCCAAGGAGGGCGCGCGCATCGACGACGCGCGCTACTGCCCGTTCCACCCGGACAGCAAGTTCGCGGGATATGCCTGGGATTCGAGCTTGCGGAAACCCCGTCCCGGCATGCTGTTCGACCTGATCGCCAACTGGCCGGTCGACAGCCGGCGGAGTTTTTTGATCGGCGACAAGGACACCGACATCGAGGCCGCACGCAACGCCGGCATCGACGGCTATCTGTTTGCCGGCGGCGATCTCTCGGCGTTCATCGAGACGATCCTGAGCAAGCGGGCGGGCGCGGCACCATAGGGTTCAAGCTCGAACCGCTCGACACGAAACTCTCCCCGTCACCCTGAGGTGCGAGCCGACACAGTCGGCGAGCCTCGAAGGGCGACGGCCCGCATGGCGCACCAGCATGGCCGTTCATCCTTCGAGGCTCGCCCTGCGGGCGAGCACCTCAGGATGACGGTTCGAGAGCAACGTCCATGTTATCAGTGCCAAGTAACTCCGCCGTACGTTACCGCTGCTCTGTCGCTCTTGCATAGGGCTTGCGGTCCGCACGCGCTTGCCCGGCGGGGCGCGTGCTGCGAGAACTCTCCCAACAGCGGAGTGAAGTGTCATGGCTGAAGCACTCGTTCGCGGCGTTCACATCAACTACGAGGTGATCGGCGCATCCGGTCCCTGGATCGCGCTGACGCCGGGGAGCCGCCGCTCGTTCGCCGAGCTGCGCGGCATCTCAAGCGCGCTCGCCGCCCAGGGCTACCGCGTGCTGCTGCACGACCGCCGCAACTGCGGCGCCTCGGACGTCGCGTTCGACGGCTCGGGCTCCGAGCATGAGGTCTGGGCCGACGACCTGCACGAGCTTGCCCGGCAACTCGATGCGCTGCCGATTGTCGTGGGCGGCTCGTCCGCGGGCGCGCGGCTCGCCATCGTGTTTGCGCTCCGACACCCCAAGGCGCTGCGCGGCCTGCTGCTGTGGCGGCTTACCGGCGGCCAGCACGCGGTCGACCGGCTTGCCGAGAACTACTACGGCAGCTTCATCAAGATCGTGCGTGCCGGTGGCATGAAGGCGATCTGCGAATCCGAGCATTTCGCCGGGTGCATCAAGGCGCGGCCGGCAAACCGCGAGCGGCTGATGCAGATCGATCCGGACGAATTCGTGAAGGTGATGACTTTCTGGCGCGAGTGCTTCCTGCAGTCGGCGACGCTGCCTATCGTCGGGGCCACCGAGGCGCAGCTTCGCGGCGTCACCGCGCCGGTGTGTCTGATCGCCGGCAACGACGTGGTCCACACGCCGGTCACCGCGCGCCAGGCGGCAGCCCTGTTCCCCAACAACGAATTCCACGACGACGTGGTGCGGAAGCTTCCCGACGACAAGCTGCTGCATGACTGGGACCAGGAGGAATGGCGCAGCGTCGAGCCGCGGCTGGTCGAAATCTTCAGCGCGTTCCTCAAGAGCAACATGCGGGCCGCCGCGGCCTGACGCCGAGTTCCGTCTTCAACCAATAACAGGGACACCGCCATGAAGCTGCAAATGCGCCGCGTCGTCACCGGGCACAACAAGGATGGCAAGGCGATCGTCCAGATCGACGAGCCGGTGCAGAACGTGGTCAGCAGCCGCCCCGGCGTGTCGTCCTGCGTGGTCTGGTCGACCAAAGGCTTTCCGGTCGACAACGACGGCAGCACCGATCCAACCACCGGCACGTTCAAGACCACGGTCGAGAACGGCACCGTGTTCCGTGTGGTGCGCTACGAGCCCGGCGTCGTGCCGCGCAACCACCGCACCGACTCGATCGACTATGCGGTCGTCATCTCCGGCGAGATCGACATGGAGCTCGACGACGGCGTGGTGGTGAAGCTCAAGGCCGGCGACGCGCTGGTGCAGCGCGGCACCATTCACAACTGGGTCAATCGCGGCAAGGAAGACTGCGTGGTCGCGTTCATCCTGATCAGCGGCAAGCCGGTGAGCTCGGGCGGCAAGACGCTGCGCGCGGTGGGATAGGCCGGGTCCTCACAGATCGGCCCACGCCAAGGCCAACCTTGTCGATCGATACCGCGCTTGCTGCCGCCATTTGCGATCGTCGACGGGGCTGCAACCGTCAGCGCGCCTGAGGGCTGCTGCCCTTGCCTTTCCTGATAAAGCTGCGATTCCGGCCGAGGCTTGCGGCGCCGGTTTCGTCACTTCGCCGTGCAGCGTTGATACGCCTTCAGGTCGTTGAATGTCTTTCCGATCAGGGCCCGGTCTTTATCCTGGAGCCAAAATATGAAGTCCGCCGCGCGCGCACCGTCCGGCTGCTTCGGATCGCTGCAGTTCGCATGGACACCGTATGTCGCACCATGTGCAGCAGGCCTTTCTACGATCCATTGAACGTCACACTTGCCTTCAGAATTGCTGAACTGGACCTCCGAAATCAAAACGTTGGAACTGTCGATGCTTTCGCACGCGCTCTGACTCAGCGCCCACGTTCCCAACAGGCCATCGGCAAACTTTGTACGTCGCACATCGGCGCCACTTGCGGCCTGGGCCGTGACGCTGCAAATGCCGAGCATGAGAATGAGAGGGCGTATCGTCATGGCGGGCCTCAAAAGACCTGACCATAAAATATCGCACCCGGATCATACCCGGATATCGATCCAGATCCAACCCGCTCCCGACACTGATGCCCTTGGCTCGGGAGCGATGGTCGGGCCTCACGTCCGCTTGTGCTCCAACAGCGACGGAAAGCCCCCGGGAGACGCTTCGCATCCCCAAGCGCAGCGCACCGCTATCCAGTCGCGAGGCCACGAAACGCCGCAGGCCGCAACCTGGGATGTCCCCATTGGGAGAAGCCGCACGAGACCCGATCGAGGACAATCAATTCGGCTCGATCCCCGCGGCCTTCACCGCCTCCTCGGCCGCCGCGACCTCCTTGCGGAAGAACGCGGCCGCAGCCGCTGCGTCGCGGTTGTCGGGGACATAGCCGTCGCGCTGCATGATGCCGGCAACCTGCGGCACCTGCAGCGCCTTGCGGATCTCGGCGTTGAGCCTGGTGACGATCTCGTCCGGCGTCTTGCCCGGCGCAAAGAACATGCCCCACGAGCCCTGCGACTCGTAGCCCGGCAGCATGTCCTTCATCAGCGGCACCTCGGGGGTCAGCGGGAACGGCTTGGTGCCGGTGAAGGCGAGCGGCCGCACCCGGCCCTCCTTGATCAGCCCGATCGACGACGGCGGGGTGACGAACATCACGTTGATGCTGCCGCCAAGCAGCGCCGTCATCACCTCCGACGCACCCTTGTAGGGCACGTGCTGCAGCTTGATGCCGGCCTTCTTGGCGAAGATCTCGGTCGCGAGATGCAGGCCGTTGCCGACGCCGGGCGAGCCGTAGAGCACCCGCTCCCGCTTCGCCAGCTCGATGAATTCGGCGAGCGTCTTGATCGGCGATTTGGCGTCGACCAGCATGAAGATTCCGTCGAGCTCGCCGACGGTCGCGATCGGCCGCAGGTCGGTCAGCGTGTCGTAGCCGAGGCTCTTGTAGATCCACGGCGTCGAGATGATCGACGAGCTGGAGAACAGAAGCGTATGGCCGTCGGGCCTGGCGGTCGCGACCGCGCGCGCCGCAATCGTGCCGTTCGCGCCGAGCCGGTTCTCGACATAGAACTGCTGGCCGAGGCTGTTGCCGAGCTCGGTCGACACCGTGCGCCCCTGGATGTCGGGTCCGCTGCCCGCGGCGAAGCCGATCATCACGCGCACCGGCCGGTCGGGATAAGTTTGCGCCAGCGCCGCGGTGACGCTCGCACTCAGCATCGCAATCAACAGCGACAGGGTCCGGACCACGGCGCAGCCTCCCATTTGTTGTTCTGGTTCAAAAGACCTCGAGACCGGCCCATGGGACAGCACATCGCGGGCAAATGCAACGCGAACGCGCGCTGTCCGCTCGTCGATGCGCAGGTCCTGGAGAGGCGCGCTCTGTTGCTGCGCCGCCGATCGCGGCGTCGCTTCCGGCGTAACGACCGACACGCCGATGGAGGCTATCCTCGTTTTTCGTCGCCGCGCACCGGTGGCTTCGCCGGAGCATTATCGAGGAACCACAGGAGATCTTTTGGCTTGGCCTTCCCCGCACGCTTTTTGAAGAATTCGGCGGCGGTCTCGACCGCTCCGACTTTCTCGGCCACCGCCGCTGCGATCCATTGGTTCAGCGACACGCCATCTTCCCGCGCGAGCTTGGCGGCCGCGGCTTTGACGGAGGCGGGCAGTTTGAGAGGATAGGTTGCTTTGCTCATCGTCGCACCTTGTCGAGAATGTCCGCCGGACGCAGCACGGAGAGACCGAAGTGGCCGGCGGCCGGCATGACGGCCCGCAGCACATCTCATCAGATCAGACAATCCCATGGGATATCTAGTACGGCTGATAAGGCGGCCTCAGATACGGCAGCTTCAGCTTCCCACAAGCCGCTTCACCGCCTCGACAACCTCGGCGACCGGCGGCGGCGCGCCCCTGGCGCCGAGCACAGTCATCGGCCCCTGCCCCATCGGCCCGGTCAGCCCGGGCTCGCTGCCGAGAAAAATCGCAACCAGCGGCACGCCCAGCGCCGCGGCGAGATGCAGAAGCCCGGTGTCGACGCCCACCACGAACGACGCGCCGGCCATCAGCCGCGTCACCTGATCGAGCGGTTGCCGCTCCGGCACCCGCGCGCGAGGCGAGGCCTCAGCGATACGCACGGCGCGCGCGCGCTCGGCCTCATTGCCATGCGGGACGACAAGGTCGAACTCACCGCCGCCGAGCGCGGCCGCGAGCATCCGCCAGTTCTCCTCCGGCCATTCCTTCGACGCCTGCGCGGTCGCGTGCAGCAGAACGCCATAAGGCTTGGTCGCATAAGGCTCGGTCGCATAAGGCTTGGTCGCATAAGGTTTGGCCGCGCTCTGCGCGAGGCTGCCGCGGTCGAGCCCGAAATCCGGCGGGCCGGCGCTGACATAGCCCAAGGCCGCCGCGGTCAGCGCGCGGTTTCGTGCAATCGCGTGCTGCTGCCATTCGACCGGATGCTTGATGTCGTAAAACCAGGAGGCCACCGGCTCCTTGATGCTATTCCGGTCATAGCCGCGCCGCTGCCCCTGCGCGTAACCCGCGATCAGCGCCGACTTGAGCAGGCCCTGCGAATCGACGATCTCGTCGAAGGTCCTGGCCTTGAGCGAACGGCGGAACGCCGCGATCTCGCGCCACGTCGAGGGCCGCAGCAGCGTGCGCCGCCAGCGCCGC